>JANPKH010000230.1:0-42637 GCA_031425935.1 Gammaproteobacteria bacterium | reverse complement strand
CAAATAATGCATCAGACGCCAACTCACAAATTTTAAATTTTATAGTTCTTGAAAATCACATGTATTTCAGCACGTTATGAATTTAACGCCATGTTTTTTTAAATTTTAAATTTTGTTTTTTAAAAATTTTTATTACATTTGAAAAATGATTTTTTGTAAAAACTTATGATTATTTATTCTATATCAGCATTTAATCTATCAGGAAAGCATTTGAATAACCAGAACGAATACACTAGAATTTAATATGGAAACTCTTGTATACCATTGCACATAACTCCAATTGAAAATTCTGTGCACCATTTCGCAGCAACAATAAAGAGGCAATTTTTATGGAAATGGAAGCTAGCTATAACTGGTTCCTCGTGGTTTTATCTTTTTTAGTGTCTGTATTTGGTTCCTTTACGGGGTTGCAAATAACGAATGGAATGAAGTCCTCAAAAAATGAACCTTCCATGTTATGGATAATGTTGGCAGCCATTTCATTGGGCGGCGGCGCCATCTGGACCATGCATTTTATTGGCATGCTAGCGTTTCAAATTCCGATGGACATCGGCTACACACCTGGCCTTACTTTTTTGTCGCTCGTGATTGCAATTATTGCGGTAGGGATCGGAATTTATATTGCGGTTAGTGGCCACTTATCAATTCCTCGTTTATTAGGCGCAGGAATGTTTACTGGCTTGGGAGTCGCAAGCATGCACTACATAGGTATGGAAGCGATGGTAATGCCTGGTGCTAGCATGGCTTATGATTCAACATTAGTGGGGGTTTCTGTAGCGATTGCTATTGTCGCTGCCACAGTCGCACTATGGTTAGCAGTAAATCTAAAAGGCACACTGATTATGTTATGTAGTGCTGTGGTTATGGCTATAGCGGTTTGCGGCATGCATTACACCGGTATGGCAGCGATGAAAATGGCCCACAATCATGATACTGAATCTTTCGTCATTGAAAACTCAATGACACCCATGACCATGGGTTTATTTATTTTCTGCGCAAGCATGTTGTTACTCGTGATATGTTTGATTATGTCGCTTAATCAACTTAGTCATCGCATGGAAGATGAATTAGGGGAGACTGAAAGGGCGTAGCTTTAAAGTATTTCAAAGGCGTTGCATTAAATTAATAATTTAATGCAACGCCTTATTTTTAATATTTTCTGGTTGTAGTTGTACTTAATATCACACATTAAGAAGGAGTCGCCCTTGAAAATATTACTGTTTGCTTCCGGGTACAATGGCATGTGTCAGAGAATGCATCGGGAGCTTGAAGCTGACAACCATCAAGTTTCTATTGAGCTGTCAGCAGATTCACAGCAAATGAATGAAGCAGTTACCGAATTTCAACCCAGCCTTATTATTTGTCCCTTCCTCAAGCATCGCGTCCCTGAAAACATTTGGCGAAAATATCTTTGCTTAATCGTACACCCCGGCATTGAAGGTGATCGCGGCCCATCCTCCTTAGACTGGGCAATCACTACTCAATCCACGCATTGGGGCGTCACTGTCTTGCAAGCCAACACCGAAATGGATGCTGGCGACATTTGGGCAACAGAAAATTTTACAGTGCGTAATGCGGCCAAGGCGAGCATTTATCGCCGAGATGTAATTTCAACTGCAGTGAAATTAGTAAAACAAATTTTACTTGATGCAATTCACAAACCTGACTTTTTCCCCCGCGCACTCGACTACAACAATCCCGCAGTGAAAGGTCAGCTCATGCCGCTCATGCGCCAGGATTCGCGAACCATAGTCTGGAATAAGGACAACACAGCTACCATTGTGACAAAAATTAACGCGGCTGATAGTTTCCCCGGGGTCTTAGATAATATTGCCGGTAATGCAGTTTATTTGTATGGCGCTCGCGCAGAATATAGTTTGTATAAGGCAACAGCAGGTGAGCTTGTTGGCTACCGGAATGGGGCAGTATGTATTGCAACAACTGACGGCAGCGTTTGGATTCGCCAAATGAAAATGGCAACTCAAGGAGATCGAATATTTTTTAAATTACCAGCACAACAAGTCATTACTCAACAGTTTAAAAATCCTGAACAATACTCGCACTTAAACGTACTACCGTCGCGAGTACAAAATGATATTAGTATTGAGGTTAACAAAGCTGTTGCCTATTTACGATTTGATTTTTATAACGGCGCCATGAACACCGAGCAGTGCATTGATTTACTCAACACATTGCGCGATTTACGAGAACGTTCCGATATACGAGTAATAGCGCTCTTAGGCGGCGAAGATTTTTGGAGCAATGGCATTCACCTTAATTGTATTGAAGCAAGTTCCGATCCGGCCCACGAGTCCTGGCGAAACATTAACGCAATTGACGATGTAGTGCATGAAATAATAACCATGACAGATAAGC
This sequence comes from Gammaproteobacteria bacterium, assembly GCA_031425935.1. GTDB lineage: Bacteria > Pseudomonadota > Gammaproteobacteria > Pseudomonadales > Cellvibrionaceae > Cellvibrio. The sequence goes on along the minus strand of JANPKH010000230.1, from coordinate 40,261 downwards.
TCACCGTTGCAGCATTAAGCAATAATGCCGGAGCTGGCGGGGCTATTGTGCCTTTAGCGTGTGATGTCGTTTGCGCACGTAATGGCGTGGTACTCAATCCACATTATTTAACGATGGGCCTTTACGGTTCAGAATATTGGACATATTTGCTCCCTAAACGTGTAGGCCAAGCTAAAGCACTAGAACTCATTGAAGGCTGTATGCCCCTGCTGGTTAGCACCGCAAAAGAAATAGGATTAGTGGATAAAGTATTTGCCGAGGATTGGAATTTTTATCATCAAGCGTTACAGCTTGAGTGTGAGGAGTTAGCAAGCGACCAATTTTTCTTTCCTTTACTGAAGCAGAAAAAACAGCAGCGTATTGCGGATGAAGCCATACAACCACTACAAACTTACAGAACTAACGAGTTGCATTTAATGAAAGCAACGTTCGATAATTCGCAAAGTACTTACCACTCACTTCGCTATAATTTCGTATATAAAATTAGTTGCGGAAGAACACCAGCGCGCCTTAGTTACAAAGCAAAAGAAGAAAAACTGGCACAGCTCGCATAAGTTATACTTAATCATTAACATCAAAAAACTGTTAACTTATTTAGATTTTCGAACTCATTTAAAAAGAGAAAAATTTATTTCAGATTTGAAAACAAATAAAAAAGCCCGTGCATGCATACGCGAGCTTTTTTATTTAAGAACCGGCATAACCTTGTCAACACTATGACCCTGCCTTAAACAAAGGCTTAACCATTCCCCTAAAAACTGATTAATTTGAAGCTTTTCATCGCACTGATACATTGATTGATTGGGGTAATTGTAGCGGGGACGCAAACGTTTGTGCCCCTCCCACGCTAACACTTCTGCTAATTCTGCATCATGGTACATGCGCACAGTCAAACATGGCATCTGCAACCAGTTCGAATCTTTAGTATATTTTGCTATTTGCGTTAACTGCAAAGTCGTTGTGTAAGGCGAACGTTCTACTACAAGAATTTTATGCAACCACTCTTGCGTGCCGCGGCTCACCGCAAACTCCCGCAAACCTCCCTCACTCGGCAGTAATTTTTTTAACTTTGCAAAATTAGCTTCGCATTCAGCCATTTGCAACGGCAAATTAACTTTGTACTTCACCTTTGGGCGAACGTAAAAATCATTTAGCAACGGTGCACGCATTTTTAACATGGTAAATTTTCTTAATATTTAGACCAGTAAATCACTACGAGGAAGACAGTGCATTTAACCGTCAACCCACCATTGAAGTGTTAGCCAGTATAGGGATTAAGTCAATCGCTCCCCCACAATTATTATGGCCGCAGTGCTGCACGGTTAGACTGTAGCCACTGCAAACAAATCAACGCAGCTGAGTTATTAAAACGGCCTTTTAATAACTCAGAAAACACTTCATCAGCCACAAGCACATGAAATCGTATATCCTCCCCCTCGCCAGGCAAACCATATACGCCACCGGCTTGGGTTAAATCACATAAACCACAATACAAATGTACCTTTTCATTGCTGCCACCTGGGCTCGGTAAAAAATTACAAATATGCAGTAGCTGATCGGGCGATACATTAGCTTCCTCAATAAGCTCTCTACGTGCAACTTCCTCTGGTGACTCACCCTCTTCCAGTATGCCCGCAACAACTTCATAGCACCAAGGTCCATTAGGTTCAGACATTGCACCTATACGAAACTGCTCAACCATGCCGATCAAATCATGTTTTGGATCGTAGAGTATTACAGCCACAGCCTCACCGCGAACAAATAATTCTCGCTCAATTTGTTTACCCCAACCACCAGCAAATAATTTGTGCCGTAATACTATTTTTTCGACACTAAAAAAGCGTTTGTATAATTCTTCGCGATGATTAATATCCACATCATCACGAGTAAATTGTGAATTTTTAATCATAGAAAACGTCTATACCTTGTAATTATACCTTGTGGTAAATCTCAGCACCTTGAGCCAAAAATTCTTGCGATTTCTGTTTCATTTCTGCTTCGACATCAATCATTTTTAAGACCTGATCTTCACCAATGGCTGAAATATCTGCACCTTGCTTAGCTACGTAATCGCGCACATCTTGTGTGATTTTCATTGAACAAAATTTTGGTCCACACATGGAGCAGAAGTGCGCAACTTTTGCGGATTCCTTTGGTAGCGTTTCATCGTGATAAGAGCGCGCAGTGTCGGGATCTAATCCTAAATTAAACTGGTCTTCCCAGCGAAATTCAAAGCGCGCTTTTGATAAAGCATTATCACGCAATTGTGCGCCCGGATGGCCTTTCGCTAAATCTGCTGCATGAGCTGCGATTTTGTAAGTAATAATGCCAACTTTTACATCATCTTTATTGGGCAGACCCAAATGTTCTTTGGGCGTGACATAACACAACATTGCACAACCATACCAACCAATCATGGCCGCACCAATGCCAGAGGTAATATGATCATAACCTGGCGCAATGTCAGTTGTTAAAGGGCCAAGCGTATAGAACGGCGCTTCGTCGCAAACTTCTAATTGCTTTTCCATATTTTCTTTAATCAAATGCATTGGCACGTGACCCGGACCTTCAATCATCACCTGGACATCATGCTTCCAAGCAATTTTAGTCAGTTCTCCCAAGGTTTCTAACTCACCAAATTGGGCGGCGTCATTTGCATCGGCTATAGAACCCGGGCGCAAACCATCCCCCAGCGAAAAGGAAACATCATATGCTTTCATGATTTCGCAAATATCATCAAAGTGCGTGTAAAGAAAGTTTTCTTTGTGATGCGACAAACACCATTTCGCCATGATGGAACCGCCACGCGATACAATACCTGTCACGCGCTTGGCGGTAAGCGGTACATAACGCAATAGCACGCCAGCATGAATTGTAAAATAATCCACCCCTTGCTCGGCTTGCTCGATCAACGTATCGCGAAAAATTTCCCACGTTAAATTTTCAGCAATACCATCTACTTTTTCGAGCGCTTGATAAATTGGCACAGTACCAATCGGTACGTGAGAGTTTCGAATAATCCATTCCCGAGTTTCATGAATATTTTTACCGGTGGATAAATCCATCACCGTATCTGCACCCCAGCGCGCACCCCACGTCAGCTTTTCTACTTCTTCTTCAATAGATGAACCCAATGCAGAATTGCCAATATTACCGTTAATTTTTACCAAAAAATTCCGGCCAATGATCATTGGCTCTAATTCTGGATGATTAATATTGGCAGGGATAATTGCGCGGCCGCGCGCCACTTCATCACGAACAAATTCAGGGGTAATTTCATCGGGAATACTCGCACCAAAACTCATACCCTGATGTTGCTGCCCCAACGCTTTATATTGAGAGTCCATTCCGAGTTCGCGCGCTTGCGCCAGCGCCATATTTTCGCGAATAGCGATATATTCCATTTCCGGCGTGATAATGCCACGTTTAGCGTAATGCATTTGTGAAACGTTCATGCCAGCTTTTGCACGCCGTGCTTGACGCGTTAAATTAAAACGTAAGTGCGCAAGCTTTGGATCATTTATGCGCTCGCTGGTAAATATTGAATCGCTATCTGTTAAAATTTCAGTGTCATTTCGCTCTTCAATCCACGCACTACGAATAGACTGCAAACCAGTACGCAAATCAATAGTTACCGTCGGATCAGTATAAGGACCTGAAGTGTCATACACGCGCACAGGAGGATTTTTCTCGCCGCCTAAATCTGTATGTGTATCTGCAAGAATAACTTCACGCATAGGCACACGAATGTCGGGACGCGAGCCGGCAACATAAATTTTTTGTGATCCGGAAAAGGGCTGTACTGATGCTTTATCAACTGTTGCAGTTTGACTCAGAATTTTTTCTACACTGGTATTCATGGGATATCCCCTTTATAAATAATTAGCTAAATCAATTAATAAAATTGATAGAAATGATGTACAGGGCCGCAGCCAGGCCCAATATTTAATTTGTGCGATTGCAGTAAAGCATTTTGTAAATAATCTTTTGCTAGCGCCACTGAATCATGCAAACTTAATTTTCTGGCTAGTCCTGCAGTAATTGCCGCCGCTAAAGTACAGCCAGTGCCATGAGTATTTTTTGTCGCTATACGCGGTGCACTAAATAAAAATTTTTCGTTATGCGTGAACAAAAAATCATTAGCCTCTGCGCCTTGCGCATGGCCACCTTTCATTAAAACAGCTTGTGCGCCCATGGCCAAAAGCCGTTCTGCCTGGTGCTGTATTTGTGCTTCCGTTTGCGCCATCGGTGCATCCAACAACGCAGCCGCCTCGAATAAATTGGGAGTAATAACAGTTGCGCGCGGCATTAAATTTTTGATTAGTGCTGTTATAGCATTTTTCGCCAACAACCGGTCACCGCTGGTTGCCACCATAACTGGATCAAGCACAAAAGGAATTGCAGGATAATTAATTAATGTGTTTGCTACCGCATTAATAATTTCTGCCGTAGCTAACATTCCTGTTTTTATTGCACCAACATGAATATCAGTAAGCACAGAGTCAATCTGTGCCGCCACAAATTCCGGAGGAATCGGCAATACGCCCTGTACACCCAAAGTATTTTGTGCTGTCAGAGATGTAATAGCACTGCAGCCATAAACACCCAACGCAGCAAAAGCTTTTAAATCCGCCTGAATACCTGCACCCCCTCCACTATCACTACCAGCGATAGTAAGCGCAATGGAAGTTAATGTTTCAGATGATATATAAGTGTTGGTGGACATTGAATTTCCGCAAGAAAAAAAGGCGCGGATTGAGAGAATGCGGGCTTAAGCCGCTAAGTGAAAACTCTCGTTCCCTACGCCGGTACTAACCGGATCAGGTCGACGGGTATATCTCAGCCCAAATATTATATTGAGCACCCCGACAAGGTGACTTGCAGTCTAGTGAATTTGGCATTGACTGTAAAGAAAAAAGGCCGAACAAATGTTCGGCCTTTTTAATTAGTCTTTGTACGCTTCCGCTAAATTAGAAACGATAAACGACACCAGCAAATAACCCCTGAACATCATCCCCGCGTCCTGGAGCATCAGATAAATCTTTATAGCTTTGAAACTCAACGCGTATGGCAAATTGATCATTAAGATTCATTTTAGCTCCAGCACCCCAAAAAGGTGTGTTGCCGGTTTCGTCTTTAACTGTAACGCCTGCAATAGAGCCGGTGTTGTTACTATCGTAACGCGCATAACCAAAACGACCGTAAATGCCGAACCATTCGCCAAGTGGAATAGTACCTATTGCACTAAAAGTAATCGCGTTAGACTCTTGCTTAATACTGGCTGTGCTGTCGTTAGACTCAAAAATAGTACCAAAACTGGTGTAACCTAACTCTAACCCAAAATTTTCATTGAAGTCATAGCCAACTTCTATTTTTGGACCGTTATCAGAGTTTTCACAATTGGTAATATGATCACAATATTTTTTTGCTTCAGTGCGGCCATAATCAGCGCCTACAGTAAACCCATTCACTTCTGCAGATGCCGTCGACACATAGCTCAACGTAGTAAGAGTTGCACAAAGTGCGCCCAAGTAAAATTTTTGTTTAAACATAATATTACACTCCAGTGGAAACGGTACTAAATTTAGCACCGGTAGTTTATATGTGACAAAAATCATCACACAGGTAAAAAAAACCAATTAAATAAAAATACATCACAACCATTCGGTTTTTTAAAGCCTATTGAGCAAGATATAAATTCACAGTTACTGTTGCTCAACATGTGATTGGATACTTAAGATAACAAGCGTAGATTAGGGGTTAGCTACATCGATGTATGTGCGGCAGCTAACCTTATTGCAGAATTATGAGATGGGATAAAAAGGGTGGATCAATGCTTATTTATGCCAATAAAAAATTATTAGGCGCAGCGATTTCTATAAAACCAGATAAAATTAAACGTGATGATTTATGCGCAGGTAAAATTTTCAAAAAAATTATGATTACAATATTTAGAAAATAAAATAGTAATTTTACCAGATCAACAACTATTAACCAGGCACAAACAATAATTTCAAAATTACCAAATAAGATCCGAACCTTTTCATTGCCTGACTTCATATCGGCAAAGCGGGCCGTAAGCACAATCGCCAAAACATCCTCAATACAATACATTTGGCAACCCTCTAAAATGAGACATGCTTAGTGTTTAGCGCCCCGAAAAGGCATTACATGAGAAGCCGCCAAGAAGTCGAATAGGCCATCATAGCTATCACCGGCAACCATTTTGGCTGCTTACATTTGTAACTTCACCGATAGAATGCAAATGGTTACCCTTTTGCCTGACTTGTGGGCCAACGCTCGACCGCCTACTGCCAACCCGTTACACTCAGCTTTCTTTATATCAATGAATCTTTTTCGCTTGATATTGCATCTAAGCTATTGCGTATAATGTCGCATCTTTTTTTATCACTGCCATTTTGGATACTTTTACTCTGGGACACTTTATGAAGAAGTCTAAGCTTTACTTAATTATTGGATTACTATCTCTTACGCCACTAGGCGCGAGCGCTAATAGCCTGCAGGATATTTACAAGCTGGCACTCGAAAATGATTCACAATTAAAAGCTGATAAAGCGAGTTACGATGCCGGCAAAGAAAGTGACAATATTGCGCTTGCCAGGCTATTACCGCAAATTAATGCAGACTACAACTACGGCGATGACAAAAACGATGTAACACTGAACCTAATACCGCAAACATTTAAAGACAATAACAGCAACACCAAACGCTGGGATGTCTCGCTAAGACAGCCGCTCCTTGATATGTCCGCTTGGTACACTTACAAACAAGGTCAAAAATTAAGCGCCCAAGCCGAAGCACAATTTGGTGCAGATCAACAAAGTTTAATTGTTCGGGTGGCCCAGGCTTACTTCAATGTATTGCGATCTGTAGATAAACTCGAAGCAACCCTATCTGAAGAGGATGCATTAACCCATCAACTCGACCAAACCAAACAACGATTTGATGTGGGTTTGATTGCAATGACTGAAGTACATGAAGCACAGGCTGCGTTTGATAGCGCAACGGCAGCAGCTTTGGAAGCTCGTGGCACTTTGAGCATTAGCTTTGAAGCATTAGAAGTATTAACTGGTAAACCAGAGGATCAAATTGCACCACTTTCTGATAAATTCCCAGTCCTTAAACCGACACCAGCAGACCGGGCGGAATGGGTCAAATTCTCACTCAAAAATAATTACACCCTCAAAGCTGCAAAATTGAGTGCTCAAGCAGCAGAAAGCAATGCTGATGCAACGCGTGCGGGGCACTATCCAACCGTTAATGCCACGTTAGGCTATAGCAAAGCAGATAGCGAAGGTGAAAGCTACCAGGTACCCGGTGAATTCGATACCAGTACGGAAGGTAGCTCTATTAACATTGCTTTAAATGTACCCATATTCAGCGGAGGCGGCACTTCGAGCCAAACTCGGCGCGCCGTAGCGCAAGAAATGCAAGCACGGGAGCAATTTAATAGCGCTGAGCGCAATGCAATTCAAAATACCCGTGCATTACATTTGTCGGTTGAGACAGATGTAGCTCGCGTACAAGCACGCAAACAAGCTGTAATATCTAATCAAAGTGCGTTGGATGCAACTCAATCAGGCTACGATGTCGGCACACGCAATTTGGTAGAGGTTTTATTAGCACAACGCAATCTGTATGAAGCACGTCGAAATTATTCTGATGCGCTTTTCGATTACATTATAAATACGGTGAGATTGCGCGAGGCCGCTGGCATGCTCACTCCAGCGGATATACAAGAAGTGGATAAGTGGTTGCAAATTGGTTCTGATGTAAATCGTAACAAATACGAAAAATAGTTTTATCTTCTACCCGCAACAACAAAAATGCCGCGCAATTGTGCGGCATTTTCATAATTTATTTCTAATCGCATTCAACGTTTTTTCCAAAGCGCCGCGGTTTTCATTTGCCACTCTTAATGCTGCAATGCCACGCTGGTCTCTTTCGGTATCATCTAACGCAAGTAAACGTATTTGTTCTGCCAATTCATTAACATTGCTCACCAAGGTTAAAGCACCAGCTTCTTGTAATAAGCGTGCAACTTCCGAAAAATTAAAAACGTGTTTTCCACTTAACAATGGCAACTGCCAGGCAGCAGGTTCAATAAAATTATGGCCGCCGTTGGGCACCAAACTCCCACCGACAAATGCAACATCACTCGCACCGAATAACAATAATAACTCACCCATGGTATCGCCGAGAATGATGTCAGTTTTGGTGGTTACATCCCCCGCGCTACGTTTTGTAATATTTAAACCTTTATTTGAACACAAGTTGTAAACGCTAACAAATCGCTCTGGATGACGTGGTACTAATACCAATAAAATATTTTTTATTTGCGTCCTTACTTGCGCAAACGCTTCCAGAATAACTTCATCTTCACCAAGGTGAGTGCTAGCAGCAATCCACACCAAACGCTCACCATCATTACTCCATAATTGCTTTAATTGTGCAGCCTGCGAACGAAGCTCATCCGCCAAGGTTAAATCAAACTTAATATTTCCGGTTATCTGCGTATTTACCTTGGGTAAACCTAAATCATTAAATCGTGCCGCATCTTCTTTATTTTGCGCCAAAACCAAATTCAAACCTTGCAACATGGGGCGAGTCAGTGCGGAAAATTTTTTATAGCCCTGCGCCGATTTTTGCGACAGACGGGCATTTACTAAAATCATTGGAATTTTACGTTTATGACACGCAGCAATAGTATTCGGCCACAACTCGGTTTCCATAATAAGAAACAATGACGGCTTAATGCGCCGCAAGAAGCGCGCAATTGCATCCGGTAAATCGTAGGGCGCATAAACTTGGAATACACTATCACCCAAGGTGGCTCGCACCCGATCTGAACCTGTGAGTGTGGTAGTGGTGATAACCAATTGCAGGGCGGGATTAGTTTGTAATTGTTTAATTAATGGAAGTGCTGCAATAAACTCACCCACAGATACTGTATGCAGCCATACTATTTTTTTGCCAATTAGTGAATCGCTTATCGCTAAGGTCGGGAAAAAACCAAAACGCTCTGCCCAACGATGAGCATACCCAGGTGCAGACAAGGCACGCCACAATAAACGCAATACAATAAACGGAGTTATTAAGTAAAAAAATAAGGTGTAGATAAAACGCATGAATAATCGACCCACATTCACTCAAAAAAATATGTCAACTCAGCAAATAAAACATGAAGAAAGCTGAAGATATATTGATAGTTTTTGTCTTTGCACATTTGTCGTGCCGAAAGCTTCTTACTGCGTAAATAATGGAAGGGTCAGCTCATCAAAATTAATTAGGTTGGGAAACACATCTGCAAAATTATTTACCGGCACGCCAAACCAACTCGCTAAGCTTGCTGCATACTGATCGATACTGGTTGTAGGAATTACCCGCCCTTCACCGATATCGTCATTACTGCCAATTTGCAGACTAGGCATTGCGCCAATAATATCACCGCCTGCAACTGCGCCGCCCATGATAATTTGATGACTACCCCAGCCATGATCAGTACCATCGCCATTACTAGTTAAAGTACGGCCAAAATCAGATGCGGTAAAAGTGGTTACTTTATCCGATACGCCTAGCTCTACCGTTGCATCGTAAAAAGCACTGAGACCATCACCCAATTGTTGCAGAAGCTTAGTGTGGCGATTTAGTTGATCCCCGTGGGTATCGTAGTCGCCAATGCCAATAAAAAAAGTTTGTCTCGTCATTTGTAAAGAATTGCGTGCAGCAATTATATTAGCAACCATTTTTAAACTGGTCGCTAAGCTACTATTCGCGGGAAATACTGTAGTTATAGCTGGCTGTGCCTCAATGGCAAGCTTAACTTCATCAGCCAAATCCCATGCGCGTTGTTGAGTGCGCGCAAACTCACGCTGAAAAATATTATTATGTGATTGTGACAACAATTGTTGATAAATTTGTGCACGTAGTTTTTCTCGATCATCGGTGCTATCTTTCTTGAGATAGCCAAGGCTTTTTACACCACCGGGGTCAACTGAATAAGGAATAGTATCGCCCGCAGTCTGCCACAAGTTTGAACCGCTTAACGAAATATTCATCGACAAATTTTGATTGGTATTGGCTGCATGCATTAACTCAGCTGCACGCCCCATCCAACCATTACGTTGCGACGTTGATTGTAAACTTTGCATAAAAGTTTGTTGGTCGTTATGAGAAAACAATTGCGGCGGCAAAGCAACTGTGCGGCTGTTGTAAGCAACTTTGTTGGTAGGCTCAATTAATGAACCAACATTAGCCAATAACGATAAATTTTTATTATCAAATAGCTTTTTAGCACCAGCCATCGATGGATGCAAACCATAATTAACGCCAGAGTTAGTACTGGGTGTTATAGGCAGCAAAGTTGCTTTGTCAATCGCTAATGTTTTGCGAGTTGATAAATAATGTCCATACTCAGTCATGCTGGATGGAACAATCATATTGAATGCATCGTTACCTCCCATTAAAAATATGCATACCAAGGCCTTATAATCATCTCCGGGGCTTACTAATGCATTCGCCATTTGCATACGTGCCATAGTGGCATAAAGTGCACTGCTGCCAAGTGCAATGCCCCCAATACTGCGTAAAAAATGCCGACGACTCATATCATTTAAACCTATGTTTTTCATGTCATCACCGTTGCACTGCATATTCAGGAGAGGCGCCTAGCAAAAACAATGCTTCATAAACCATTAACTCTTTTTCAAAATTATTGTTGGCAGGCATAGTATTTAAATATGTTAAAAGACTTTCCTGCATAGCCGCAGACATTTGATTCGCCATCAATAATAAATTTAGGTAGTCAATGAGCTGTGTGCGCTGATTGGTTAATTGTTTAGCTTTGGTGAAGTCCATACGAGGAGGAAATAAATCCCAATCAGCATTAAAATCCGTTGGTGAATTAGAGTTACTTGCATCCGTCCAAAAATTAGTCCAGGTCATTATATTGGTTTTAGCAACGGTGAAGCTTTCCGTAAGAATTTGAAACTCCGGCGAAAATAGATTACTCGTTTTAATTGCGCCAGGCTGTTGATAATCAGGGCGATAAAAATTAAATACGGAATTAGCGCCAAAAGGTCGCTGCCCCATTTCACGCCCCGTTCCATAAAAACGCAACCTTGGGGGGGAGATGTAACCAGCAGCATTTTTAGCTGGCACACCTTGCGCATGGAACGCTCGCCAAATAGCAGAAAACTGTAAAATAGGTTCGCGTAATTTTCCAAAAGTATCTGGCATTGTCTCGTGACCATGCTGTGCTTCAGCATCCAGTAAAACAGCTTTTACAACAGCTTTAAGGTCACCTTTCACACCGCTTCCATTATCGTTAAATATAGCTGCAACGCGGCCAACGTAAGCGGCGGAAGGGCTACTGGTAACAAGACGTTGGATTAATTGTTTGCTGATAAAAGGGGCGAGATTATTGTGTGCAAATAGAATATCCAATGCCGAATCTAAATCTTGTTGCGGAGTTTGGCCGGCTGCAATAATTTTATCGCCAAATAATATTTTTTCACCTGTATCGTGATATTCGGGAAAAGCTTTCATTGGCAAAATTTCACTTGCACCAGAATCTGTCCACTCCCACCAGTTAGTAATAGTCGCCATATTCCAACCAGTAAACACTCGCGCCAAAGCTTTAATAGTGTTTTGATCGTAAGTTGGTATTGGTTTACCTGCGCTATCAAGCTTAACTGTACCATCTACATTCAGCTCAACTAAACCTATGCTAAACAATTGCATGAGTTCACGTGCAAAATTTTCATCAGGACGAATATTTTTTTCGGCATTCGCTTTTTCGTTGCGCACCATATTGAGATATTCACCCATCATAGGGTTAAGCGTTACTTCTTCTAATAAATCACGGTAGTTACCAAAAGCATGATTAACCAGAATATCGTTATAATGTGCGATACCTCGCGAATCATTAAACAACGCATCCGCAACATTCGAAATTACTAATATTTGACTTAATGAATAGGCCACGCGTTGACGCAGCTGATCCTTGCCCCACAAATTAATTTCCCAAAAAATGTCACTGCGTTGTAAATCGCGCTGCCACGCCTCAGTATCAACATCTTTTACTGGTACGGGCACTAAATTAATTTGCTCGTAGCGCTTAAGGAGCAAATCCATGTGCATATTTTTAGGCTCAACAAACTGCTCTTCCAGCCACGCTTCTTTACCCACTGTGACTAAATGATCTATATCTTTTACTGTAGGGCCAAACGTTGCTTGCGTTAAAAAACGAACTGCATCTGCTGCTTTGGTATATGCATCTGTACCTTTCACTGGAAGTTCCGGGTCTATCGTGAGGTCTGGTGCGAGAATTTTGCTTGAAACAGCAACACTACCGTTCGAAGACGATTGGACTGAACTGGCGATACTACTGGCAGTACTACTGGCTTTACTTGAGGCAGTAGGAATAGAAGGAGTGGAATTTGATGATCCGCCACCACAACCATTAAATAGCAATACGGCAACTAACCAATATCTACTTTTCAACAGAGCAAGATAATTATTCTGTTTCATTTTTACCTCGGAAATAACATATCGATTTAATATAGCTAGCCACTGATAATTAGTTTTATTTCAACAGAATATTATCCACATAAATATCTTGTGGTTTGGGTAGCTGCGCCGAAAAAATTATTATTGATGTAATTGAATCCATTTCCAGCTCGCGTGTTGTCGGTGCTTCACGAATAGAAGCAACTGGGATTTCTACGTGGTTCCAACCATTTTCTAAATGTAATTTTTTATTGAAGCGATCATTCGAATCCTGACCGCCAAGCTCATGCCGCACATCACTTACACGAATAGTTAAATCTATAGGTAGGATTTCAGGATTATACATATCTAATGAAAGCGTGGTGAAGCCCTGCCAGGAATTATAAAACTCAGTTAGCGACGCACCCGCATATTTTTCCGTATTCAAATGAATTTTGAGCGCATAATCACCCGAACCAAGTGATGCTTTAGTGCGTTCAATATTGCCTCTCCATCCATGCAAATCTATGGATGATTCGAAATTAGCAAGAATTGGAAAATTTCTTTGAATCTGCAACTGTGACCATGCCGCTAAATACACTGAGATGACGGACGGCATTATTAAAGCTATCGCTACTACACGCCCTACCCATACATACAGGCTAGCTTTTTGTAACCAAAACAATACCAACCAAGTTCCGGCTAAATCGTTAAGTAAATCTTGCCAATTCCCTTCACGTCCGGCGTGCGCTTGAATAACTTCAATAGCGCCACCCAGCACAAAAACAATGAGTGATATAACGACTAACGGTCGCCAGCCCGCAACATTAAATTTCGTATGCGCGGCTATTACTAAGCCGGCAAAAAAAATAATGTGGCCGCAATCCCATAGCGAGCGCAGGAGCGGCGTGGAATAGAAAGTGGGTCCGCCAATAAAAAAAAATGGAAATATGACTATTAACGCTAAACTAACAGAAACCATAACCTGACGAGTAGATATTGACGATAACACCATAATTATTATTTATGTCCAGTAAAAAAGCCTTATAAGGTTCTTTAATAAGCAACCCAAAGAGATGATGAATTAGTCAAATTGTAACAATTTATTGCAATTTGTTGGCATTTAACTGCACAACTTCATAGTGTCTCAAAACTAAATGGCATATTATCAGTCATACATTTCTGCCAGCATGAACATGGATATGTATTGGTGACATGCATTAATAATTTAATAACGAGGTATGACATGAGAGTTTTATTTTTTCGCGTAATAACAACCCTACTAATGACTAGTAGTGGGATATTTCTAATACCCATCAGTCAAGCACAAACCGTAACAAAGCCCGAACCTACTACCGCGACCATCTACTCCGTAAAGCCAGATTACCGGAAATGCGCATATCCCCTATGTGGAGGGTGGTTCTTAGCGCCCATTAACCAACATTCATTGCAGATTGAAAGCGAAGATGAGGCGTATCAGAACTCATCATCAATAGCGAGTAGTATTTACGTGGCCCACATAAACTATAAGGCTTTAGGGTTGAAACCCGCGCAAATTCAGGAATTAGAGGCTGTCATGCGCAGCGAGCAGGCATTGTTGCGCGGCACCATTACTAGCTCAGCGTCTACCACCCTAAGTCCCACTAACAGTAAAACTTTAATAGCAAATGGTGCCTGGACAAGCGCCAATAAAACAGTTGCTCTTGGTCCTTATCTAAAAATCGCAAGTTCCGGCATTATATGCGTAACTACACCCTGCCCTTATTACAAAGCAAATTTAATTAACAGTTTATATTCAACAAATTTTCATGAACTAACTTTCGCAAAAGCCGAATTAACTCGGGAGCAAGAAGCGCTAGCGTGGCAATCTGTTGCCAGCGAGGGTCTTGTTATGACTGGCGTACGTTATGAGTCGCAAGGGCAAGTGGGGGCAGGCGTAGGCATCAGTGCTACCAAAGTATTTTTTGCGTTTCCGGCTAAACTATAACCGCTGCTTTACGATATTAAAAATGGCTCGGCATGAAAATGTCTGAGCCATTTTTTTTGCATACAACAAACTCAATACGTTGATTGGCCCATACCATTGAATTGCTTGGCAAGATTGGTGGCGTAGTTATCAGTCATGCCGCTGATATAATCGATCACGGCCATTAGTGCTAAATATTTATAATTTTTTTCTTTTTTATTTACGTCAGGGTGAAAATTATTATCGCCAATTAATGCCATTACACGATTATCTTTATAAGTCATCTGCTTGGGATCGCCCAGCGAAGCATCTACCGCACTGCAAATTGCACTTAGTAAAGTCGCTATGGTGGCATAAGCACCAATTTCCAATTCAACGCGCTTGGAGTGATTGAAAATTTTTTGTTTCGCCAAATCTTTTGCTGCTTGCACAGCGACCATTACTTTTGGATCACACAACGAAATTAAATCGCCTTCAACATTCCCCTGCAGAAATGTGTTTTGATTAAGAATAAATGCGTGCGTACCGGCTTGAATAAAAGCATCAATCACTTTGCCTCGCACTATCGCAGGCTTGCGACCGTCGCTAACTTTTCTGAGCGTGCGCTCTAAATCTGCAAACTGCGGTGAGTCATCGATAACGGGGCGAAGTATGTCGTAAATTTCTTGCCAATTAAGAATGCCCATTTCCAAGCCATCTTCCAAATCAATTATGCCGTAGCAAAAATCATCTGCAGCCTCCATTAAATACACCAATGGATGGCGGCAATACCAATCTTGTCCTTTTGCAATCAATCCAGTTTTATGCGCGATTTCATGAAAATAATGAAGCTCTGATTGAAAGACACCATATTTATTATTTTTTGGCCGCTGATTCAATATAGTTGCCGATGAACACCATGGATATTTCATTGAAGCTGCAAGCGTAGCGTAAGTTAGGCGCATTCCTTCGTGGTATTGATGATATTCAGACGTAGTCAGCACCCGCAAACCTTGCGCATTACCTTCAAATACACGTATGTCATCCCGCTCATCGGGCGTTAATCCTTCTAAAAATTGCGCGCCTTCTTTTTGAAACCAATTACGAATTGCATCTTCGCCTGTGTGACCGAAAGGCGGGTTGCCAATATCGTGAGCAAGGCAAGTCGCCTGCACAATATCACCGATGTCCGTAGGCCAAAAATTCGCAGGTAAATCACCATTATCTTTTAAGGCTTGCCCTACTCGAATACCCAACGTACGCCCCACACAGGCCACCTCTAAACTGTGCGTCATGCGATTATGCACATGATCATTAGTTGCCATAGGATGAACCTGAGTCTTACGCGCAAGCCTGCGAAACGCACCCGAAAAAATAATCTTGTCGTGATCCGAATGAAACGGCGAGCGACCTTCCTCACTTTTTGCGGGGCGATTTCCCAAGCGCTCAGCGCAGAGGAGTTGATTCCAGTTCATGGTCATAAGCAAACATCCAAAAATCATTACTCAATTTAAAAAAGCCTACGAAACACTGAGGCCATACACGATACAACGCTATTAGTTTAACGTCTTAAAAATACTACGCTTTAAATGCCAAGATATTTTAGTTACGGGTCATAAATCATTAAAGAATTAATGTCATAACGCACCACTTTAGTCCTGCCCACCAAACCGCTCGCACGAATTCAGCGCAACATTTAAACGCTGATAAATTCAATGGTAAGAAGTTATAAATTACCATAAAAATACTAACCAATTGATTTTGTTACAATTTAAAAATATCAAACGAGCCCTTTTTTACCTAATTTCCATTTGGCACGGTTTCTGCTCCACCAAAAATACAATCTTGTATTCAAGATGAACCTAGTGCCCGGCTGGGATTAAAACAGGAACAATAATGACTACGACGCTCGGTTGGACAATTAGTGAATGGCTGAATGCCTATCGCAACCAACATATTTCCGCGCGTGAGGTGTTGCATACCTTGCGCAATAGTTTACATGCCGATGATTCGGCCTGGATTTATATATTCTCGTCAAATGAGCTAGATGCACAGCTTGATGCGTTAGATGCCAGACCTGACCCGCTTTCACTGCCACTTTATGGCGTGCCCTTTGTCGTAAAAGACAATATCGACGTTGCCGGCATTCCCACAACCGCTGCCTGTCCGGCGTTTACCCATATCCCAAAGGACGATGCGACCGCTATTGCCAAACTCCGCGCGGCGGGTGCAATCGTATTGGCTAAAACTAACCTCGACCAATTTGCAACTGGACTTGTGGGCACACGTTCGCCTTATGGCAGTGTGCCCAATTCTTTTAAAGCCGAATATGTTTCAGGTGGTTCTAGTTCTGGTTCGGCAACCAGCGTAGCGCGCGGCTTAGTGCCATTTAGCCTAGGGACAGATACAGCGGGTTCTGGTCGGGTACCCGCAAGCTTCAATAATATTGTGGGCCTAAAACCTACAAAAGGACGCTTCAGCACCAAAGGAGTTATACCTGCATGTCGCAGCCTGGATTGCGTTTCAGTGTTTGCGCTTACGGTAAACGATGCCGAACTTATTGCAAAAGTTCTTGAAGGTTTTGATGCGACGGATAGCTATTCACGCACACCATCAACTCCTGCGATTTATTTCTCACATAAACCTCGCTTTGGCATTCCTGCTACAACTGATTGGTTTGGTGACAGAGAATCAGAAGCTGCCTGGAAAATAGTGCTCAATAAAATGAGCGCACTAGGTGCAGAACTGGTCAGCATTGATTTCACCCCCATGTTTAGCCTCGCGAAATTATTGTATGGGGGCCCTTGGGTAGCAGAACGCCACGCAGCCATTGCAGAGTTTATGCAAGAGCACGCGCAAGACATGAATGAGGTAGTGCGTGAAATTATTGAAAAAGCGGCGAATTTTTCAGCGACAGATACTTTTATGGCGGAATATCAGCGCGCCGATTTAGCGCGAGAAATTCAAACATTAATGCAAAATGTCGATGCGCTTTTAGTGCCCACATCACCCCGCTTACCAACGATAAATGAAGTGAATGCAGAGCCTATTCTCGTCAACAGTCAACTCGGCACCTACACCAATTTTGTGAACCTTGCTGATTGCTCGGCACTGGCATTACCTGCAGCAATGCGTGCAGACGGTTTACCTTTTGGCATCACTTTAATTGCTCCGGCATGGCAAGACGCTGCACTGATTAAATTTGGAAAAATGTGGCAAGCCAATGCAGATTTAAATTTAGGCGCGACCAATCGTAAAGCTCCCACTATTTTTACAAAAAGTGTTACGCCTGAAGGCTACGTACGCCTTGCTGTAGTAGGTGCGCACTTAACCGGTATGCCACTGAACACACAACTTATTGAACGCAAAGCTTTGTTTGTAGAAAGCACCTTCACAGCCAGCAATTACCGCCTATTTGCACTGCCCAACACGACTCCACCCAAACCCGGATTAATTCGCGGCGAAGAAAATTCACTCGGCGCAGAAATTATTGTGGAATTGTGGGATCTCCCCCTGCAAAACTTTGGCAGCTTCGTTGCGTTAATTCCTGCACCACTCGGCATAGGCACTCTCAAACTGCACGATGGCCGTGAAGTAAAAGGTTTTATTTGTGAAGGCTCAGCAGTGAAAGAAGCATTAGACATCACGCACTTAGGTGGATGGCGCGCTTACATAACATCGCTACAAAAATAAGTTGATTGAAAAAATTCGCACAGCGGCACAAAGCTTATTCGTCGGAGAAGAAAATGTTTCATACAGTATTAATTGCAAATCGCGGCGAAATTGCCGTTCGTATCGCGAAAACGCTAAAGAAAATGGGCGTAAAATCAGTTGCAGTTTTTTCAGATGCTGATCGCAACTCTGCCCATGTTAGCGCGTGCGATATTGCTGTGTGTATAGGTGGCAATACTGCTGCTGAAAGCTATCTCCAAGTTGATAAAATTTTGGCAGCGGCGCGTGAAACGGGCGCGCAAGCTATAATTCCCGGCTACGGTTTTCTTTCTGAAAATGCAAAATTTTGTGAAGAGTGCGAAGCTGCGGGCATAGCATTTTGTGGCCCTACTCCCGACCAGATTCGCCGCTTCGGCTTAAAACATACTTCGCGCGAAATAGCCGAACAAGCTGGCGTTCCGTTAACACCCGGTACAGGTTTACTAGCGTCTGTTGCAGACGCAGTTGAATCAGCAGTACGACTTGGCTATCCCGTCATGTTAAAAAGTACGGCAGGTGGCGGCGGCATAGGTTTAACACGTTGCAATGATGAGCCTGCTTTAATCGAAGCCTTCGATACCGTTAAGCGTTTAGGGCAAAACTTTTTTAGTGATAGTGGCGTTTTCCTCGAACGTTTTGTGGATAACGCTCGCCATGTTGAAGTACAAATATTTGGTGATGGCAAAGGTAATGTACTGGCACTTGGCGAACGCGATTGTTCACTGCAACGTCGCAATCAAAAAGTGGTTGAAGAAACACCCGCACCCAACTTACCTGCAGTCACTCGAGAAAAATTATTATCAGCATCAAAAAGTTTGGGTGAAGCAGTAGGCTATCGCTCTGCCGGTACCATTGAATATATTTACGATGCAACACGCGATGCATTTTATTTTTTAGAAGTGAATACACGTTTGCAAGTTGAGCATCCCATTACTGAAGCCTGCACTGGTATAGATTTAGTGGAGTGGATGATTCTCACCGCTGCGGGCGAACCGCCAAAGCTTGATATCGATATAACACCGAAAGGCGCCGCCATTGAAGTGCGTTTGTATGCGGAAGATGCTGTGCGTGATTTCCAACCATCGCCAGGCGTATTAACTCACGTGTCGTTTCCGCAATCTGCGAGAGTGGACACATGGGTTTCGACCGGCACCGAAGTATCGCCCTACTATGATCCGATGATTGCAAAAATTATTGTGCATGGAAAAAATCGCGCTGATGCAATCGCTAAAATGTCAGCCGCATTAAATGAAACCTGTGTCGCAGGCATTGCCACCAACCTCGATTATTTACGGCAGATTATTGACACAGATTTTTTTGTGAGCGGCGATGTTGCCACCAATAAACTTGCAAGTTTTGTTTACCAAGCACCAGTGATTGAAGTTATTCAACCAGGGACTTATACCAGCATTCAAGATTACCCTGGCCGAGTAGGTTATTGGAGCGTAGGCGTTCCGCCTTCTGGCCCAATGGATGACTACGCATTTCGTTTGGCGAATCGCATTGTCGGCAACCATAGCGATGCAGCTGCGCTTGAGATTACTTTAATCGGTCCAAAATTACGTTTTCATACAGACACCATCATTGCGCTGACTGGTGCAAAATCTTCCGCAAAACTAGATGGAAAATTAATTAATTTTTGGTGGCCCGTTGCTGTAAAAGCTGGTCAAGTTCTAGATGTTGGCAAAGCAGAAACAGGGTGCCGCTCTTACCTTGCAGTACGAAATGGTTTTGATGTTCCGGTCTATTTAGGTAGTCGTTCTACTTTTGCGCTGGGTCAATTTGGTGGGCACGCCGGTCGCACTTTGCGTGCAACGGATATGTTGCCCATTAGTAATCCAGATATTGCTGCCTGCACCACACCAGCGCCAATATTTCCACCATCCATTGCACCTGCGGGTTTAATTCCTGATTATCCCAATGAGTGGGAAATTGGTGTGCTCTACGGACCACACGGCGCGCCGGATTTTTTTACCAGCGATGCCATTGAAATGTTTTTCGATACAGCATGGGAAGTGCACTACAACTCCAACCGTTTAGGTATTCGTTTAAATGGGCCGAAACCAACATGGACGCGCAGTGACGGCGGTGAGGCGGGCTTACATCCATCCAATATTCACGATACCGAATATGCAGTTGGTTCGATTAATTTTACGGGCGACATGCCAGTCATTCTCACTAAAGACGGCCCCAGTCTCGGCGGCTTTGTGTGCCCCGTTACGATTGTAAAAGCCGAATTGTGGAAAGTTGGCCAAGTAAAACCTGGCGATAAAATTCGTTTTAAACGCTTAAGTTTTGCGAGTGCACTTGCACTTGAACTAGCTGCAGACAAAGCCATTGAAACCTTAAGCGTACAACCTGAAACATTACTCACCGCAATTGTTAAACCCGACAACACAATCTCCGATTGCATTTTAGCGTCACTACCACCAGAAGGTAGTCGTCCCTTAGTGAGTTACCGCCAAGCAGGTGATAAATATTTGTTGCTCGAATACGGCGATAATATTTTGGAGCTGAGCTTACGTTTACGTGTGTACGCGCTAATGGAAGCATTAAAGGCAACACCCATTAATGGTGTTATCGAATTATCACCTGGCGTGCGCTCACTACAAATTAATTACGATAGCCGTGTGGTTCATCAGCAAGATTTAGTTGCGCAATTGTTGACGATTGAAGGAACGCTTGGCGATGCTCGCGATATAAAAGTACCTAGTCGTATTGTGTATCTACCCATGGCGTTTGAAGATTCCGCCACGCTGGATGCGGTGTCGCGTTACCGCCAATCAGTACGCGATAAAGCGCCATGGTTGCCAAGCAATACCGAATTTATTCGTCGTATAAATGGTTTGGATTCCATCGAACAAGTGCGCGATATAATTTTTGATACCAGTTATATGGTGCTCGGTTTAGGTGATGTTTATCTCGGCGCGCCTTGTGCAGTACCAGTCGACCCACGCCACAGATTACTTACCTCGAAATACAATCCTGCTCGCACTTATACCGCTGAGGGCACCGTGGGAATCGGTGGAGTCTATATGTGTATTTATGGCATGGACTCACCAGGAGGTTACCAGCTGGTTGGTCGCACACTTCCTATCTGGAATAAATTTCTAAAAAATTCTGATTTCAAAAATAGCGAACCTTGGCTATTGAAATTTTTTGACCGCGTTCGCTATTACCTTGTCAGTGAAGAAGAGCTTACCGAACAACGCGAAGCCTTTCGCGAAGGTCGACTCAATTTACGTATAGAAGAAGATTTTTTCAGCCTCGCTAAACACGAAGCATTTTTACAAGAAAATGCTGCGAGCATCACCGAGTTCAAAAATAAACAGCAGGCTGCCTTCACTACCGAAGTTGCTCTTTGGCAAGCCGATGAAGAACAACAAGTAGATGCCGCGCTGCAAGTAAAAATTAATACTAATCCCATTGAAATTAATGGCCATGGAGTGACTGCTGATATCAGCGGCAATATTTGGAAGCTGCTCGTCGAACCCGGACAAATGGTGGAAATTGATCAACCACTATTAATTGTTGAAGCAATGAAAATGGAATTTTCGGTGTATGCGGATCGCCCCGCAAAAGTAAGCTCCATTCATTGCACCCAGGGAAAACAAGTGAATGCAGGTGATTTATTGTTGGTGCTTGAGGGCTGACTGTTTCTGAAAGCTTATGTTTTCTAGAGGGCTAAGTTTTCTAGAAACCTATTATTTAGAAGCCTAACTTTTTCAATAAGTGAAAAATATGAAACTAATTAAAAATGATAAAAAGAAAAAGGCAGAAGAGCCACGCACTAATTTAACCGAGCGCATTTATCTGCAGCTCAAACAAGATATTTTTTCGTTCCGTTTGTTACCAGGGGATCGTTTTAGTGAAAACGAAATTGCTGAACGTGTTGCCGCAAGCCGCACACCAGTGCGTGAAGCTTTAACGCGCTTACAGCGTGAAGGTTTTGTTGATGTTTCTTTTCGCAGTGGTTGGCAAGTTAACCCCTTCGACTTTAATCAGTTTGAACAACTCTATGATGTGCGCATTGTACTGGAATTAGCCACCATCAAAAAATTATGCGAAATGGATCCGGCTCCGGCATTGGATGATTTAAAACGCACCTGGCTAGTTAAACCTGAAGACAGATTAGAAGATGGCCCTAGCGTTTGCGCATTGGATGAACGATTTCATGAGCAACTTGTAGAAGCGACAGGCAATGCCGAGATGGCACGCATACATCATGACATTACTGAACGCTTACGCATTATTCGCCGTATTGATTTTACACAGCAAAAACGCATTGAAGCTACTTATGAAGAACATGCAAAAATTTTACGCACAATTATTGAACGCCGAGCTGAAGATGCAAAAAGTTTGTTGAAAACGCATATCGAAGCTAGCAAATCGGAAGTACGAAAAATTACGCTGCATATGCTCTATGAAGCACAACAATTGCAGAAGCATGACTGATGATTTTTATTCACTGGAATCACCTTGCATAGCTTCACAAAATTTATCGTCGTGCTCAGTAGCGGGACGATGAATAAAAAGCGGTACCTAAAAGCAAGCAAAAGCAAAAGTAAGAAAAAGTAAGGCTATACCACAGAGAACGAGCAATTTGTATTACTCAAACCCATGCAATAAATCGGAGAACACCCATGAAGCTGAAAAAATTAGCAAAACACGTCGGGGCACTCGGTATCGCCTGCGGCATCACTATCGCCTCCTTTAGCGCACAAGCGGCAGACGCAGTTAAAGCTGAAACCATTAAAGTTGGCGTACTTCATTCACTGTCGGGCACCATGGCAATTTCAGAAACAACATTGAAAGACACCATGCTGATGTTGATTGAGGAGCAAAACAAAAAAGGTGGTTTGCTCGGTAAAAAACTTGAGGCCGTTGTAGTTGACCCTGCCTCTAACTGGCCATTGTTTGCGGAAAAAACCCGTGAGTTACTAGAGAAAGAAAAAGTGGCCGCTATTTTTGGTTGCTGGACTTCAGTATCACGTAAATCAGTCTTACCGGTGATTGAAGAATTAAACGGGATTTTATTTTACCCAGTGCAATATGAAGGTGAAGAATCATCACGTAACGTGTTCTACACCGGCGCGGCGCCTAACCAACAAGCTATTCCTGCCGTCGATTATTTAATGAAAGAAGGCAAAGTAAAACGTTGGGTGTTAGCAGGTACAGATTATGTTTACCCACGCACAACTAACAAAGTACTCGAATCCTATTTGAAATCGAAAGGCGTTAAGCAAGAAGACATCATGATTAACTACACGCCCTTCGGCCATTCTGATTGGCAAAACATTGTATCTAGCATTAAACAATTTGGTTCTGCTGGCAAAAAAACCGCTGTAGTTTCTACTATCAACGGTGATGCTAACGTACCTTTCTATCGCGAATTGGCAAACCAAAAAATTACTGCTGAAACTATTCCAGTAGTTGCCTTCTCTGTAGGCGAGGAAGAACTTTCTGGTATCGATACCAAACCTTTGGTTGGGCATTTAGCAGCATGGAATTATTTTATGAGTGTGGACGCTCCTGCGAACAAAGACTTTATTGCCAAGTGGAAAGCATTTATAAAAAATCCAAAACGCGTAACCAACGATCCAATGGAAGCGCATTACATTGGTTTTAATATGTGGGTTAAAGCGGTTACTAAAGCTGGCACCACTGATAGCAACAAAGTCATTGACGCAATGGTAGGAATGGAAGCACCAAACTTAACCGGCGGCATGAGCAAAATGTTACCTAACCACCACATTACCAAACCAGTATTAATCGGTGAAATTCAAGAAGACGGACAATTCCTCACTGTATCCAAAACCGATGATTTGGTTCCAGGTGATGCGTGGTCTGATTATCTAGAAGGCAGCAAAGATTTAAGTTCCGATTGGATCACTTTGAAATGCGGTAATTACAACACCAAAACTAAAAAATGTTTAGGTGCTGCAACGAAGTAAATGCGTGGAGTCCAGGGATGGATGTTTTTTCGTAGAAAAACTAAATTTTAATGAGACAGAATGTAATGACATTGCTCGCGGCTACAAAACTTTGTTATCTCTTACAATGCCGCTGGTCATTGCGACAAATTACTATCGCCATTTTACTTTTATTTATTTGTATTTTTCACAGTTGCCTAAACGCTGCTGAGGCACTTGAAGGTGAATCTGGTACGCCAACACCAGAAAATTTTAACCAGTTACTGGAAAAAATTCCTCAAGGCTCTCTATCAGATCGAGCCAACACATTAACTAAATTAGCTGCGCTGAACGATAATCGCAGCATCGAAATTATTACCGCGTTACAACAAGGTAAATTAACGGCTAACTCACAATATAAGCTTGGCATTCGCCAGGAAAACGATTCGTTAGTCGACGCGCTAACCCACACCGCGATTAGTGAGGAAGCAGCTACCGATTACAAACGCATTCCCATCAATAACAGCTTACGCAATCAACTCAGCACATTACTCGCGCAATTAAATCTTAATCATAGCGATGTTAATATCCGATTAGCTGCAGTTAAACGTTTGATGAGTGATGGTATCGAAGAGGAAACGGCAACACTACTTAACAACCAAATTGTTATTGAGAAAGAAGAGCGTGTGCTTAGCGCAATTAAAGTCGCCTTAGCTGTTTTTAATTTGCAAAATAGCGAAGAAAAAAAACGTATTGAAGCGATTCAAAGTTTACGTGGGTCCCTTGAGCAAGAAGCACGCACAGCACTCACACAAGTTGTGAGTGACGACGTTAGTGAAAGCGTACGCACCGAAGCAGATTACGCCCTAAAGTCGATAGAAAATAAAATTAGTTATTACCGCTTTGGTGAAAACGTATTTTTTGGTTTGAGCTTGGGATCAGTGTTATTACTTTCTGCGATTGGCTTAGCGATTACCTTCGGTGTGATGGGCGTCATTAATATGGCGCACGGCGAGTTGATGATGATTGGTGCCTATACAACGTGGGTTGTGCAGCAGCTTTTTCCGCATCACCTTGCATACAGTTTGCTCATAGCCATACCGGCCGCTTTTTGTGTAGCGGGTGTTGTGGGTATTATTATTGAGCGCTCTGTCATTCAGTTTTTATACGGCCGCCCATTGGAAACTTTACTCGCCACTTTTGGTGTGAGCTTAATTTTGCAACAAGCCGCACGATCTATTTTTACGCCATTAAATCGTGCGGTAAGTTTGCCGGAATGGATGAGTGGCTCGCTGGTATTTAATCCAATCCTTTCGATCACCTACAATCGATTATTCATTTTATTATTCAGTATTGCAGTTTTTTTTCTGTTGTTAGCAATCCTTAAAAAAACATCTCTCGGTTTAAAAGTTCGCGCCGTTTCGCAAAACCGCACCATGGCACGCGCTGTAGGTGTGCGTGCAAACTGGGTAGATGCGCTCACCTTCGGTTTAGGATCTGGTGTTGCTGGAGTCGCGGGTGTTGCACTTTCGCAATTAACCAATGTGGGCCCCAACCTCGGTCAAGCTTACATTATCGATTCATTTATGGTGGTGGTGTTTGGTGGTGTCGGCAATTTGTGGGGCACGCTGGTGGGCGCAATGGGCCTTGGTATTCTCAATAAATTTCTCGAACCTTACGCCGGCGCTGTGCTCGCAAAAGTCTTAGTACTGGTGTTACTGATTTTATTTATTCAGAAAAAGCCCAAAGGTTTGTTTCCACAAAAAGGTCGCGCCGCGGCGGATTAATAATGAATTCATCTTGGCAAGTGTTCCGGTGTTATTTCTAAGACACGCCGTGAATACATCCTTGTAGGCTCGTCACCAGCATCCATGCTGGTGACGGTCTTAGAAACAACACCGGCACACTTGCTCAACCAATGATGTACTAGCAGTCAATAATTTTTTAGAAAATCGGAAACACAATGTTAATAAAACGCTTGTTATTAAATGATCGTGGTGGAATTGTGGTGCTAGGGCTTGTTGCGCTCAGCATGATTCTTGTTCCTATTTTAAATCTCGCCGTACCCGATTCATCTGCATTTCATCTTTCAACTTTTGCTGTGACCTTACTAGGCAAATTTTTATGTTATGCCTTACTCGCATTATCGGTAGATTTAATTTGGGGTTACTGCGGAATTCTATCGCTCGGCCAAGGTGCTTTTTTCACTTTAGGTGGCTATGCGATGGGTATGTATTTAATGCGTCAAATTGGCAGCCGCGGGCAATACGGAAATGCGGGGCTGCCTGATTTTATGGTGTTTTTAAATTGGGAGCATTTACCCTGGTACTGGCTTGGCTTTGATCATTTTTGGTTTGCGATATTAATGGTTATGTTAATTCCTGGCTTGCTAGCTTTTATATTTGGTTGGTTAGCGTTTCGTTCACGCGTTACTGGCGTGTATTTTTCAATTATTACTCAAGCTTTAACTTATGCGCTCATGCTCGCGTTTTTCCGCAATGAAATGGGCTTTGGTGGCAATAACGGCCTCACTGATTTTAAAGAAATTGCTGGGCTTGCCATTACGGCGGACAGCACACGTATTATTTTATTTTTAGCATCAGGCTTCGCCTTAATTTTTGCTTACCTTGCTTGCCGCTATATTGTTACTTCACGCTTTGGTCGTATTGTTATCTCTATACGTGATGCTGAAACTCGCACGCGTTTTTGCGGTTATCAAATTGAATCCTACAAACTTTGGCTATTTGTTTTTTCATCCGTATTAGCTGGCATTGCCGGTGCCTTATATGTTCCGCAAGTTGGCATTATCAATCCTGGGGAATTTTCTCCACTCAATTCAATTGAATTAGTTGTATGGGTTGCCACTGGTGGGCGCGGTACTTTATTTGGTGCAATTGTTGGGGCCTTCACCGTTAACTATGGAAAAACAATTTTTACCTCCTATTCACCAGAAACCTGGTTATTTGCGCTAGGTGCATTATTTGTGTTGGTTACACTCTTACTACCAAAAGGTTTAGTGGGCTTATTTGGACGCGAGAAAAAAACTGAATCTGCCCATGAATCACTAGATGAAAATCTACATGAAAAATCGGCTCCGTTAATGGACGAAAAATTTATCGCGGAGAAGAAAGAAATATGAATATTCTAGCCCATGCAAAAAATGCATTACCGGTCAAAGATCCTAATTTCGGCGCGGCTCTCGATAACTCCGGCGCAACGCTTGATAATTTCGGCGCAGCCATTGATAACTTCGGCGCGCCGCTAGACACAAGCCATAAGATCATTTTATACGTGGAGGGAGTGAGCGTTAGTTTTGATGGTTTTCGCGCATTAAATAATCTAAATCTTTATATGGAAGATGGGGAGCTGAGATGCATTATCGGCCCCAACGGTGCAGGGAAAACCACCATGATGGATGTGATAACAGGAAAAACAAAACCAGATTCTGGCAGCGTATATTTCGGCCAGCAAATTAATTTACTCGAATTATCCGAACACCAAATTGCACGCGGCGGTATTGGTCGTAAATTTCAAAAGCCCACTATTTTTGAAGCCTTAACTGTTTACGAAAATTTGGAATTGGCAACAGCATCAGATAAACGCGTATGGTGGACACTCAGCAAGTCGCTCACTACAGATCAACTTTATCGTATTGATGAAGTACTACTGCAAATTGGCCTCGTCGAATTACGCCACAAAAATGCGGGCGCACTTTCTCACGGCCAAAAGCAATGGTTAGAAATAGGCATGCTGTTAATGCAAAGCCCGCGCGTGCTTTTAGTGGATGAACCCGTTGCAGGAATGACAGGCGAAGAGACTGAAAAAACTGCAGAGTTATTACTATCACTCGCAGGAAAACATTCAGTCATTGTAGTAGAGCACGATATGAAATTTGTTCGTTCTATCGCACGCAAGGTAACGGTTTTACACCAAGGCTCGGTGTTAACCGAGGGCACTATGGATCAAGTACAAAATGATCCGAAAGTGATTGAAGTGTATTTAGGAGAATAAACGCGTGCTGCACATAAAAAATATTAATCAATACTACGGCCAAAGCCATATCCTTTGGGATTTGTCACTTCACCTTAAGCAAGGCACTTGCGGCTGTTTAATTGGTCGCAATGGTGTTGGCAAAACTACTTTACTCAAATGCATTACCGGGATATTGCCCATACGCGACGGCAGCATCGAATTTAATTCGCGCAACATCAATAAACTTCCCACCGAAATGCGTGCTCGTGCTGGCATAGGTTATGTACCGCAAGGGCGTGAAATTTTTCCACTGCTTACTGTTGAAGAAAACTTAACCGTATCGCTTGGCGCGCGCGCGGATAAACTGCGGCATATCCCCACCCACATCTACGAATTATTTCCCGTTTTGAAGGAAATGAAACATCGTCGTGGTGGCGACCTGTCCGGGGGGCAGCAACAGCAACTGGCAATTGGTCGTGCGCTGGTACTCGACCCCAAATTATTAATACTCGATGAGCCTACCGAAGGAATTCAACCAAATATCGTGCGCGATATCGGTGAGGTCATCCGCAAACTCAACCGTGAATTTGGCTTAACAGTTTTATTGGTAGAACAAAAATTGCCCTTCGCCCGCCGTGTGGCTGACGATTTTTTTATTATGGAGAAAGGCAATATGGTCGCAACAGGACCCATAGCCGCGCTTAACGAAGATTTAGTGCAACGATATTTAAGTGTTTAATACCTAAGTCTCCCTCCCCATTATGCAAATTAAGTACAAAACCAATCAATATGAGGTGATTTTAGAACTTCTTATTATTTTATTGTGATTTGTGTTTCATCCCTTAAGCAGTTATTTGTTACTCTAGATTCATACATATATATCCACTGCCCTGTATTTTGTTACCCTATACCAATAACGAAAATCTATAACGCCTAACCATAACGAAGCCCCACGGAATAGATCGCATGACAAACAAACGCGCGCTTATTGTTGATGATTCCACAACAGCCCAATATCGCCTTAAAAAAATGCTGCGCCCCTATACTTTAGATATTGACTCAGTTGATTCTGGTGAGGCAGCACTACGCTATCTAGCAACTAACGCTCCTGATGTGATCTTTATGGATCATTTAATGCCAGGCATGGATGGGTTTCGCGCGCTGCAGATTATTAAATCTCACCCCGAAACGGCGATGATTCCAGTCATTATGTACACATCCAAAAGTGGGGATGTTTATACCGGCCAAGCACGCGCCTTGGGTGCGCTGGACGTTGTTAGTAAAGATACGATTACTGCTACAGAACTATCCAACGTGATGCAGACCATCCACGTTTATCGTAAAGATGATCCGAAAAATGTACCCAAGGTCGCGCCAGTTGAAGAGCCAACGGCTCCCGCAGGAAAAGTCATTGATGTTGGTAACTTTGAACGCAATGCCTCTCAAGCAAGCGCCGAACAAGCGCGCAATCTCGAACTGCGCCTCAGCCACATGGAGCACACACTAGAAGATAGCAGTCGTTTTATTACTTCTCGCGTAGTGCGCGAGTTGCAGGGATTGAAAAAAAATATAAAGCAAGAATTTAGCGAAATTATCGAACATAGAAATGCTCATGTAGAAGTCCCGCTACCACCCGTCGAACCACCCAGCGAAAGCGGCTGGTCACTGTTTAGTAAAATATTAATAGTCGCCGCCTTAGCCGTTATCGCTTTTTACCTTGTAAAAATGAGCGATGCGCTAACCCAAGGGCAGGACCAACAGAAAAAGCTCGGCGAACAATTAGCTGCTATAGCAGCGCAAAAAAATCCCGAAACGTTAATTCCCGTAGCCTCGGCGCCTGCGCCAAAAAATGCTGCCGACTTACCCAAGCAGGCAGAAAACGCATATCTTGCCGATTTAGCATGGACCTTTAATCAAACAGCCTCCCTACCCTTCAATCAAAGCAGTGTTGACACTAATACCGTTATTCGCCTGTACGAATTATTAAATCGTATTATTGCCAAAGGTTTTAGAGGAACGGTTTGGATCAACATTTATGTAGGCAATTTTTGCCTTGTTATCGATAACTTTGGCCAAGCGCAACTAGCCAGTGAAAGCTTAAATATGGGTAACTGCATCACTACCAATGAAATTTACGGGGTAGATCGCGTTATGGAGCAATACCAACGCGAAGTTGAAACGGCCCTTAACGGTATTGATCAAAAACCGGAAAAAGCGGTGCGCATTATTATTAATACACTCAGCGAACCAGACAATTATCCAGAGCGCAAACCATCGTTAAGCGCGAAAACCTGGAATATCGTTGCACAAGATCACAACCGCCTTGAATTAAAATTAGAACCCACTAAACCTTAGCTGGACCCTAACTGAGCGCTAGTTGAACCCCAATTGACTAGCCAAAAAATTAATGGGTGACTCATTCTCTTTAACCCCCTACAATAACCTCACTCGCGATGCTTGATCTTCAAGTGTTGCGACTGGGGGCGTTATGGATTCGACGCTGGTAACAAAGCCCGAGGTGCATGTCGTGATGACAGCCAATCACGTTAATCCAAAGCTGTACTTGAATAGTCGCAAACGACGATTCTTACGCTCTAGCAGCTTAATTGCTGCTAGCGGTCTATAGCAAGGTGCCAGTACCGCGCTAAAGCCCGTCATATAGAACTGGATCGCAGCAAAGCAAGCCTAGGGCGGCGCTGCTAAAACTTAATAGGATCGCTTGTATCGTCCTGCCTGTTGGGCTGATACCGGTTAAATCAATCAACGGACCTAAACATGTAGAGCCGAGGAGGGAGTACTGGCGGACGGGGGTTCAACTCCCCCCGCCTCCACCAAATACGAAACCCCAACAAAGAAATTTGTTGGGGTTTTTTATTATTTAATATCTGCAAAAAATAATTGATTCTAATTGACGCCATATTGGTAAATCATGTTTTATACATCTCATCACGTACGGTAGATTGCATACAACAACAGGAGCCAACATGAAGACAAAAAACAGGCACTCTACCTTCTACCTTGCTTCATCAAATAAACAATCCCGATCCATTAGATGGCGAAGACATCCTCATTGAAGACAATAATGGAAAAATCATAGGGGTGATTATTCAGCCAAATGTCTATAACTTTCTGTTAGAAAAATTGAAGAAAGAGAGGATGAGATAGACTCACAATTAGATGAGCCATTCGACCCGAAATAAAAATCACTTACCGAACTACTCACGGACTCAGAAAATGACTAATAATACCAATGACAAAAGCAGCACAATCAATGAGGAAGAACGCAAAAGTAAGCTAGACACACTACGTGCCCATCTTATGCAAGGAGCGGAACAGGCTAAATCTGGACAATTTATAGATGATTTCTCAATGGACGTCCTCATTAATGATTTAGATAATGAGCCTAATACGTATCCTCAGATTTGAATTAATCGCCAACAATTATGAGCTCGCAATACCAATTGCTAATGATTCTCCTGTTTTTATCAGAGATTGCTTGGCAACAACTGAAAACTATTCCTTAGGGGAAAGCATATTTTTTAACTGCGCCAGATCCTTTTTTGCACTTTCTCGCAAACGAACCCTGTCATTGTCAGTTGCCTTTGCTAGCTTCATAGCATTCTCACTCAGCAAGTAGATGCAGTTGATAGGGCGGGAATTGATCATTCGCAGCCGCGATCCGCTGCGTATGCGCGACAACCCTCATGGCCAGTGTTCGCTCTATGCGCTTAGGTGGGAGCCTGTGCATGAATGCGGTGGTAAGCATGAGCTTGCTACCTCGGTTGCGTCACTTCGGTCTTTTACGCGTCAACCAGTGTGGAATAATTTGTTAACAAAAGCTAACAAGGTAGAGGTAATAGTTTGAGAGATGTTGGGATCAAATCCACTGTAATTGTTGTAATTGATTCCAGGCTGATTGAACATGATGCGCTTTCATTAAATGCTTTTTGCGAGGGTTCCAGAGTTGAACTTTTTCCAGGGCTTGCTCTGCAGTAGCCGCGCCTTCTTGCTTGGCTACCCAGTGTACGCTGGCTAGCAGCTCCATACCAAAAGGCGATTGGAAACCGGCGATTAAGTCGGCAACGCGCTCAACGCGCTCATTTAATTGGCTGTCTGAATTGGCAATAAATTGCTTGGCTTCTGCCAAGGCTTGTTTGTCTGGTGTGATTGCAGACTCCACCACGCCATCTCCAACGCCGTGAATGTAATGACCGTCCATATGATCTAAGGCGTGACGCAATTGGCTGGCATAGGGGCCAAACTGGTGCTTTTGATAAGTCAGTTTTAAATCTTCGCCTGCCGCTTGTAAAAAATACGCCAGTTTCTGCACTTCAATTTTAGATAGCCCGTAATTGACTGACTCATAGCACTCCAGTAGTGCCAAAATCGCCGCTCTACCCGCTGTCATTCTGGGGGCGGGAGTGTTCACTTCCAGCTCTGTAGGTGCTGCCACTTCTGATGGCTCAAACAGTCGCACTGCTACGCTCGTAAGGGGCGCAAAGTATTGCTCAATCAGGGGTTTTACGCTCTGCCAATCCAAACCACCATTACCGCAGCCTAAAGGCGGCATAGCGATAGATTGAATGCCCAGGGTTTGAATCTTTTGAGTGAGGTCTGCAAGGCCAGTTTCAATATCGCTGAGTTTTGAGTTGCTACGCCAATCACCTTTAGTGGGAAAATTAATGATGAATCGTGGTGTAGCCAGTGCGCCCAAGTCAAAAACAAACATTTCACCCAAGCGAACTTGGCCAGCCTTGCAGGCAGCTGCATAGGCTTTGTAATTGGCTGGCCATTTTTTCTTGAATTGCAAAGCAATACCTTTGCCCATAACGCCAACGCAATTGACTGTATTCACGATCGCATCAACATCTTGCTGCTTGAGTAAGTCGCCGGTTGTGGATTGGATTGTCATTACT
Source organism: Gammaproteobacteria bacterium (assembly GCA_031425935.1). Lineage (GTDB taxonomy): Bacteria > Pseudomonadota > Gammaproteobacteria > Pseudomonadales > Cellvibrionaceae > Cellvibrio. The sequence continues at coordinate 7,295 of JANPKH010000230.1, read as the reverse complement.
GCCTCAGATTTGCGTTTCGGTACATAGGTTTAATGGTTGTATAGGTCTAAGCGACTGTTTTAAAAGTTATTGGTTTAAAAAGTACCAGTCAGGCGTGACCTCTACCGGCAAGTGTACCTTATAGCGAGCCAAAATATTGCGCACAATGTCGGCCTTTTCTTGGTTTATAACGCCAATACGGGTCATCCAAATCAGCGGTGCATGGTCTTTTACTAGAAACTCAGCTTGGCGCCGCTCCATCCGGTCTATGTATCTTTCTGGCTCGTGGCGGTCGAGAAAGTACTTACAAAAGCCATCTAGGGTGGGCTCTTCAGTCAATAATTCCCATGCAATAACCTCTTTTAACTGATAAGGGTCCGTATAGGCTAGGCTGTAGTCTTTGGTGGCATTACGGTCATAAAAAACGAATTCCTGTTTGGCTTCTACCACAGTACGGACCAACAATTCAAAATGCACAATATCGCTTTGCCCGTAGCTGCAGCCTTGTACTTTACCGCCGTTTATCGCCATCAACATGGGCGAGCGTGGTGCAAAATAAAATGGCACGTAGTCGTGAATGCAGCCACCGGGCGGATCAATTACTGCTTTGCTTGCCCTAACACCCTGTGCACCTGCATGGGCAATATTTTGGTAATCAATACCTGCCACTTGCGAGCGCGCTTTGCACAATAAAGCACCTTGCTCAAAAATCGCCGCTAAATTATCAATCGCCGTGATATGAAATAGGCGCACGGGCTTGGGCATAGTCATAGTTAATTCACCGCTTGCTCAACCAACGCATCAGCCAGTGCAAGCTGGGTGGTTTGGGCGTTTTGGAGGTTGGTTTTTAGGGTGTCGCAAAGAGCCATGAGTTCATCGACCTTGGCGACTATGCGGTGTTGTTCTGCAAGTGGCGGGACAGGGGTTAGGGAAATTCGAATAAATCCAATATTCAATGTAGGTTGAGCAAGAGTGCGAGTATCGCCTAAAAAACTTCTTTGCATAAACTCGCTTTGCAATAACATTAACCCATAATCTTTGTTTAAAAAGTCCCATATTTTTATCCTGCATATCGCTCTAGCGATATTGGCTCCTTTCCAGCTAAGGGGCGCAACACCCAATTTCCCAATGCTTCCTACTACCCCCATTAATATTTCGCCACCCTGAATTCTGGTTCTTTCATATTGGGCATCGATTTCGATGTTAATTGATTTTTCTGGTTTTTCAGGTGGATTTTTAATATCTAAATCTGCAATTCTAATAAATGGAACTCCGCCCGATTCATCTAGGCCTGGAACAAGTACGCCATATGAAATCGGAAATTGTGAATTGGTTAAATCATTAAATCTCATCCACTCCCACCCACTCGGCAACTCAAACGGCTTTTCCTCTTCCGTAATTTCTGGCAGCGGTTTTTCTTTTTTGATTTTCCCTTCTTTAATCAACTGCGCTTTTTCGGTGGCGATTTTTTTCAGGAGTTCGCTGGCGGGTTCATCGTTGGGGTTTTGCGCGACGAGTTTGCCCATTACGGCTAATTGCAGAATGGTTTGTTTGAGTTGGTCGATGCTGTGTTCGGTGGTGAATAGGGTATCGAAGTGCGCGGCTATGCGTTGCCAGTTGCTTTGCAGTTCATTGTGATCGCTGCTGTTGGTTAAGGTGGCGAGCAGTGCTTCTACGAGTTGTGCATGAGCGGCGATATTGTCGCTTTGGGTTTGCTCCAATTGATCGCAGAATGCCATTAGCTCATCGACTTTGGCGACTATGCGGTGTTGTTCGGGGAGGGGGGGTATTGGTAAAGCAAGCTTTTCCATGCGCTCTTTAGTCATATGAATCATAGCAATTCCGTTGCCCGACGCTTTAATAGCAGCAGAGATCGCTTGCAAATAGTTTTTCAAATAATATTTATCAACATTCTCGTGGCTGAATAGATCCATCTTCCATATGTGGTAGTGGTAAATCACCTTACCACCCTCCCATATAAATGGACCAAATGATGCTGACCACGCGTATATTAAGTCTCCATCGTCAATATATTTATCTGGTTCTAATTCTAAATTTGAGTAATACCATTCGTTTGAAGTAAATAGATTTCCCACGCGAAGCAATGGCGTCCCTTCTGAAAGCATTTCATGTTTTTTATATGCTCTGCCATTCAAAACGTTAATTATTTCGCCAAGCCTTGCAAGCTCCCAGCCAGCGGGCAACTCAAACGGTTTTTCCTCTTCCGTAATTTCTGGAAATAGTTTTTCTTTTTTAATCGAACCTTCTTTATGTAAATTTGCCTTTTCAGTCGCAATTTTTTTCAACAACTCACTCGCAGGCTCATCATTCGGATCTTGTGGCACCAACTTTCCACGCACGGCCAATTCCAAAATCAACTCGCGCAGTTTTTTAATGCCGACCAAATCCAGCTTATTGTTGCTGCCACGGCCTGCAGTGCTGCGGGTTTTGTGGGCGCTAGTCCAAAGGTCTAAATGCTCAGTAACGATTTGCTGTGCAGTCATTAGTTTTTACCCTCAAGCGCAGCACTTAAAATGGTTTTAAGCTGATCTCTCAGGTTTTGGATTTGTGCTTGCTGTTGCGCATAGGTTGCCAATAACTCATCAGGATCATGGCTTATTCGTTCAGCTACATGGGGATTTTTAATATCGAGGTTGTAGTTGCGCGCAACAATATCCTCAAGGCTTACTTTCCACGCTTGTTCATTCTCTACACGGTTTTTGCGTTTGGCTTTTACGGATTGCTTTTTGCCTTCGCCCCACCAGTCTGCACAGGCGGCAAAGTCTTCCACTTTCATAGGTTTGGTTTTGTTAAAAGCTTTTATACCGGCGGGCAGGGGTAGCTCGTAGTACCACACCTCTTTAGTGGGCTTGCCTTTTTCAAAAAATAAAATATTGGTTTTAATACCGGTGTAGGGCGCAAACACTGAATTAGGTAAGCGCACAATGGTGTGCAAATTACATTCGGTAAGCAGGTGTTCTTTAAGACGAGTTTTCATGCCTTCGCCAAAGAGAAAACCATCGGGCAATACTACTGCCGCGCGGCCACCGTCTCTGAGCAAATGAATAAACAGTGTCATAAATAAATCGGCTGTTTCGCGGGTGCGGAAACTTTGCGGGAAGTTTGACTCTATGCCGTCTTCTTCCATGCCACCAAACGGAGGGTTGGCGATGATGATGTCTTTACGTTCTTTTGGCCGCCAATCTCTGAGTGGGCGCGCCAAGGTGTTGTCGTGAATAATTTGGCTGGGCACTTCTATGCCGTGCAAAATCATATTGGTGGTAGCGAGCATGTGCGGCAGCGGTTTTTTTTCTACGCCGTGAATGCTGGCCTGCATGATTTTTTCATCGTCTGCGGTTTTTACATAGTGTTTGCGTTTGTATTCAATGGTGCAGGTTAAAAAGCCGCCAGTGCCGCAGGCGGGGTCCATTACGCTTTCTTCTAACTGCGGGTCTGTCATTTGCACCATAAATTCGGTAACGGCACGCGGAGTATAAAATTCACCGGCATTACCCGCATTTTGCAAATCCCGCAAAATTTGCTCGTACATGTTGCCAAATTCGTGGCGCTCTTGGGCTTTATTAAAATCTACTCCTTCTTGAATTTTATTGATGACTTGGCGAATGAGGTGGCCAGACTTCATGTAGTTGTAGGCGTCTTCAAATACGCTACGAATAACCAGTGCGCGTTCATCGCCCGCTTTAGCTTTTAAGTCTTGCAAACCGGGGAAGAGCGTGTGGTCGATAAAAGTTTTTAATTCATCGCCTGTAATGCCTTCTGGGTCTGCTGCCCAATTGCGCCAGCGCATATATTTTGGAATGGGAGATTTGTAATCATCATCAAACTCTTCCCACTCTAGTTCTTTGTCGTCATAAATTTTTAAAAATAACATCCAGACTAGCTGGCCAATGCGTTGCGCATCACCATCGACACCTACGTCTTTGCGCATAATGTCTTGAATGGATTTAATGGTGGAAGAAATACTCATGAATAGCCTTAGGGTTAATTGCGTAAATTATGTACATTAGCGAATAATATTATTAATCAAGATTCGAAATTCGTTCCCATACGGAATAGAAGCCGTTTTTTCGCATGTACTTGGTGATTTCATAACTCAGGTCTGGCAGCATATCGCTGTTGTCCGTTCTACCCAATACTTCTTTCCCTATTTCTTCGTCGCGGTGAATGCGATCTACCATTTGCCAAATAAATGTGCTGAATAATTCGGCATCTGCCTCGTTAATCACGCCGGTTTCAATAATGCGTTCTATATTTTTATCTGGTACCTCAGATAAATAAAATTGAATCAGGTCGTTGATGTGTGTGTATCTGTCAAATATGATCACAGAATTTTACCTCCGCCGCGGATGACTGCTAGCTCGCACGGTCATGCCGATTCGGGTGGAAAGTAAAGTTGATCTTCTAGTTCTTTTACTGCTTTTAAATATTTAGGTTTGCCACCAAAGGCATTGAGCAACTCCATTGGCGCGCCTAATTTATCAAAGGGTGGTAATTTAAGAATATTGGTATTTTCAATATGCTCTACGCCGGTATCAGCATATTTTTCTAGCAAGCCTTCTAACACTTGCTTAGCGGCGCCTTGGTACTTGGTGAAGTAGTTGCGCTTTTTCACGTTGTTAGCACGTTCTTGACGCGAGAGTGGTGGTTGCCCGTAAACGATGTGGGAAATTAAATCGAAGGCATCTAATTCATAACCAAGCTTTTTACTCACATCAGCTTGCAGATCATCCCACAATACACCTTGCGCGGCTAATTCTTGAATGATGACGTTCTTTTGTTCGGCATCACTCCATTTGCGTAAAAAATCATTGAGTGTTGCAAATTGTTTGGTTACGCACAGGCGAGTGTAATCTGTAAGAGATTCAGTGATGAGTTTGCCGTTGCTATCGAGGTATTGAGTGCGCTCATCAATCACTTTTACATTAACGCCGCTGACCACATATTTTTTTGGAGGCTCGCCTATACCACCGCCGCCAGTATCGTCTCCACCTTCATAGGGTGGATAGTCGTTATCGCCATGCTCGCCCTGACTATCATGTTCATCGAGCGTGCCGCTTTCGCCTTCTGGTATTTCATCGGGCGGTACGGTTGTGTCTTGTGGTTCAGGGTTGTACACCTGTACTGGGTCGCCATCGAAAGTGGGGTCTGCAAATAGTTCGGTGGCTTTTTTGAAATCTAAAATGGTGAACCAGTGTTTGTCGTAATCATCGTCGATGCGTGTACCGCGACCAATGATTTGTTTAAATTCCGTCATGGATTGAATGCGCTGATCCAACACAATTAGTTTGCAAGTTTTGGCATCTACACCAGTTGTCATTAACTTGCTGGTGGTGGCAATCACAGGGTATTTAGATTCTGGATTGATAAAGTTATCTAGCTCATTTTTACCTTCGTCGTTATCGCCGGTAATACGCATAACGTATTTGCGGTTTTCGGCACAGCGTTCAGGGTTCAAATTCACGAGCGCTTGGCGCATGCGCTCGGCGTGGTCAATGTCATCGCAGAAGACAATAGTTTTTTGAAACTCGCCAGTCTTTTGCAAATATTCTGTGACCTTCATGGCAACTAACTGAGTACGCTCATCAAAAACGATGTTTTTGTCGATGTCTTTTTGGTTGTAAATGCGGTCTTCAATTACATTGCCGTATTTATCTTTTTGACCTGCTTTGGGTCGCCAGCCTTGTAAATCCACATCGAAATCTATACGCACCACTTTGTAAGGCGCGAGGAAACCATCGTCGATCCCTTGTTTGAGTGAGTAGGTGTAAATGGGCTCGCCAAAGTAATCAATGTTGCTGGTGTCTTTGGTTTCTTTCGGCGTTGCGGTTAAACCAATTTGGGTGGCGTTTTTAAAATAGGTAAGTATGTCGCGCCATGCGGAATCTTCTTTTGCGCTGCCTCTGTGGCACTCGTCGATTACGATTAAATCGAAAAAATCTTCTGAGAATTGTTTATACACATTGCGTACTTCTTCAGTGCCGCTGAGCGCTTGATATAAACCCAAATAAATCTCGAAAGCTTTGTTTACTTTTTTACTGCTCTTTTGAATGGCGAGCGTTAAGTCTTGGGTTAGGCCATCGCGTTCCATGCCTGCTGCATTGGGCGATAGTTTTGCCATGGCTGGGCCGAAGGGACGGAAATCGCCCACCATAGTTTGGTTAATTAAAATATTGCGGTCAGCCAAAAATAGAATGCGTTTTTTTTGTTTTGACTTCCATAAACGCCAGATAATTTGAAACGCGGTGTAGGTTTTACCTGTTCCGGTAGCCATCACCAGTAGGATTCGGTCTTGCCCACGCGCCACAGCTTCTACGGTTCGATTAATGGCATTCATTTGGTAGTAGCGCGGCGTGCGGCCACGGCCATCGTCATAGTATGGGCTTTCGACAGTTTGAGTAGCTTCTGGCGTTAATCCTTTCCACTGGCAGTAGCGTTGCCATAACTCGGTTGGCGATGGGAATTGATCGAGCGTTAATTCGGTTTCTAGCTGTACGCCTGTGCGGGTTTTATCGTGAAACAAAAAACCATCGCCATTACTGGAAAACACAAAGGGTGTATCGAGGGCATCGCTATAAGCTAAGGCCTGCTGCATGCCTGCGCCAACGCTGTGTTTGTTGTCTTTAGCTTCAATTACGGCAATGGGCTGATTGGCTTGATGGTAGAGCACATAATCTGCACGGCGCTTTTCACCGCGTGTGTGTAATCGCCCGCGTACAATGACGCGGCCAGCGGTAAAGGTGAGTTCTTCACGTACTTGGGTTTGAATATCCCAACCGGCTTGGGTTATTGCGGGGGTAATGAATTTACTGCAGATGTCGCGTTCAGAGAGTTGCTTCTTATTCATCAAAACGTCCTAGTGCAGTTATTGTATTTTTGATGAGCAGCCTAAGATGCTATAGGCTTACCAAATGCTATCAAGGGCTCAATTATTTGTTTGCAGACAGGAACGAATAGTACCGCAGAAGGTATGTTTTACCAAGTTGACGCCCGGACCCAAGTAGCTGAAGCCTGAATACTCACCGCTTTCTTAGCGATCCTGATGTACTTCTCTCCTTCTGGTATTTAGACGTGACTTTCAGTTTTAGTAGTACTGGCACGCAAGAAAAATTATTATGTTTATATAAATCATACCGTCAATAGACAAAATCAACTCCCCCCGCCCCACCAAATACGAAACCCCAACAAAGTAATTTGTTGGGGTTTTTTATTATTTAATATCTGCAAAAAATAATTGATTCTAATTGACGCCATATTGGTAAATCATGTTTTATACATCTCATCACGTACGGTAGATT
>JANPKH010000229.1:0-18408 GCA_031425935.1 Gammaproteobacteria bacterium | reverse complement strand
GGTTTTTTCATCATTCAAAAAATTACGAGTTACTCGGGTGTCGCGTAAGTCAAGGTTTAGCGTTATCCAATCTGTAATGACTGCTCTATAGCTTACACCTAGTACAAGCCCTGTATTTTTCTCCCCGGCAAAATTTACTTCAGCTGCCCCAACTAATAAATATATAGCTGAGTTAAATTTATGATTTTTTCCAAGAAAGGATCTTCCATCAAGTAAATTGTATCCTCCTAAGATATTTACATATTCGAAATCTCTATCTTTTTTGTTCAAAGAATTTCCAGCTAAATTCTCTTCGTGAGGTAATGACTGAGTCGTTGAGAGTCCATAATTTATTTGAGAAATAAACTTTTTATTAATGTGGTAAGTAAATGAAATACCTGTCACTAGATTGCTATTAAAATCCTCAGCAGATAGCAAGCCAACGTATGGACCCAATTCAAAATGTTCAGTATCTATCGCAGCGGCTTGGACGTTGGTTACAGGTTTGGCAGGCTCGATAATTTTTACGTGCTTTGTATCATTCTCAGCGAAACTATAAGAAGTAATTCCCAAGCTTAATAAACAGACTAAAATGTTAAGAGGACGCGGCATTTTTATATTCTCGTAATGCTATTAATGTGGTCGGAGGCTTCTATGCCGGAGGTTTTAAGCTCGCGCAATGAATAATATCCAGTCGTGCAAGCGAACTTTAGCAGCAACTATACCTTAAATGCTATTGGAATAATAAAACCAAGTAGCTAGTAAAATGTTAGTTAGATCGCATTATTTGAATAGACACTGGTTGATGGCGACTACTTACTAAATATCGGGAAGGGTAAATATATAAGTTTTGGCGGCAAGAGGTATGGTTTAGTAGGCATGAATTATCTCAGCTCATGTCTACTAAAGTGAATCGCAAATGAAAAATTTGATTTCTTATACTGCTGTTTGTTGTGCTAATGGCACAGGCATTTCGAGATTATCTTGCTTGGGTATATTGTTCCACATGCTTTGCTGAAGTTCTGCAAAGTTTTCTCCTTTTGTTCTCAGTAACCATTCGACCACTGCTTTGGCAACGTTAGGATAAATGACGGGGTTAGGTTTCGTCAGCGGTAACCAGCGACGAATAACTTCTTCACTTAGGACGTTGGTTGCCGAGCCGTAGCCTAACTGACATAAAGCCAGCGCATTCGATTTTTGCTCCATTTGGCCTGCTACTGGTTGTACTAGAATTTTTTTCCCAAGTTGAATCGCCTCACTGGGCAGCTCGAAACCAGCACTACAAATAACCCCTTCACAGCGATGTAAATCTTGTTGAAATCCTTCACGTGAAAATGGCCTTATATGAATATGCCCGTCGTCAGTAGCTTTAGGTACTTTTTGATAAATATAAAATTGATAATCTGGAAAGTTTCGTAATTGTGGCTCTATATCTGCCACATCCGAAAATGGTAAATAAACTAAATAATGCTTGGGTAGTGATTCATTCTCATAGTGAGATGGTTCAATCAATGGTGGCAAAATTGGCTGATTAAAATGGTGCCAATGTAATCCTATCGGCTGAGTAACCGGCGCAAAGTTACGCATGAACCACTCAATAACAAAATTGTTACCTTTTTTCGGAATGTCATAGTAAAAAGAGTTTTGATGCGATAAACCAATAACTTTTTTACCGGCGCGTTTTGCCGCCCATGCAGATACAGGTTCAAAATCATTAACAATTAAATCGTACCCTTCTACATTTACTTTTTTAATGTCTTGCGAGAGCTGACTAAGGTTAGTTGTCATTGCTGTTTTCAAAATTAAAATCCGGCCGCTTTTAACTTGAAAAGTCAGGCCGCGATAACATTGAAAATCACCAAACGCTTCCATATCAAAAAAATCAGCGCGAGGTCTGCCAGAAAATACCCAATCTACCTCTACGCCTGCCTCGGCAAATGCTTTAGCCATAATGCGAGCACGCGTTACATGCCCATTGCCAGTTCCCTGCACGCCGTAAAGTATTTTCATAATAAGCCCTGTAAGGAGTAAATATAAATGCCAATAAATGCGCAGCTTGTACCGAGTGCGGCACCTGCAACTGTATCTGTTGGATAGTGCACGCCAAGTAATACTCGACTGGCTCCAATTAGGCTAGCCCAAATGAAACAAGGAACTGCAAAGACGGGATAAAAGTTAGCAACAAGACACGAAAATAAAAATGCTGCTGCGGTGTGACCAGATGGAAAGCTAAACTTATCGGATGGTGTTATCCATGCTTGATAATAATCAATGCGTGCAGCAGGACGGTCACGTTTAATAACATTTTTTAATACTAAATACAGACTAACATCAAACGCGTAGGCAATAATGCCCGACCAAAAAAAAGTGCTGCCATGAGTTGGTTCAGCGAATAATAAGATGAGTGCAATTAGAAGATACCAAACACCATCCCCGGTACGTGAAATAAATCGCACTGATTTACGATAGTGAAAACCTTTTGTCACATGCACCCATAAGAATGCAAGTGTATCTAAGTGGTGGACTCGCTGTAAAAAAGCATTCATGATTCACCGCCTTATTTATGCATGAGTGGGAAATCGGCTTGCAGCTAAAAATTACTCCGCGCATGTGACTCTTAGATGACTGATATGTGAAAGTATTATGACAACTTAGTGGTTTTAAAAACGTAAATTTTAACGATGTAAATATCTTTGGAGAAATGTGAATGGGTAAGCCAGGTAAAACCGGAATTGGTCGCATAGTAGATGCTTTTGGTTATTCGATGAAAGGCTTTGCTGCGACTTGGAAATTTGAAGCAGCATTTCGTCAGGAGGTGATGTTGGGTTTAATTTTGATTCCAACTGCTTTTTGGCTGGCATCAACTCATATCGAATTAATTTTGCTAATTTCCAGTGTGTTTTGGGTGTGGATGGCAGAGCTTGCAAACTCGTCCGTTGAAGCAGTTGTGGATCGTACTGGTTCGGAGCACCATGAGTTATCAGGGCGCGCTAAAGATATAGGTTCAGCATTAGTCTTCGTAAGTTTAGTGTTATTGGCTGTGGTATGGGGGATTGTCGCTATTCATCGTTTTGTTCTCTGAGTGCTTTTCTGTTTTTTGTATTAGCAATAAATAGACGTATTTTCACTAAGGAATCTTCACAACAAATTAGTGAGTGATTTTAATTTGCGCTTTGCCGCCATAAGCCATGTAGTCGTCCGCTAGTGACCGTTCAAGATGGCGACGTTCTGCCATCTTGCGACGTTTACGGTGATAAATGTCAATCGATAAATTTTTGCATGGGTCGTGGTCAAGTCGACGTTCATCGTTATTGCGGCGGTCAATAAATATTTTATATTCGTTCATGTTATTACCCCTAATTTTTTTATTTTATAGTGTATGTACTTTCTCGGTTGACTTGCTTTTGTCAGTAAGGATGGGCGCATTTTTTATCGAATATCTATGTGTCAGGTCAACTCAGTTTAGCTATTTAACCGTAAAATGCCCCAGTATTTTTTTGCCTTAGCCGTTGTTTTTTTATAACATAGGCAGTTTTTGTAACCCCATGTCCGCGATGAGAAGAGCTATGAAATTCATAGAAGAGCGTATTGTCAATAAGCTAACCGCAGGTTTTCCACCCGCTTATTTGCGGGTCTTTAATGAGAGCTATATGCATAGCGTGCCTGCCGGGTCAGAAACTCATTTCAAGGTGGTATTGGTCACAGAGAGCTTTGTTGGTAAGCGCCAATTGCAAAGACATCAGGCGATTTATTCGTGTTTGGCGGAGGAGCTACAAAGTGGTGTTCACGCTTTGGCATTACATACTTACAGCCCAAGTGAATGGGCTGCAAATGAGAATGTGCCGGAATCTCCTGCGTGTTTGGGTGGTAGTCAGCATGATAAATAATTTCTTTTACGCTGGCTGTTCAAAATTCAAGCACTTATAATGCCTACCCTGCGCATGTAAGCAGATCCCAATATTAGACTTGGTTAAAGACCTATGAGCCACATTGTTGTCGCTGCACTCTACAAATTTATTACTCTAACTGATTATCAAAGTCTCGCTTCTCCCTTAAAGGATTACTGCGATAGTCAGAATTTGAAGGGTACTTTTCTGCTAGCCGAAGAAGGAATTAATGGCACTGTGGCGGGCACTCGAGAAGGTATTGATAATTTGCTAACCCATTTGCGCAAGGATGTGCGTTTTACTGATATTACTCACAAAGAATCTATCTATGAAGAAATGCCTTTTTATCGTATGAAGGTAAAATTGAAAAAAGAAATTGTCACTATGGGTGTGACGGGTATAGATCCGCTTAAGATTGTAGGGACTTACGTAAAGCCGCAAGACTGGAATGCATTAATTAGTGATCCAGAAGTGGTTGTGGTGGATACCCGCAATTCTTACGAATATAGCATAGGTACTTTCGCAGGTGCGATTGATCCGAAGACTGAAACTTTCCGTGACCTTCCAGCTTATATTGCGCGAAATCTTGATCCTGCTAAACACAAAAAAGTTGCGATGTTTTGTACCGGCGGTATTCGCTGCGAAAAATCCACTGCTTATATGAAGGAGCAGGGCTTTGAAGAGGTTTATCATTTGGAAGGCGGTATTCTTAAATATTTGGAAGAAGTGCCTGAGACTGAAAGTTTATGGCGTGGCGAGTGTTTCGTTTTCGACAATCGTGTTGCCGTTAACCACAGTTTGCAAAAAGGTGTTTATGGTCAATGTCATGGCTGCCGTCATCCGATTACAGAAGATGATAAGCTTTCGGAGCAATACCTGTTGGGGGTTAGCTGTCCGCGTTGTTATGATGCCCTAAGCGAAGATCAAAAAGCGCGTTTTAGTGAGCGCCAAAAACAAATCATGCTCGCGAAAATACGTAATCAAGCGCATATTGGTGCTAAGCCGCCAGAGCGCCAATTGCGGACGTTGAAGAAGCAGGAAAAACGCGAAGAACAAAGACGTTTAGCTAAACATTAATAGCTCCACATATGCTGTCATCTGGGTGTAAAGCTTCTCTGACAAGCTGTGGGCTTAATATCAATTAATTTAATTACAGGTTTATTATGGACTTTGACGCATGGGTGGTGAATCTTGCTACCGGAACAGCAACACATGAATCGGGCTTTTTATTAAAAGTAGAGGGTGATCCACGAGACCCTTCTGCGATTAATCCTAATAATTTTCCGGCAAATTTATCCTATATAGATCAAGCTCGTTTAATGCGTTGCGGTGTAGAAGCATTAGCAAAGGCAGCTATTGGCTCGAACGTAGATTATAGTCTTTCCGGTACTACTAATATTGAAAGTCTCAAAAGCCAAGCGGTTAAAGATCGTGAGGCACTCGCCAAGCAATTTGCTGATCGCACTAATAAACCAGAAAGATCTCTATTGTCGCTTAAAAAAAATAAATAATTATTGCGATGAATTCTTCATCAGCGTCTTATGCCGATCTCTATCCTCTTTGCGAAGAACTTGGCCAGTTATTGCTGGCGCGTCGTTGGCATGTCGCTACAGCTGAATCTTGTACTGGCGGCGGCGTAGCGGCTGCTATTACTCAGGTAGCAGGTAGTTCAGCGTGGTTTGAGTGCGGCGTTGTTAGTTATGCTAATCGTATCAAGCAAAAATTATTGCATGTTGATGTTGAAATACTCGCCATAGATGATGCAGTTAGTGAAGCTGTAGTTATTCAAATGGTAAAAGGTGTGCTGTTGCTTTCTGAGGCGGATATAGCAGTAGCCGTTAGCGGTATTGCGGGTCCTGCAGGTGGGAGCGAGGATAAACCTGTAGGTACTGTTTGGTTTGCCTGGGCACATGCAAATGGAGAGGTACGCACGGAAATATTTCATTTTGTTGGTGATAGACTGCAAGTTCAACGTCAAGCAATAGAGGAAGGGTTACGAGGCCTACTGAAATTTTTTAATTAATTTTTTGCTATTAAACACAAACTTCTCTAAATAGAATTGTTCCTCTCCTTTTTTCCTACCTGCTACACTGTTAATTAGCTAAATTCTTTATAGATGAGTAAATTCTCATGCTGCCTTTTACCGATTACGCGCAATTTTTTATAGGTTTGTTAGCGATTGTTGATCCCTTAGGAGCTATACCGGTTTTTTTAGTGTTAACTGCGCATCAAACTTCTCAACAAAAACAAGCTACGTTGCGTTTAACAGTTATATCGGTGTTAGCGGTGTTATTAGTTTCACTGCTGCTGGGCAAATGGATTTTATGGGTGTTAGGTATTAGTATTGATGCTTTTCGCTTTGCTGGCGGTTTGATTTTATTGTTGATGTCTATTGCTATGTTGCAATCAAAAAAAAGCAATCCTCTCGATCAAATTCAAGAAGATGAATCAGTAGCATTGGTGCCGCTTACTATGCCCCTGCTTGCTGGCCCAGGTGCGATAAGCACCGTGATTGTTTACGCTCATCAAGCGCATGGTTTTATGCATTATGGTTTGATAGTGGGTGCTATTATTTTAGTATGCATCGGGCTTTGGTTAACATTAATTGCGATGCCTTGGCTCGCTCGGCACCTCACTCCCAAATCAATTGCTATGTCTACTCGAGTGATGGGTATCTTACTTGCTGCAATTGCCATTGAGTTTATGGCGAAAGGTATCAAGGGTATGTTTCCCCTGTTAGCGTGAAATATTTTTTGAATGAATTCATGGGGCGTGTGAAATTTTTGATGAAAAGTGATTCTGTTGTTATTGGTTTGGTGAATCCCAAAAGCCCGGAAAATGTAGGTATGGTGTTGCGGGCTGCCGGCTGTTATGCGGCAGATAAAGTGTTTTATACCGGTGAACGTTACAATCGTGCACGCCAATTTTTTACTGACACAAAAAATGCACATGAAAAAATACCACTTCAATGCGTTGATAATTTATTAGCTGTGGTTCCGCAGGGAGCAAAAATTGTAGCAGTCGAACTTATCGAGGGCGCAACACCGCTTATTCATTTTGAACACCCAATTCAGGTTTATTATATTTTTGGTCCTGAAGATGGTTCGCTTTCTCAAGAAATTTTGAATGCATCTGATTCTGTCGTGTACATTCCAACTATTGGCTGTATGAATCTTGCCGCTACAGTGAACGTGGTGCTGTATGATCGTCTCGCTAAATCTTTGGGGAGCGCGATTGAAGATCGGCCTATCGCTCTTAGTCGCGATACCAATAGCCGTGCCAAACTCAAATAATAATTTTTATTTCCGAGTGGTATTTGTCTGATCTTTGATGCGTTGCAATATGATATCTGCATCCACTTGCTGCTTAGATTTTCTGATGAGTTGCGGCGCTATCTTTTGGGTAATTGATAAATGGCCCATAAACTTACGACAACAGCCGCAAGCAATTAAGTGCAAACGAATTTTCCAATTCAATTTATTGCTGGTATTTTTGTCAAGATAATCACTGGCTAAATGAGCTACATCTTTGCAGCTTAGCATGTGTCTTTTTAATGAATTTCTGGTTACTGTTAACATGTGCCGGTCTCCTGAAATCGGTCGATCACTTGCAACAGCGTTAAGCGTGCACGATGTACTAACACTCTTACATTAGCTGAGCTAACCTGCAAAATTTCACAAATATCTTCAAACGATTGTTGTTCAATGTCACGCAACATAAACGCTGCTTTTTGCGCAGGGGGTAATATGTTAAGTGTCTTGTTGATACAGCGCTGCAACTGTTGTTCTTCCAGTAATTCTTCGGGTGACTCACTACGCCATGAAGGTATGGGTGATAATCTATGGCCATCTGTCGCAAAGTTTGCATTATCTAAATAGCTGCCGGGCATCTCACCATCAAGTTCGTCTAACGATATTTTGCGTGACTCACGGCGCAAGCGCGCTTTGGCTTCGTTGCTAACAATGGTCATGACCCAGGTTTTTAATGAAGATCGTTGTTCAAATTTAGCGATATTTTTGTAAATCGCTACCCAGGCATCCTGTACTACATCGTCAGCAAAGGTATCCCCTGCTATTGCTCGTGCAACAATGACCATCGTGTGTTGAAAACGTTTGATGATTTCGCAAAATGCACGATCATCTTTTGCAATTAAGCCCGCGATAAGTTTTTGTTCATCGCTGTAATCGGTGCTACTTACGTTTGCCATTTAGAATGTCCAAAAATGGTTTGGCGCAGCTTAGCACTCTCCCATCGGTATTGCAGTGATGATTCAAAACTTGAATAACTTTTTATAGATGTACAGCTAATACAGATTCACGAAGGTAGATATTGTTACAATTTTGTGGATCGCGTAATGAACTTAAATTTTCCTAGCTATCTTTGGTGCAGCTTTTTATACTCCCTGCCTTCGCGTAGAAACGCGATTCGCTGAGCTAAGTCGACTTTTAAGTTAAGTTTACTTTGGAATTAAATTCGATTTGCTCGTTACTCTCACGTGGCCTTTGGTAGGGGTCACCACTGAAAAGGTTTCAATCATGCCCGTTATTACTCTTCCCGACGGTTCACAACGTCAATTTATAAACCCTGTTTCTGTCTTCGATGTGGCTGCGGACATTGGCCCTGGTTTGGCTAAAGCCGCTCTTGCTGGCATTGTCGATGGTAAAGAGGTAGATGCCACTTTTGTTATTCAGCAAGATGCACAGTTAGCGATCATTACGGAAAAGTCTCCTGAAGGCCTTGAGGTAATTCGACACTCCACCGCACATCTGTTAGCGCAAGCTGTGAAAACTCTATTCCCTGAAGCGCAAGTGACAATCGGCCCAGTAATTGAAAATGGCTTCTTTTACGATTTTGCTTTTGGCCGCGCATTTACGCCGGAGGATCTTGCCGCTATTGAGCAAAAAATGACGGAGCTTTCTACCGCAAATTTGCCAGTCGCGCGCCGAGTGTTATCACGCGATGCCGCTGTCGAGTTTTTCCGCAGTATTGGCGAAGCCTATAAAGCCGAAATTATTGAAAGTATTCCGGCAGACCAAGAGTTGTCGCTTTATAAGCAAGGCGATTTTGAAGATTTATGCCGTGGTCCGCATGTGCCATCTACCGGTAAATTACAACATTTTAAATTGATGAAGGTAGCAGGTGCTTACTGGCGCGGTGATTCCAACAATGAAATGCTGCAGCGTATTTACGGTACAGCATTCGCTAGTAAAAAAGAACTCAACGAATACTTAACGCGTTTGGAAGAAGCGGAAAAGCGTGACCACCGCAAACTGGGTAAAAAATACGATTTGTTTCATATTCAAGAAGAAGCACCTGGTATGGTGTTTTGGCATCCGCGCGGTTGGAGCGTGTATTCAACACTTGAAGGCTATATGCGAGATGTGCAGCGTAACAATGGTTATCGCGAAGTTAAAACTCCCCAAATCGTTGATCGTAGTTTATGGGAGCGATCAGGTCACTGGGATAAATTCCGTGCGGGTATGTTTACGGTAGCCTCTGAGGATCGTGACTTTGCCGTGAAGCCGATGAATTGCCCATGTCATATCCAAATTTTCAATCAGGGCTTAAAAAGCTACCGTGAGTTGCCTTTACGTCTCGCGGAGTTTGGTGCTTGTCATCGCAATGAACCGTCAGGCACTTTGCAGGGCTTAATGCGTGTTCGCGCTTTTGTGCAGGATGATGGTCATATTTTTGCGACTGAAGCGCAAATTCAGTCAGAGGTGTCTACCTTTACTGATTTATTGCATGAGGTTTATGCGGACTTTGGTTTTAGTGACATTATTATCCGTATTTCGACTCGTCCTGAGCAGCGTGTTGGTAGCGATGAGGTTTGGGATAAGGCGGAAAAAGCATTAATGGATGCTTTGCAAGCCAAAGGTTTGTCTTATGAACTCTTGCCTGGCGAGGGCGCTTTTTACGGTCCGAAAATCGAGTTTTCTCTCAAAGATTGCATAGGTCGTATTTGGCAATGCGGTACGATACAGGTCGATTTTTCAATGCCAGCTCGATTGGATGCGCAATATGTCGCGGAAGATGGTTCTCGGCAGGTACCGGTCATGTTACACCGTGCCATTTTGGGTTCATTCGAACGTTTTATCGGGATTTTGATTGAGCACTATGAAGGTGCTTTTCCAGTTTGGTTGGCACCGGAACAGGTAGCGATTTTGAATATTACGGACAATCAGGCCGAATTTGTGAAAAAAATTGAAAATACCTTGCGTGATAAGGGCTTCCGCATCATTTCGGACTTGAGAAATGAGAAGATCGGCTTTAAAATCCGCGAGCACACAATTCAGCGGGTTCCCTACCTGCTCGTCATTGGCGACAAAGAGGTTGAAAACAGCTCTGTTGCGGTTCGTACAAGAGACGGAAAAGACTTGGGTGTAATGAATCTGGAAGCCTTCATCGAGCACTTGACCGCCGATATCGCGCGTCGAGGCAGAGTTTTTTCTGCCTAAAAGAGAGTTTTCTATTTGAAAAGAAAGCTACCTTTAAGATCGCATGGGTAAGTAAGATTTGTTCTTATTAATTTATTGGAGATACAACTATCAAACGAGATAACGCTCCCGCAGCCAAAGGCAACTCTAAAAAAGCGCGGATCAACGATCAGATCGAAGCTAAACAGGTTCGTTTAATCAATGCAGAGGGGGAACAGGTCGGTATAGTTCCTCTCGCTGATGCCTTGGCGCAAGCTTTGGCCGCTACACTCGATTTAGTCGAGATTGTTAGTGATAGCGATCCTATTGTTTGCAAGATCATGGATTACGGCAAACATCTGTTTGAAATCAAGAAAACTAAAGCTGCTGCTAAAAAGAAACAAAAGCAGCAGCAGATTAAAGAAATGAAATTTCGTCCAGGGACGGAGGATGGAGACTATCAGGTTAAGCTTAAAGCTCTGATACGTTTCTTAGAAAATGGGGACAAGGCCAAGGTAACGTTAAAGTTCCGCGGTCGTGAATTAGCCCACCAAGAGCTCGGTATGGAAGTAATGCAACGTATCGAGAAAGACTTGTTGGAACTAGGTACTGTAGAGCAAGTTGCTAAGATGGAAGGCAAGCAACTTACTATGGTTATCGCCCCTAAAAAGAGAAAATAGTCGGGCTTTTAGCTGCCTTGATTATTTATTTTATTTACCGAAATGTGTGGAGTTTTATCCCATGGCAACTAAAGCTAAAGTACATAGTGGTGCTGCAAAGCGCTTCAAGAAAACCGGCGCTGGCTACAAGTTTAAGCACGCTAACAAGAGCCACATCCTGACCAAAATGACGACTAAACGTAAACGTCAATTGCGCGGAACCAGCATCGTCGATCCGAGTGATGTACCACGCGTTAAACGTATGTTCCGTGCCAATTAATCATTGCCACATAACGTTATGAAAGTTAGTTAATTTTGAGAGGATTTAAGGTATGGCTCGTGTTAAACGTGGTGTAGAGGCGCGTCGTCGTCACAAGAAGATATTAAAACAAGCTAAAGGTTATTACGGTGCACGTTCGCGTACATTCCGTGTGGCTAAACAAGCCGTTATTAAAGCTGGTCAATACGCTTACCGCGATCGCCGCGTTAAGAAACGTAACTTCCGCGCTTTGTGGATTACGCGTATCAATGCACAATCTCGCGCTGAAGGCATGTCGTACAGCCAATTGATTGCAGGTTTGAAAAAAGCCAGCATAGTATTGGATCGTCGTGTTTTAGCTGATTTGGCAGTACATGATAAAGCAGCTTTTGCAGCTGTTGTTGCGATGGCTAAAACAGCTCTGGCTGCTTAATCATCCAACATTGGCGCTAATTTTTTTAACGCTGCTGTGATCGCGATGAAAAGGGGAGGAGCTTTAAAGTTCCTCCCCTTTTTTATTGTTTAAATTGTTCGTGCCGAATGGATTGCGGTATTTTTTCTGGAACGCTTAAGTTCGCCTTTATGGTCAGTCATAATATTTTTCTTGATGACGGCCAGAAAAAATATCCCAATCCATTTTGTTGGTGTAAATATCTAACTGGAAAAGCAGATGGAAAATCTCTCTGCGCTTACTGAAGAAGCGCTCAAATTAGTAGCTGAGGCTCAAGATTTAACAACGTTGGATAATGTCCGCGTTGACTACCTCGGTAAAAAAGGCAGTATTACTTCGCTGATGAAAAATCTTGGCGCGCTCACTGCTGAAGAGCGCCCAGCGGTGGGTGCCGAAATTAATAAAGCAAAAGATTTAGTGCAAGATGCGCTGGCTGTGCGTAAAGATGTGCTAGAGCAAGCTGCTATTACGGAAAAACTTGCTAACGACGTAGTTGACGTAACGCTTCCTGGGCGCGGTCAACACACCGGTGGTTTGCACCCCGTTACGCGAACCTTGCAGCGCATTGAAGAAATTTTTGCCGCGGTGGGTTATAGCGTCGAAGTTGGCCCCGAAGTTGAAGACGATTATCACAACTTCGAAGCTCTCAATATTCCTTCGCACCATCCAGCACGAGCTATGCATGATACCTTTTACGTCGATGATACCCATGTTCTGCGCACGCATACCTCACCGGTACAAGTACGCACTATGGAAAACCAGGAACCGCCTATCCGAGTAATTTGCCCTGGTCGTGTTTACCGTTGTGATTCTGATGTAACCCATTCGCCCATGTTTCATCAAGTCGAAGGTTTGGTGGTAGATAAAGACATTAGCTTTGCCGATCTCAAAGGCACTATGGATCAATTCCTCAAAACCTTCTTTGAGGCTGATGTACCTGTGCGCTTTCGCCCCTCTTACTTCCCCTTTACGGAACCTTCGGCAGAGATGGATATTCAGTGCACCCAATGTGGCGGTAAGGGTTGCCGTATGTGTAAAAACAGTGGGTGGTTGGAGGTGGGTGGTTGTGGAATGGTGCATCCAGAAGTTTTTAAGGCGAGTGGCGTTGATCCGGAAACCTACACCGGTTTTGCCTTTGGTATGGGAGTAGAGCGGTTAGCGATGTTGCGTTATGGTGTTAATGACCTCCGCTTGTTCTTTGAGAACGATCTGCGCTTTTTGAAGCAATTTTAAGTTTGTAGGTTGGGTCGGGCCGCGCAGGCTGCAAAGCCCAACACAACAAGTGCTGCAAACTAACCCTAATACTTGTGGCAAAGATGAAGATGAATTGTTGGGCTTTGCAGCCAAGCGTGGCCCGGCCCAACCTACGGAATGAAGAAATATGAAAGTAAGTGAATCCTGGTTGCGTGAATGGGTAAATCCCACTATTTCTACCGATGATTTGGTAGCTCAACTCACCATGGCTGGTCTTGAGGTAGACGCAATCGAAAAAGTGGCGGGCGATTTTTCGGGCGTTATTGTTGGCGAGATTGTTTCCTGTGAGCAACATCCTGATGCCGACAAGCTGCGCGTAACCCAAGTTGCTGGTTTACCGGATGGTCCAACACAAGTGGTTTGCGGCGCAGCTAATGCGCGCGTGGGTATCAAAATCCCATTTGCGACTATTGGTGCGCAATTACCGGGTGATTTCCAAATTAAAAAAGCCAAGTTGCGTGGCGTCGAATCGTTCGGCATGCTGTGTGGTCAAACTGAATTACAAGCAGGCAGCGACGATAGTGGCTTGTGGGAGTTAGCGGTTGATGCACCGGTAGGTACTAATATTCGCGAATATCTGAATTTGGATGACAAACTCATCGAGGTAGACTTAACACCCAATCGCAGTGATTGTTTGAGTGTTAAGGGGCTTGCACGCGAAGTTGGTGTGCTAAATCGTGCCCCTGTAAAGGCACCTGACATTAATGCTATTCGTCCAACAGTTACCGATACTTTCCGTGTGAATTTGAATGCGGGTGCCGCTTGCAGCCGTTATGTTGGCCGAGTCATTCGAAATATTGATATTACCCGCCCCAGTCCTAAATGGTTGCAAGACAAACTCGTTCGCGCTGGGCTGCGAAGCATTGATGCAGTGGTTGATGTCACTAATTATGTATTGATAGAGCTGGGTCAGCCTTTACATGCTTTTGATTTGAATAAATTAAGTGGTGCGATTACCGTGCGTTTGGCAGAGCAGGGCGAGTCGCTGGTGCTGTTAGGCGGGCAAGAACTAAAACTTAATAGCGATACCATGGTAATTGCCGATGCGCAGAATGCATTAGCCGTCGCAGGAATTATGGGTGGCAAAGCTAGTGCCGTTAGTGATATTACACGCGATGTATTTCTTGAAAGTGCCTTTTTTAACCCTTTGGCTATTGCCGGTCGCGCGCGCAGTTATGGTTTGCACACAGATTCATCACATCGTTTTGAGCGAGGTGTTGATTACAATCTTCAAGTCGAAGCGATCGAACGTGCGACTGCTTTGCTGCTAGATATTGTCGGTGGTGAGGCTGGCCCTCTAACGCAAGTCACTAACGAATATTTACCGAAAGAACGTCAAGTGAACTTGCGCAAAGCGCGTATTTTGAGTGGTTTGAGTTTAGTCATGGCTGAGGAAGAGGTTGTCGATATTCTGACCCGCCTTGGCTTGACATTAGTGGCGCAAAATGGCGATGGTTGGACTTTTACTGTGCCAAGTTATCGCTTTGATATCTCTATAGAAGCTGATTTGTTGGAGGAATTAGCGCGTGTTTATGGCTACAACCGGTTACCAACGCGTAGTCTGGCAACGCCTATCGCTATCGGCGAGCGCCCTGAATCAGCCTTGGCTTTATCTGCAGTACGAAATCAATTGGTTGCACGTGGCTACCAGGAAGTAATTACCTATAGTTTTATAGAGCCCAAGATATCTGCCATGTTTGAACCAGCGGTAGAGCCGGTGGTGTTGCGCAACCCTATCAGTGCCGACATGGCAGCAATGCGCACCAGTCTCTTTCCTGGTTTGGTGAATGTGTTGCGACACAACCTCAATCGTCAGCAAGACCGGGTACGTTTGTTTGAAACAGGGATGCGTTTTATGCCAGATTCGGCAGGTTTACAGCAAGAGCAAATGCTAGCAGGATTGTTGTACGGCAATCGCTTACCTGAAGTTTGGGGAAATCAGGTGGAAGTCTTGGATTTCTTCGATCTTAAAGGAGATTTGGAATCACTCTTAGCTATTACTGGCGATCAAATTAGTTTTAGTTTTCAAACAGCTTCCCATTCAGCCTTGCATCCTGGGCAAACCGCAGCAATTTGTCGTGACAGCAAGTTGGTAGGCTATATTGGTGCTTTGCATCCAACTTTGCAGCAGCAGCTAGATATACCCCAAGCTGTATATTTATTTGAGTTAAAGCTTAGCGCTGTTACTAGAGCGCGAATTCCAGCCTTTTCTGCCCTCTCTAGGTTTCCTGAAGTGAGGCGTGATTTGGCACTTTTGGTTGAGCGCAGTTTAGCAGTTAAAGCTTTAACTGATACGGTAACGCTCCATGCGGGTGAATTCCTCACAGACTTAAAGGTGTTTGACTTATATATGGGCAAAGGTATTGATCCACAAAGAAAAAGTGTTGCTTTGGGGTTGACGTTTCAGCATCCATCACGCACTCTTAACGAGGATGAAATCAATGCTTCCATTGATGCTGTTATTAAATCTTTGGAGGCCAAATTTGCTGCCTCCCTCAGATAGGAATAATAACTATGGCGGATGGTGCTCTTACCAAGGCTGATTTAGCTGAAAAGTTGTATGAAGATCTCGGATTAAACAAGCGTGAAGCAAAGGAGCTAGTTGAACTTTTCTTTGAAGAGATACGACATGCGTTAGAAAACAACGAACAAGTAAAGTTATCTGGATTTGGTAACTTTGATTTGCGCGATAAAAGCCAGCGGCCCGGACGTAACCCGAAAACTGGCGAAGAAATCCCTATTAGCGCGCGAAGAGTAGTAACTTTCCGCCCAGGACAAAAGCTTAAGGCTCGAGTAGAAGCTTATGTTGGAACCCAGTCATAACGACGAACTCCCGGTAATTCCAGGGAAGCGCTATTTTGCCATTGGCGAAGTCAGTGAGCTATGTGCTGTTAAGCCGCACGTGCTGCGCTATTGGGAGCAGGAATTTCCTCAGTTAAAACCTGTTAAGCGCCGTGGTAATCGTCGTTATTATCAACGTCAAGATGTTATGACTATTCGTCAAATTCGCTCGTTGCTATATGATCAGGGCTTCACAATTGGTGGTGCTCGCTTGCAAATGAGCAGTGAAGTATCGCAATCAGACAACAATCAATTCACACAATTAGTGGCGCAAATGATTGGTGAGCTTGAGCAAGTTTTAAAATTATTGAAAGCCAAGTAAATTCGGTTGTCAATGCGATGATTTGTTGCATTCCCCTTTAATTGCGGTATTATGCCGGTCCCTCACGGCACTGGGTTTTTATCGAGTGTCGGGCATGCAATGTGTGCGAAAGTTTTTCAATCGGAGCGTAGCGCAGCCAGGTAGCGCACTATACTGGGGGTGTAGGGGTCGTGGGTTCAAATCCCGCCGTTCCGACCATATTTTCTAATAAAATCAGGTGCTTACGAGTACCTTTTTTATTGCCTTAAAAACTTTCCCCTTATTTTCCCCCTATTTTCCCCTTATTATTTTAATTTCCTTCATCAGAGTTGATAATTTTTAACAGTGATTTGGGTAAGTCTGTCTCCCAATTTATGTTAGAAAAGTCCACAGAGCTTATCGAAAGCTCAGCGTTAACTTTGATCGGTTTTTTCTTTTCGTGTCCGCTTTCGTAATGATCCATCATTCGCTTATCAGCATGACCAGACAGTGCCATTATGTACTCGTCGGGATACCCTGCTTTTTTGTAAGCCCAAATTCCGAGGGCTCTAAGTGAATGAATTCCTGGGCGTTCTAGTTTTGGCAAATGATCGTAAATGCCTATCGAGTCGCGCACCTCAGAATATGCCCGCGTTAAATAATCCGCTGGTACCGCGAAAGGGTGTAATCGGGTTTCTCGCATTTGCCGTGTAATGCGCTTCGGCCTATGGTGAATTAAATAAGGGCAAGGGATGTCTGATTTAACTGCTTCCAAAACATTTTGAAATAATTCGTCACCTACGCCAATTTCAATGAATACCGGCTTGTCATAATTTCGCGTTTTGTCCTGCAAAATTTGGATCGTTCTTGTTTCTAAATTGATGTGATCTTTAATGTGTATTCCCACCAAATCTGATCGGCGTTGCAATGTTAATAAAGCTGAAAATATTGCACGCTTGAGCCAAGCAGGAGATGCGTTGTAGATTGCCATGTGGCCATCCCAAGTATGCCGCGCACGCTTTGGTTTCCCGCGCTTTACCTTTTGAATTTCGACCATTGGCCGCAATGTTGTATAGCCATTGCTCGCAGCGAAACTAAACAACTGTACCAATAAAATTCTGTGTTGATGGGCGGATGATGGGCCAAATTTTCGCAGGAATTGCGCAATGTGAAATGTATCTAAAGCACCAACGAGATCATGCGGCCATTCAGTGCGGTATTGATTTAGTTTGGTCAGTCGGGCATCAAGAGATGACTCGGCGTAATTCTGCTTTTGCAGCCACTCAAATTGAAATTCATCAATCACCTGGACAATAGGAGGATTCTTTGTCGTTGGGCGTGCCGGAGCATTTACAATGCGCTCTACAATACTTCCGCTTTCACGTAGCTCTCTATTCAGCGATAAGGCAGCCTCTATGCTGGTTTGCCTATTGCCGTGTTCTAGGGGAACATCCATTCTTCCGTCGAAGCTAGGATGTTCCTGCCAGCTTTTGGGCATTTTGTAGTAATAATAATATTTACCACCTTTCTTGCGGACCTTAATATTTGTCCCGGTTAGGTCGCTATTATTTTTATTACGTTTCGTAGGAGCCATTTATCGTGCTACCTTTAGGTGTGAAGGTCTCGCTAAAATTTTCTGAGCGAGGATTGCGCCACGCGATTCAATTTTTATGCAAGGCACGCGATAGCCGTCTGCTGGTGTGTGATCGGCGTTTACCCAAACAAACCACTGAACTCCATCCTGCAGGCCCGGTAATCGACCACCTTTAATATCGTTGATGACACTCTCTTTGGTACGAGAGACAAACCAACGCTTAGCGTAGTCATTCGCTGCCATTTTTTTCGGCCATTCATTCATCAATTTCGTACACTCCCGCGTTATTGCGATACTCTTCAATCGTTTGCAGTTTTCCGGCAATCTTGTCTTTTTTTGGCTCGAGCTTGTTTATGTTTCGTAAATACTTAAGCATAAAATTCCATTTCCAATTTTTTAAAAGTGCTTGCTTTCATGCATTATTCCGGTTCTCTTTATTAACTCTAAAATGTGACCTCCTGTGAAATACAAATGGATTTTGAACAATGCAAAGTTTTCTTTGCTGCTCATGTTGCAATTAACGAACTGGGTGAGAGCAATAAACATATATTGCAGTGTCGGGGCAATCGGTCTTAATTCCGTAAATTACGATAATTATTACGGCAATGAAAATTATAAAAAAAATTATCGCCGCAGAAATTTTCAGAGCACGCCAAACTTTGGTAAAAATATTTTCATGGTCATTCTCTGCGTTATTAAACTGTTGCTCATGTTGACCCTCGCTTGCATCCATATCACTCACCATTCAAGCTAAATGTTTTTCGCACTGTTGTGTTTGGTTTTTTTGT
>JANPKH010000228.1:0-11442 GCA_031425935.1 Gammaproteobacteria bacterium | reverse complement strand
ACATATTAAATAAAATAAAAAATGCTGATTGGCTACCGTTGGCGAAGGCAATGTTTTCACGCGTGGTTGGCCAACCATATTCATTTTTGAGTAAATTAGAGAAAGCATCCAACACATCCACATCACCTTGGGGCGGTTGATAAACACCTAAAAGCTGCTGCGCTTGCTTTGGATCACTAAGAGTTTGCGTTAACGCTTCAGCAAAGGCCTCCTCCATCGCAGGAATCCGCGCCGGGTTACCACCACCCATGAAAATCATATCGGGATTAGTGCGTAATGCATCGCCCAAATCATCCATTAAAGTGACTATACCGGCGTCGCCACTGAGTTTTTGACCAAAACGGGAAAATTGCATAAATGCTTAACCAACTTTAAATGAAGCTGGCAATTTAACGCGGAAACGAATGGATGGAAACAGAAATGATTTTGATTCGCCTAGAGCTTACGGCGATGCTTGTTAGGGGGTATACGGAGTCTAGGCTACACGGTCTAAATTAGCCCAAACCTACGCAACACTTCCTGGAGTTTTTCGGGGTTGACAGGTTTTTGAATAAATTCAATAGCACCAAGCTTAGTCACACGGACATAAGCATCAGGTTGAATATCTCCAGAGATAACAATAATCATGGCATCCAGCCCTTCAGCTTTTACAGCTTCAAGTACTTGGTAACCATCCATTTCAGGCATGGTGAGATCCAAAAGTACCATTTCACCCTTACCCTCACGAATAGCTTTAATACCCTCCAATCCATTGGTGGCAAAAGTGATATCGACATCCCACCCTTCCGGCAATGAGCGCGCAACTTGCTTACGCGCCATGTTAGAGTCATCACAAATAAGTAGAGGTATGGCCATAGGAGAACTAGGAGCCTGTAATTAAAAGAATAACCTGAGTATAGACAGGCATTTCTCTTTAAGCGGAAATATTTTTATCGCTTGCAGTATCGCTATCTGTCGCCGCGAAAAAAGCTTTCACTGTCATACTTAATGACTCATTTTCAACAGTATCTAATTGCCCTAAATAGCGTTGGGCGTGAGGGAGCCATGGCAAATTTCTGAGGTGCGAAAGGTCCGCGGGCAACCGATGCGGGGCGCCTAAAAATTGTTTAATATCCCAAAGACTGAGATGCGCCAAATCGCGACTCAGTACCAGTTCATTTTGTTGGCTAACATTTATGACATGGTTGTTGAGTAATACTTCACGCAATCGCTGCCATTGGTCTGAAGATAAACCGAGTTGAAGCAACTGTGTATTACTCACGCGATCGCCTTTATAAGAAGCCTGATGAAATTGCCACAGCACTAATAAGCAACCAAAAAAATCCGGGTAACCGCGATTTTTTAAACCAATCTGATAAAGGCTAATAGTGCGTACGAATACCGCTCCGCCCAATACCAACATCCAGCTCAAATTGATCCACAATAAAAATAAGGGGACAGCTGCAAAAGCACCATAAATAAAATTAAGGGATGAATGCGACACTATCCAACTAAAACTTAATTTGCTTAACTGAAAAGCTAGCATCGTTAGCAAACCGCCAATCACAGCATGGGTAGCGTGAACTTTGCAGTTGGGTACAGCTAAATACAAAAGTGTGTAAGCTGCGGTAGTGAATAGCCACGGCAACCACTTGAATAGTTGCGCGACTATATCAAAGCTTTGGTGATTACCCACAAACATCTGTAAGGATAACAAGTAGGTGTTCATTAGCAGCGCCAACCCTAGCAACAACGGCCCTAAACTCAAAATAGCCCAATAAAGTAAAAAATTAGATACGCCTCGCCGACCCCGTGGCACATTCCATATGTCATTGAAATGTTCCTCAATATTCTTGAGCATAAAATAAGCAGATGCCATTAAAAACACCACGCCAAATACTGTTAATTGACGCGCCTGTTGCGAAAAATCTTGCAGGTATTTAATAACGATTTGTTCATTGCGAGGTAAAATATTAGCAAATATCATCGATTGAAACTGGTCACCTAACGCCTGGAAAGCGGGAATAATTGAAAACATTGAATAAGTCACGGTCATCATCGGCACTATGGCAAAGAGCGTCATATAAGTAAGCGATCCCGCACTTTGCTGGCAAGATTTTTTAATGTACAAATCGACCGCAAGAGTAGTAAAACTCTTTGTAATGTAAAAATAACGATGGGCTTTTGTTAACAACGATTTCACTGGCAACACGTCCTCTTTTCAAACAATTAACCGCTATAATGCGACGATCTAAGGTCACCCATGATGGGCATTAAGAATGGTCACACTCTACCACAACCCACGCTGCGCAAAATCACGCGAAGCGCTTGCTTTATTACAAGCTAACGGCCTACAGCCAGATATCGTGCTCTACTTAGAAAACCCTCCTACAGTTAAAGTATTAAAAGAACTGCTCGCCACGTTAAAGATCTCCGCAAGGCAATTATTACGCAAAAATGAAGATGCTTATAAAGAACTTAACCTGGCAGATGAAAAGCTAAGCGAAGCTGCACTTATCAAAGCGATGGTGTCAAATCCAAAACTTATTGAAAGACCTATTGCAATTAATGGCAATAAAGCCATTATTGGTCGCCCTCCCGAAACTATACTTAGCATTCTTTAAGGCTACCAATTAATGACTCCTTACATATTAATTCTATATTACAGCCGCAATGGCGCCACAATGGCAATGGCAAACCAAGTCGCCCGTGGTGTCGAGTTGGTAGCCAACAATGGTGCAAATATTGAAGCTCGCGTACGAACTGTGCCTGCGGTGTCACCTACTACAGAAGCAACCGAACCTAGCATTCCTTTTGCAGGTGCCATTTATTGTACTGAAGATGATTTAAAAAATTGTGCTGGATTAATTCTTGGCAGCCCCACCCGCTTTGGCAACATGGCAGCACCATTAAAATACTTTTTAGATGGCACCAGCAATGCGTGGGTAAATGGCGATCTCATCAATAAACCCGCAGCTGTATTTACATCAACATCAACATTACATGGCGGGCAAGAAAGTACGCTTTTAACTATGATGTTGCCATTGCTACACCATGGAATGTTAATCACGGGCATTCCCTATAGTGAAGCCGCGTTATCCAAAACCAAAACGGGCGGCACTCCTTATGGGGCATCGCATTTAGCAACTGGCAACAATGCCAGCGTATTAAGTGACGATGAAATTGTACTTTGTCAGGCTCTCGGGAAACGAGTTGCGAAAATTGCATTGCAATTGGAGTTATTAAACAATGAGTGAGCTTCCTGCTGTAAATGAACTAACTGCTATGAATGAATTGCCAACAAAAGATGAACCACCCCATATGAATAAAATGCCAACGCGCGCCGACCTCGATAGCGCACTTGAACATGTAAACAAAAAATTAACCGTAGGGCTCTGGGCAACGCACAGCAGCTACGCAGTATTAATCTTAATAATTAGCTGGTTTAACTTTCAATTGCCCGAGAATGGATTTGCCTTGTGGCTGTTTAAAATAATCCCTCTTGCTATTTTTATTCCAGGATTTATTAAACAAAATTACCGTAGTTATAGCTGGATTTGTTTTGCCATACTCCCGTACTTCATTTGGATAATTCCCATGGCACTTGACCGTGGTTCTTGGGGCGACTGGGCAATCGTCACGCTTACTGTACTTATTTTTAACGCTGCAATGATGACCAGTCGCTGGTTGCAACAGCAATCATACTTAAAGTGGCAAATTGCAAACACACCTTCGAATGACGATAAAAGGAACCTCCTGTGAATTATCCTCCCCAAAAACCACGTAGCTTTTTTAGCAGCATAGGCGCTTTCATTACGTGGTTACGTAACACATTAATGAATGTAATTTTTTTGATAATTTTAATTATTATCATTGTCGCTATCAGCAGCAAAGCGCAGAAGCCATTACCTGATAAATTTGCACTGCGCATAGCTCCCACCGGCATGTTAGTAGATCAACGAAACTACATGGACACCGCGAGTATGTTGCTGGACAATGAAAACAAGGATGCAGAAACAGTAGTGCGCGATATTGTTGATAGTATTAATCGTGCAGCTGACGACACGCGGGTAGAAAGTATCGTGTTAGAACTGGGTGAATTAGATGGCGGTGGCATCACCAAGATGGAAGAAATTGGCCAAGCCTTAAATGCCTTTAAAGCCAAGCAAAAATCTATTTTAGCCGTCAGCGATACCTACAATCAGGATCAATATTATTTAGCCAGTTTTGCTAACGAAATTTATTTACATAACATGGGTGAAGTCCAATTAACTGGCTTTGGTCGTTACATTACATATTACAAAAGCGCGTTAGAAAAGCTTGGAGTGAATGTACACGTATTTCGCTCTGGAAAATATAAAGATTATGTGGAACCCTATTTACGCGACAATATGAGCGACGAATCGCGAGAACATAATAGTCAATGGCTCAATCAATTATGGGCGCAGTATACAAACCAAGTTGAAACGCAACGCAAATTACCGGCAGGTAGTTTGAATGAATTAATAAATAATTTGGATATTAAACTCGCTGCGGTAAATGGTAATAGTGCACAACTCGCATTGAATGAACACCTAGTGGATAAATTAGTAGATCGTAAAACAATTGATGATTTATTAATTGATAAATTTGGGGAAAATGATGATGGCGATTTTTATAACGGTATAGGTGTTCATACCTACAACGCCGAAGCAAAATTACTCAGCACGACAAAACCCGAAAAAATTGGCTTGTTAGTAGCGTCAGGTAATATTGTTGATGGTCACCAACCTGAAGGCTCCATTGGCAGTGAAAGTTACGTAGAAATATTACGCGATATAAAAGACGATGAAGACATTAAAGTCTTAGTCATTCGCATCGACAGCGGTGGCGGTAGTGCCTTTGCTTCAGAAATTATTCGTAATGAAGTTGCCGCTGTACGCGCACAAGGTATTCCCGTATTTATTTCAATGGGTACAGTCACCGCATCTGGTGGTTATTGGATAGCAACCGCAGGCGATGAAATTTGGGCTATGCCTACCACTATCACCGGTTCCATCGGTGTGTTCGGCGCATTTCCTACACTGGAAAATGGTTTACAAAAAATTGGTTTAAACACTGATGGAGTAAGCACTACCGAATTAGGTGGCGCACCACGTCTAGACCGACCACTTGCACCAAAAATGTCGAACATAATCCAGATTGGCGTAGATCACACCTACCAACGATTTTTGAAATTAGTGGCGGATGCTCGCAAAAAAGAAGTGGCCGAAATTAATGAGATCGCGCAAGGTCGGGTATGGACCGGCAAAGAAGCATTGGAAATTGGCTTAGTAGATCACTTGGGAAATTTAAATGAAGTTATTGCTGCTGCCGCAGCAAAGGCAAAAGTTGAAGATTACTCTGTAAAAGTGCTAACCCAAAAACTTTCACCCAAAGAAGAATTGGTGCGTAAACTGGTAGGTGAAGACGCCCGCGGGTTTATTTCTAAGGCGCTTTTTAAACCTTATGCAGAGGTTGGTGTACTGCAACAGCTATCGCCGCTTTTAAAACCGCTATTGGCGCTACAAAACATGACTGATCCGCGCGGAATTTATGCAAGTTGTTTAGAGTGCATCGCACCATAAATTTTTTTGCATTTTACACAGCGTAATTTACCAATAAAAAGGCCAGCATTTTTGCTGGCCTTTTTATTTTAAACAAAACTTATTCCCATCGCCTTGCCGCTTGCTGATCTTTTTCTTGCGAATCCAACCAGATACTGCCATCTGTTGTTAATTCTTTTTTCCAAAATGGAGCGCGAGTTTTTAAATAATCCATTAAGAATTCAACAGCATGAAAAGCATCTTCACGATGCGAGCTGCTTACACCAACGAATACAATGTTTTCCCCCAAATGTAAATCACCAATACGGTGAATAATACGCCAGCGTAAAATTTGCCAACGCAGTTGCGCTTGCGCAACAATCTCTTGCAAGGCCTTTTCGGTCATACCGGGATAATGTTCCAACTGTAATCCTTTAACTTCGCGGGCTAAATTTAAGTCACGTACGCGCCCCACGAAAGTGACAACTGCGCCAGCAGCGTTGTCGTTGGCTACTAACGCAGCATATTCATCACCCACGTTAAAATCATTTTGCTGAATTGATATCATGCTAACCTCCAGTAACTGGCGGGAAAAAAGCAACTTCATCACCCGACTGCAAGCCCTGCGAGATTTTAACTACAGTTTGATTAAGAGCAATCAATAATTTTTCATTACTTAAAAAAACTGCCCAATGAGGATACTGCTGAATTAAAAAATCGCGCAATTGTGTAATGGTTTGTGCATTACTCTCAGCAACCATTAATTCATCACATTGCAATTGCTCACGCAATTGTGCAAAAAATAAAACTTTAATCATTTTTAACTTCCAGGTCACGTTGATAATGACCACGCCTCCCACCTTGCTTTTCCAACAAGCAAATTTGTTCAATCACCATATTCATATCAATAGCTTTACACATATCGTATATAGTCAGCGCGGCGATACTGGCCGCCGTGAGCGCTTCCATCTCCACACCGGTTTGCCCGGTCAGCTTGCAAAGGGTGCTTATTTCAATGCAGTTCTCCTGCGAATTTATCACAAAATCTACACTAACTTTACTCAGGGCAAGTGGATGGCAGAGTGGGATTAAATCTGCACATTTTTTCGCAGCTTGAATCCCTGCTATACGCGCAACAGCGAGAACATCACCTTTTTTTAAACCATTCATTTGAATTTGCGCAAGCGTTGCGGAGTGCATAGACACACGCGCAAAAGCACGAGCTTCACGTACAGTAAAGGGCTTGTCAGATACATCAACCATGCTGGCTTTACCATGCTCATCTACGTGTGTTAATACCATCGTCTTTTTCCTTTACCAGCAAGAACAGTCAGAGAGAACAGATTGCGGTATGATAAACGCCTCATAAGATTGCGTCAGTAATCATTTATGTTTTCGTCTGAGAATCACTTACAAACTACCATGACCACTTTTGCCCACGACCCCAAACAAATCCAAATAACGCCGCTTAACCGCCGTTTTACTGCCGCGCCAATGATGGATTGGTCAGATTCACATTGCCGTAGTTTTTGGCGGCTCCTCACCAAAAAAACAATTTTTTATAGCGAGATGATTACCACCGGCGCCATTATTCATGGAGATCGCAATCGCTTTCTGGATTTCAATGCCAGCGAGCACCCACTCGCATTACAACTGGGCGGTAGCGATCCTAAAGCTTTGGCTATATGCGCACGTATCGCAGAAGATTGGGGTTACGATGAAGTTAACCTCAACTGCGGCTGCCCCAGTGATCGAGTGCAAAACAATATGATTGGCGCATGTTTAATGGCTGAGCCTAAGTTAGTCGCAGAATGTATTGCCGAAATGCAGAAGGCGGTAAAAATTCCCGTTACCATCAAACATCGTATCGGCATAGACGATATGGAAGACTACTCTGGTCTGGTCAATTTTGTCAGTACCGTTGCTGAGACAGGTTGCAAAACATTTATAGTTCATGCGCGCAAAGCTTGGCTGAAAGGATTAAGCCCTAAAGAAAACCGTGAAGTTCCACCATTGCAATACGACAAGGTGGTGCAGCTAAAAAAAGACAATCCTACATTAGAAATTATTATTAATGGCGGCATCACCACATTGGAACAATCACTCTCGCTATTAACAGACGTTGATGGAGTCATGCTTGGTCGAGAAATTTATACTAACCCTTACTTGCTCGCCGAAGTCGACCAGAAAATATTTGGCTCAACGCAACCCATTGTTAGCCGTGAAGAAGTTATAGAGGGTTTTATGGAATATGCCGAAGCACAGCTACATAAAGGTTTACGTTTGAATTATTTAACGCGCCACATTTTAGGCTTGTATCAAGGAATCCCCGGCGCACGTAGCTTTAGGCGTGTAATTTCCGAACAAGCCCATAAGCCAAACGCAGGAATTGAAGTAATAAAACAAGCGTTAACTACATTAAATCAGATACCCTAAGCATTAAATGAGGTACCATTTAAAACTGAATCATCAAGTAAACTGACTAATTAAGCTGCTCACTCGCTCCTAAAATATGACATCGTTTAATCGCCAACGACTTTCTATAAAAGGTTGCTTTCAGCTAAGAGTCAAAAGGACTATAATGTTATTTTGTATTATTTATATTAATTAAAAGTCACCATCAACCCCAGCTATAGGAACACTATCGTGACCAGTAAACTTGAACAACTGAAACAATTTACCGATGTCGTCGCTGACAGTGGCGATATAGACGCAATCCGCCAATATAAACCTATGGATGCAACCACAAATCCATCGCTAGTTTATAAAGCAGCGCAAATGCCACAATATAAAGACCTAGTAACTTCAGCGCTCAATGCCGCCAAAAATATTGCAAATAGCGCTGAACAATTAAGCTCCGCAGCAGATCATTTAGCTGTAGGTATTGGTTTGGAAATTTTAAAAATCGTTCCAGGCCGCATCTCTACTGAGGTTGATGCACGCTTATCTTTTGACACAAAAGCAAGTATTAACAAAGCTCGCCAGTTAGTGGACCTATACGCTAAAGGCGGCGCTGCTAAATCACGCGTATTAATTAAATTGGCGTCTACTTGGGAGGGCATTCGTGCCGCTGAAGTATTAGAGAAAGAAGGTATTAACTGTAACCTGACGTTGCTGTTCGGTTTTAATCAGGCTGCTGCTTGTGCAGACGCTGGTGTATTTTTAATATCACCCTTTGTTGGTCGTATTTTAGATTGGTACAAAGCCAATACTGACAAAAAAGAATACGCCGCTGCAGAAGACCCTGGCGTCATCTCTGTTCATCGCATCTACAATTACTACAAACAACACGGTTACAAAACTGTTGTTATGGGAGCAAGCTTTCGCAACCTTGGTGAAATTGAAGCCTTAGCCGGTTGTGACCGCCTGACCATTAGCCCACAATTGTTACAAGAGTTGGATCAAGATCATGGTGAACTAAAACGTGTTCTGTCGCCAACTAATACGGGAGATGTAATTTCTAAATTAGCGGACACCGAAGCCAGCTATCGCTTTGCATTGAATCAAGATGCTATGAGTAATGACAAATTAGCCGAGGGCATTCGCGGGTTCGTAAAAGATCAAGTTAATCTTGAGCTTTTATTAAAATCACAGCTAAATTAAGCAAGCACTAAGCTTACGTTTTACGCCAAAGCCAAATATAAGAGAGAAAGAAAGCCGAATGCTCAATAAAATCTCCGCGTTTTTTGAACGCCACCTACAACCCGCTGGTGGCGTTTCTGCTCCGCTTTCACACAAACAAAAACACCTTGCTATTGCTGCTTTATTAATTGAAGTGGCGATGGCTGACCATATTCTTAATGAACATGAGTTCGCTTCACTGCAGCACCTACTCAAACAAAAATTTCTACTGGCTGATACACAAATCACTGAGCTAATTGAACTAGCAAAAGAAGAGTCTGCCGAAGCCACTTCATTACATCAATTTACACTGCTGGTACATCAGCATTGCGATGATAAAGAAAAATTTGAATTGTTAGTATCTATGTGGGAATTAGCTTTCGCAGATGAAAGTTTAGATAAATACGAAGAGTATCTTATTCGCAAAGTAGCGGATTTAATTTACGTTTCTCATTCAGAATTTATTCGCGCGAAAAAAATTGCAAGACTTAAAAAGAGTTAATATAAATTAGAAAATGATATTTTAGCAACTAACTAAGGTTCAAAATTTAGGTTTTATAAAACAAGGATTGTTAAAGTAAAGAGTTCTGCTTTTTAAAGAACAGGGTATAAATTATAGGGCAGAAGTATTGATCATAGGACCAGAGTGGCAAGTAGAAAGCTGGGTATCAATTATAATCACAAGGTTACATTTAAAACGGTTATATATAAAAACTTACATTTAAAAATTAAGGCTTTTCCAACATTGCTACCAAATTGCGAAAGGTTTCGTGATTATGTGCATTTAGCCCCATGAGAATTTTGTGCGCCTCAAGCACTTTTTCTTTAACCTGATTCTCATCACACTCGATAGCTGTCAGATTTTTTTGTGGGACAAACTCCACTTCGAGTTTATCTACAATAGTGAAAATATCAGCGAATCCCATCGTTTGCAAAATACGCTGAATACTAGCATTAGTGGCTAAAATCAACGGTGTTACACCACGTTTTTCTTGCGCCAATAAGGAAATCTTTGCCATCAATCCTAATGTTGTACTATCAACCGCTTCAGCTTCAGACAAATCAAATAACACCGATGAGAAATTAAGTTCGGCGAGCATAGCATTAATAAATTTGTCAAAAGAAATACACAAAGTAAGACGCACATCACCTGTCATTTTGATGATATAGACACCCACGTGATCGGCTACTAATATCTGCCCGGGACGCATTCTTTTAACCTCGACTAATGGTAAGGATGGCAATATCATCTGGCGATTCGCCATCACCATCAATCTGTAAAGTATTACAGACAGATTCAAGACTGCCACCGCTAGTACTAACTTTTTGCAATAACTGCGCTTCTTTTTCCTGAAGGGTATGGGCAGATAAAATCTCCAATACACCATCTGAAAAACATGACAGTGAAAACTTTTCAGGTAGTTGCAAACTATAAACCTGCCAGGTTACTTCTTTAAAAATCCCAACCGGTTTACCCATGCCCTCCAAATAAATACTTTTTTCCGCTACTTGTAAAATAGGCATGGGCAAGTGCCCGGCCACAGAATAATTCATCATTTGCGTGTGCGTGTCGATAACCCCAACAAAAAAGGTCAAATGATGATTTAAACGTGTTTCCTTAATTTCACGATTTACCGTTTGCAGTAAAAGATTTGTGCCAGACGCAAAAGATTCTTCATCACCAAATAAATCTTCTTCACGCACCATGCGACTTACCAAGTGCTTTAACCAGATAGTGACAAAAGCAGAGGAGGAACCATGGCCCGAAACATCTGCAAGATAAAACGCAAGGTACCGTTTTTGAATGTGGGCGTAATCTATGAAATCGCCACTTAGATAGAGTGACGGGGCTATATAATGTTCAGCTAAATAATTATCTTTTGTAACTAGTCGTTTAGGCATTAAGCGCTTTTGAACTTGCTTTCCAGCTAATTGGTCACGCTCCAAAATTCGTAAACTTTCGCGCAATTCACTATTGGCACCTTCTAATTGTTCTCGGTAACGCTGATTCTCTATAAGTAAATCTTGTCGTTCCAGTGCTTTATTAATCGAATGTACGAGCATTTCCATATCAAGAATAGGTTTTATGAGGTAATCACTCACCCCCAACCTCAAGGCCCGCACCACGTCGCTGAGGTTCCCTGCCCCAGAAATAATAATCACTGGTAACAATGGTCGAGTTTGCTTAATTTCTTGTAGTACTTGAAGGCCATCTGCACCGGACATACGTAAATCAGTAATTACCAACTCAGGCTGAAATTCTTGCAGTGCGTTGTTC
>JANPKH010000227.1:0-2758 GCA_031425935.1 Gammaproteobacteria bacterium | reverse complement strand
CGCAACCTGGTCCGTTTCCTCAATCATGGTGATAAAGTCAAAATAACGCTGCGTTTTCGTGGTCGTGAAATGGCGCACCAAGAACTGGGTATGAAAATTTTGGAGCGTTTGCAGGGGGATACAGCTGAATTTGCAACTGTTGAACAACATGCTAAACGTGAAGGAAGGCAACTACTCATGGTGCTAGCACCTAAGAAAAACAAGTAACTTAATATAGTTAGTATCTATTCACCATTCATTAAGCACCTCGGTGAACAGTTAAAGCATATTGGGTGATTGTTTAATAATTACGTATTAATGCGGAGTACACAGTTATGCCGAAGTTAAAGTCACACCGAGGTGCCGCTAAGCGCTTCCAAAAGACAGCAAGTGGTAGGATTAAGCGTCGTGGTGCTTACCGGAACCATATCCTTACCAAGAAATCTACTAAGCAAAAACGTCATTTACGTGTAGGTTCATGTGTTCTGAAGCCATGCGATGCACGTTTGGCTGAACGTATGTTGCACGGTAGTTAAGGGGAGGATTAAAAAATGCCAAGAGTTAAACGTGGGGTGACTGCAAAAGCACGTCACAAGAAAGTTTTAGATCAAGCTAAAGGTTATTATGGTGCTCGCAGCCGGACGTACCGTGTAGCGAAGCAGGCCGTTATTAAAGCCGGTCAATACGCCTATCGCGATAGACGCCAGAAAAAACGACAATTCCGAGCGTTATGGATTGTTCGTATTAATGCGCAAGCACGTGAGTGTGGACTTTCTTACAGCCGATTGATTGATGGTTTGAAAAAAGCTTCAATCGAATTGGATAGAAAAGTCTTAGCCGATATGGCCGTTCACGATAAAATAGCTTTTGCTGCAGTTGCTGAACAAGCTAAAGCTGCGTTAGCAGGTTAATTGTAGTCCACGGTGTTCTTATAAAACGTGATGGAACACCGTACAAAACGAAAAACTAGGATTGACCTGATTTTATATGGGTTTTGCTATTGCGAATCACTTGCTTGTATGTGATGAGTATTTGTAATACCTAGTTACGAAAAAACGAGGAGGCTACGGCCTCCTTTTTACTTGTGGGCGTCAATATGCAAGATATCATCACCATACAAGAACAAGCTGCCGAATCGGTTGATAAAGCTCAGGATATCATTTCACTGGAAGCGATTCGTGTCGATTTTCTAGGAAAAAAAGGTAAACTGACCGAAGTGTTAAAAAGTCTTGCCGGCTTGTCGGCAGAAGAAAAGCCCAAAATGGGGCAATTAGTTAATCAAGCAAAACGTGAAATTAGTTCCTTAATTGAAAACAAAATGCTGGAACTAAAAGAAAAACAATTAGTTGAAAAATTATCCGCAGAGCGCATAGACATCACACTCCCTGGCCGTCACAAAGAAACGGGGTCATTGCATCCGGTCACGCAAGTAAAACATAGAATTACTGAGTATTTCGGCCGTTTAGGATTTGATATTGTTGATGGTCCTGAAATTGAAACCGAATTTTATAATTTTGAAGCATTGAATATTCCAGGGCATCACCCAGCTCGGGCAATGCATGATACCTTTTATTTTGGTGATGGTCATTTACTGCGCACGCATACTTCACCAGTACAAATACGCGTTATGGAGCAGCGTAAACCGCCTTTTCGCCTGATTGCTCCAGGACGGGTATATCGTTGTGATTCTGATATGACTCATACTCCCATGTTCCATCAAGTGGAAGGTCTATTGATCGACAAAGAGGCCACGCTTGCAGGTCTAAAAGGTTTATTGCACGATTTTTTTGCCTTCTTTTTTGGTCGCGAATTAGCATTACGATTTAGAGCGTCTTATTTTCCTTTTACAGAGCCCTCTGCTGAAGTCGACATAGAGTGTACTCAATGCTCAGGAAAGGGCTGCAGATCGTGCAAATTTACTGGGTGGTTAGAGGTTCTAGGGTGCGGTATGGTTCATCCCAATGTCTTGAAAGCCGTCAATATCTCTCCAGACGAATATCAAGGATGGGCTTTCGGTATGGGGATGGATAGATTAGCAATGCTTTATTATGGAATTGATGATTTGCGCATGATGTTTGAAAATGATTTAAATTTTTTAAACCAGTTTTAATATGCTTGATCTTAGCCATATTAGAGGATGAGGACTAATAGATGAAATTAAGTAAATTATGGTTAGATGAATGGGTTAAATGCCCATTAACCGAACAACAGTTGGCCGCTCAATTGACGATGGCTGGCTTGGAAGTGGACGCCATTAGCCCAGTTGCTGGCGAATTCACGCACGTAATTGTTGCTGAAGTGCTGAGCACTAAACCTCATCCTGATGCGGATAAACTGACTTTATGCGAAGTGAATGTTAATAGGGATAAACCACTAAAAATAGTGTGTGGTGCATCTAACGTGCGTCCTGGTCTGAAAGTGGCCTTAGCATTAGTGGGAGCACGGTTACCTGGTGGTCTTCAGATTAAAGAGTCGAAGCTGCGTGGTGAATTGTCTCAAGGGATGCTGTGTTCTGTTGCAGAACTTGGCCTTGCTGAACAGTCAGAAGGGATCATGGAGCTAGAAGCCGATGCTCCTTTAGGGATGGATTTACGCGAATATCTTGCTCTTGATGATCATGTGTTTGATGTGGATTTAACACCTAATCGTGCGGATTGTTTCAGCGTTATTGGCATCGCTCGAGAAGTTGCCGCATTGAATAAACTGCCGTTATTAGAAAAACCCATAGAAAAAATAGTGCCGGATATCGATGATGTTTTATCGGTTCATCTTAAAAATG
>JANPKH010000226.1:0-2666 GCA_031425935.1 Gammaproteobacteria bacterium | reverse complement strand
ATAAAACATTCG
This sequence comes from Gammaproteobacteria bacterium, assembly GCA_031425935.1. Taxonomy (GTDB): domain Bacteria; phylum Pseudomonadota; class Gammaproteobacteria; order Pseudomonadales; family Cellvibrionaceae; genus Cellvibrio. Next base: position 2,654 of record JANPKH010000226.1, on the reverse strand, counting down.
GGGCATTTGGGTTTTCGAGCAATACAAATATATCTGCCATGCAATACCAACCAGTGATGCGCATCTTTCCTAAATTGGCACGGGACATATTTTACTAATTTATCTTCCACTTCGCGCTCAGTTTTTCCGGGCGCAACTTTAGTGCGATTCGCTACACGAAAAATATGCGTATCAACTGCAATAGTATCTTCACCAAATGCTGTGTTTAAAACTACATTAGCAGTTTTTCGCCCCACTCCTGGCAATGCTTCCAATGCTTTACGTTCAGTTGGCACTTGAGAATCATGTTGTTTTACTAATAACTCACAGGTTTTAATAATATTACTAGCTTTGGAATTAAACAAACCAATGGTTTTAATATAACTTTTTAATCCTTCTTCTCCTAGTGCTAATATTTTCTGCGGCGTATCTGCAATAGCGTATAATTTTTCTGTCGCTTTATTCACACTCTTATCCGTGGCTTGGGCTGATAAAATAACTGCAATTAATAATTGAAAATTAGATTGGTAGTTAAGCTCGGTTTTAGGTGATGGATCATGCGCTTGAAAGCGCTGGAATATTTCATAACGTTTTTTAGCATTCATTTATTTTGCATCTTATTCTTTGCTCTCGCCAATGCTGCAGCAATTTCTGCTTTACGTGCCGCCAAAGGATCTACATCAACAGCAGATTTTTTCTTGATTAACCGCTGCTGTTTTGCAACAACACGCTGCTTGGCGTGTACCGCGCGCACCCGTCGCTCTACAACGGTCATCATAGGCACATCAATAATATCAATACAATCCACCGGACAAACCGGCACACACAAACCACAACCCGTACAGTCTTGTGCGATGATCGTATGCATTTGTTGCGCTGCGCCAATGATGACATCAAGGGGGCAAGCCTGAATGCATTTAGTGCAACCAATACATTCGGCTTCACGGATAATTGCTAAAGGTAAATAGGCATTCACTAAAAAAATTCCGAAGTAAAAGTAGTAGCAGCATGAAAGTGATTTGCGATCAATGTGCGCTTACCTGTATTACGTGCGCCCAAGAGAAAAAAATGATGATCTTTAGGTAATTCTATAATTCGCGGCACTGTAAGCATAGACTATACTCCGAAATTAACTGGTTTTTTCGGAGCATAGTCCGAAAAATCGGCTAAATCCTAGTATAATCAATAACCGAGCCCTCCTAGCTGTTCAACATCACAGCAATCACTTCTTTATCCACTCGTTGCATTAACGGTTGAAACACCGCAATAGACTGCGCCAATAATGGACTACTACGATTCTCCCAATCAAACGGCGGCGTTAGTAAAAATGCTTCACTCGCTTCTGCCATTTTCGGCAATATGGGTTTTAAATAAGTCATCAATACTTTAAACAGATTCAAGCCCATGGTACAAACTTTCTGCACTTCCGCCAATTGATCGGGTTGCTTAGCAAGAACCCAAGGTTTTTTAGCATCAATATATTGATTAGCACGATCTGCTAATGCCATGATTTCACGTACAGCTTGATGGTACTCACGCGCTTCATATAATTCAGCAACTTTATCACCAGCTGCAACAAAATCTGCAAATAAACTGGTGTCATCTAATTCTGCTGCTAATTGATTATCAAACAACTTGGTGATGAACCCTGCGCAACGGCTAGCAATATTCACTACTTTGCCGACTAAATCGGAATTAATACGTTGGGCAAAATCCTCAAAGTTCAAATCGATATCATCAATTCGGTTGTTGAGTTTGGCGGCAAAATAATAACGCAAGTATTCAGGATTCAAATGCTGTAAATATTTATTTGCTGTAATAAATGTTCCACGCGATTTAGACATTTTGTGGCCGTCTACCGTTAAAAATCCGTGGGCAAAAACTGCGGATGGTTTGCGAAAATCACTACCTTCTAACATAGCCGGCCAAAATAATGCATGGAAATAAACAATATCTTTACCTATAAAATGATATAGCTCTGCCTGACTATCCCTACCCCAGTAATCATTAAAACTTAATTTTGGCTGCAACTCAGTTAATTTTTTGAAGCTGGCCATATAACCAATCGGTGCATCCAACCACACGTAAAAATATTTACCTGGCGCATCAGGAATTTCAAAACCAAAATAAGGTGCATCACGCGAAATATCCCAAGATTGCAAACCCGTCTCAAACCATTCTGATAATTTATTGGCAATTTGCTCTTGCAGCCGTCCGGAGCGCATCCAAGTTTTCAACATGTCGGCGTAATTATCCAATTTAAAAAAGTAATGCAATGACTCTTTTTGTATGGGTGTCGCGCCAGATAATACAGAAATCGGATTTTTCAACTCAACTGGCGAATAAGTGCCGCCACAAACTTCACAATTATCACCATATTGATCTTTAGCACCACACAATGGGCACTCACCTTTCACGTAACGATCAGGTAAGAATATATTTTTAACGGGGTCATAAGCTTGTTGAATAGTCCGGGTTTCAATATCGCCACGCTCACGTAAGCGCTTATAAACCATACTGGAAAGTTCCTGATTTTCAGGAGAATGCGTACTATGGTAATAATCAAAATCAATATAAAAACCAGCGAAATCCGCACGATGTTCTTGATAAACTTTCGCGATAAGCTCCTCAGGAGTTATGCCTTGATTTTGCGCGCTAATCATCACTGGGGTGCC
>JANPKH010000225.1:0-13273 GCA_031425935.1 Gammaproteobacteria bacterium | reverse complement strand
TTTAACTTTGTAAACACTTAATTCTATTAGGTTTTTACAAACCTCGCTTTACAAGCCCTTTAACTTTTCCGCTAAAATCGCCTGCTTGTCGAGGGCGCGAACTATAGTGGCACACTCATCCCTTTGCAAGCTTTTTTAATGCATTTCGGTGACACTTTAGTTTTGCAGACCACCAAAAGAACAGATATATCAAAGCGCATTCAACTGGAACAAATTACAAGCAATCTACTTTATTTTTATTGCGCCAAGCTTTTTAAACAACCAAACTGCCGGCGCCGAAAGACCATAAATGACAGCAATCGCAAGCAAGCCGGCTTCCTGATAAATAATCAAAGCAGCAAATACCAATACAATTACCAGCATTACTCCAAATGGAACGCGCCCACGGAAATCCACACTTTTAAAACTGGTGTAATGAAAACTGGAAACCATCAATAAACCAACAAATGCTGTAACTATTGCCACTACAGCAGCCCAAACACCTTCAGGCTGAACATTAGACCAAGTCCATACAGTAGCAGCCACAATTGCTGCCGCAGGAGGACTTGCCAGACCAACAAAATACTTTTTATCAACAACACCTATTTGAGTGTTAAATCGAGCGAGACGCAAAGCGGCACAAGCGGTATAAATGAAGGCGGCCGCCCACCCCCAGCGACCCAAGTCATGTAAAGCCCAACTGAACATGACCAATGCGGGCGCGACGCCAAAAGACACCATATCCGCAAGGCTATCGTATTGCTCACCAAACGCGCTTTGAGTATTCGTCATGCGGGCTACGCGGCCGTCCATACCATCCAGCAACATAGCAAGCAAGATAGCTACTGCTGCGTGTAAAAAATTGCCATGCATTCCAGATACAATGGCGTAAAAACCACAAAACAATGCGCTCGTCGTGAACAGATTGGGAAGCAAATATACGCCACGATGACGAACTTTCTGCCCCCCCTCAGAAACCTCTTCCTCCAGATCACCAAATGGTAGATCACTGTCCCGCTCTTTTTCTTCGCGCGCCGGGGATAGCTCGTGCTCATTATGGTTCATATTAACCTCTTTGATTATCCGGTAAGGGTGCAAGGGGAGCGCCATTGTACACACTAGAACGAAAAAACGCGGCCTGAGCCGCGCCTTTTCAATAAGATCATCAATTTGCTAGTTTTTAGCTTTATCAACAATTTTATTAGCTTGAATCCACGGCATCATAGCCCGCAATTTGTTACCCACAACTTCAATACCGTGGGCTGCATTATTACGGCGGTAAGCAGTCATTGATGGATAGTTAGTTGCCCCCTCAACGATGAATTTCTTCGCATACTCTCCAGTTTGGATATCTTTTAAGGCTTGGCGCATAGCTTTGCGTGATTCTTCATTAATGACTTTAGGGCCAGTGATGTATTCACCATACTCAGCATTATTAGATATTGAGTAGTTCATGTTAGCGATTCCGCCTTCAAACATTAAGTCAACAATCAATTTCAACTCATGCAAGCATTCAAAATAAGCCATTTCCGGCTCGTAACCTGCCTCCACCAAAGTTTCGAAACCCATTTTAACCAACTCAACTGCGCCTCCACATAAAACTGCTTGCTCTCCAAACAAATCAGTTTCAGTTTCGTCTTTAAATGAGGTTTCGATGATCCCGGTGCGGCCACCACCAACTCCTGATGCATATGACATAGCGATGCTTTTCGCTTTACCTGATGCATCTTGATAAATCGCAATTAAATCTGGAACGCCGCCGCCACGAACAAACTCAGACCGCACAGTATGACCTGGTGCTTTTGGTGCAATCATGATGACATCAAGATCTTTGCGTGGAACAACCTGGTTGTAATGAATCGCGAAGCCATGAGCAAACGCCAACGTAGCCCCCTGCTTGATATTCGGCTCGATTTCATCCTTGTATAATTTTGACTGAAATTCATCCGGGGTCAAAATCATTACAACATCAGCCGATGCAACAGCCGATGCAACATCAGTCACTTTTAAGCCGTGAGCTTGCGCTTTAGCAACCGTTGCAGAACCCAAGCGCAGACCCACAACAACGTCAACACCAGTATCTCTTAAGTTACATGCATGAGCATGACCCTGTGAACCATAGCCAATAATGGCTACTTTTTTAGATTTGATAATGGAAAGGTCACAATCTTTATCGTAATAAACATGCATGGCAGGCTCCTGAGTTAGACGCCGAAAGTCGGCAGATATTAAAAACAGAATGCAGTGTAGAAAAAATCTTGCATGACGTAAAATGATATATTCACAACTTAATAATGCAAATAATGCAACATCAGGTGTTTCATGAACATTACAAAGCTTAAACTTTTCTGCTCCCTCGCCAACACACTACATTTTGGCCGCGCCGCAAACGCTTGTCATGTAAGCCCATCAACGTTAAGTCGCAATATTAAACAGCTGGAGGAGGATTTGGGTGTGCGCCTTTTTCAACGCGACAACCGCTCTGTGGCCCTAACCTACGAAGGTCAAAGCTACTTAAATTTTGCGCGCGAAGTATTACAGCAATGGGGGACCTATCAAGATTCTTTGTTGGCGCAAGCAAATCAACTGCATGGACAACTCAGTATTTATTGCTCGGTTACTGCAAGCTACAGCTTTCTGTACGATATTCTCACCGAATTTCGCGTACGCCATCCCGGCATCGCGATAAAACTTCATACTGGCGACCCGGCACAATCCATTGAGCGAGTACAAGCCGGATACGAAGATATCGCAATTGCCGCCAAGCCAGACAAATTACCCGTTGGCATTAGTTTCAAGCCTATTGCCCATTCGCCGCTGGTATTTATTTGTGCGAAACAGCAGCAAGAATGGAACAACGCGAACTGGAACCAAATTCCCATTATCATTCCTGAAGAAGGTCTCGCGCGGCAACGCCTGGATGATTGGTTTAACACGCATAACATAAAACCTAATATCTATGCAGAAGTAAAAGGCAACGAAGCCATTGTCAGCATGGTTAGCCTGGGTTTTGGAGTAGGTGTACTACCTAAAATTGTGGTAGATAACAGTCCACTCGCAGAAGAGGTTGAACCGTTTGTAATTCAGCCCGACCTGGGGCCTTACTCAATGGGTATCTGTGTGATGGAAAAACGGTTGAAAAGCCCAATTCTCAATGCATTTTGGGGGCAATTGACTGGGGAAGAAATCAGGCCCTGAGCATGATGACTGCGAAATATTTTAAGCCCAAATGACGTATCAATAGCCCCAGCAGGAAGTAGGCTTTCCAGATTCCCCTTCGTAACTGTGTTAGCAATATCGCTCTCAAAGCCAACGCCGAGCTTGGGGGCGGCACCGGAACTTTAGTTTCTGCCAAGATTCGTAGGATTACAATATGGAATACTTATAAACCTCCTGTATGCAATCTTTCCAGAGTATGAATAACCCCACGAAGCTCAGCCAATCCTTTCATCCTACCGGCATAAGAGTATCCAGGTTTTACATCTGGATTGTCAGCCTCATCGGCCATAAGATGCCCATGGTCTGGCCGCATAGGAATGCAAAAATTATTTTCGCCATTTTTATTTCTGCGGCGCTCTTCGCATAGCAGGGCATTAATTAAGCCAACCATATCGTTGTCGCCATTGAGGTGTTCGGCTTCGAAAAAAGAGCCATCGTCCTCACGCGTAACATTGCGTAAATGAACAAAATAAATGCGCGAACCAAATTCTTTCGCCATTGCGACCAAATCATTATCGCCCCGCGCACCGTAGGAGCCTGCACACAAGGTTAATCCATTTGATTCGCTAGGTACTGCTTCGAGAAGTTTACGTGCGTCATTTGCAGTAGATACTACACGCGGCAAACCAAACAGGGAAAAGGGAGGATCATCCGGATGAATACACATTTTCACTCCAACACTTTCGGCTACCGGAATAATTTCACGCAGGAAAGCAAACAAATTTTCGCGCATTCCTTCAGTGCCCAGCTCAATAAATTGTTGGATAGCTGCGCGAATAGTGTCGCGCGTGTAAGAGCCTTCCCCACCCGGCAGCCCTGCGATAATATTTTTTTCCAGTAATATTTTTTCGTCATCACTCATGGCAGCAAAGCGCTCTTTGGCTCTGGCCATGACTTGTGGCGAGTAATCTTTTTCTGCATTTTTTCGCGCTAAAATATAAACATCATAAGCGGCAAAATCTGTCATCTCAAAACGTAACGCGTGACTGGTACTGGGTAAACGATACATTAGATTGGTGCGTGTCCAATCAACAACAGGCATGAAGTTGTAACAAATAACTTTCACACCTGCCTTACCAGCATTAAGGATAGAAGTTTTGTAATTATCTATATACTGCTGAAAATTTCCCGTGCGCGTTTTAATGTCATTGTGCATAGGAATACTTTCAATAACAGACCACTCCAACCCCGCCTTTTCGATCAATTGCTTACGCGTATGAATCTCTGCCAGCGGCCACACCGCGCCCGTAGGAATTTCATGTAACGAACTAACAATACCAGTCGCACCGGCCTGAATAATTTTTTCTAAAGAAATTGAATCATTTGGACCGAACCATCGCCAGGTTTCTTGCATTACAAAGCTCCTATTAAATTATGGAAAAGCTTCATAGCGAATTAAAGAAAAATAATTACGCTATTCGGACATGATTTTTTATCGGCAATTCACGAATACGCGGCCCACCGGCAGCGACAATCGCATTGGTAACACTCGCTGCTATGGGCGGGACTCCCGGCTCACCCACCCCAGTGTGTTTTTCATCACTACTGATTAAGGTCACCACAATCTTAGGGCTTTGATTGATGCGTAACAGATAGTAATCATCGAAGCTGGATTGTTCAATAGCACCATTTTTAAATGTAATTTCACCAAAGAGCGCAGCAGATAAACCAAAAATCACGGCGCCTTCCATTTGTGAGTGAACTCTATCGGGGTTCACCATTTGACCGCAGTCGAGCACGATATGAACTTCCAATATGCGCAGCTGATTGTGTTCAAGGCGAACTTTAGTCGCTACTGCCACATAACTTAAAAAACTGCGATGCGTCGCAACTCCCCAACCTTCAAATGTATTTACCGGCGCAGGCCAACCAGTGGATTTCTGAACCGCCTGCAACACATTTTTTAAGCGCGCTGTTTTAAAGGGATAATCTTTTTGTTCTGCACCCTCTTCAAGCGCTTTTACTTCGCGGTCAGAGCCTATGGCCGCTAACTGATATTCGAGTGAATCAATCTTATTTAGGCGTGCCAGCTCATCAATAAAACTATTGAGTGCAAACGCATGATTAATGTTGAACACCGAACGCATCCAGCCAATTCGTGTGTGAACCGGTGCCGGGAAATTGCGCATACGCACATTTGGAATATCGTAAGGCACGCTCGAAAAGCCCTGCTCTAGCTCCCAGTTTTGCAGGTAATTTCCACCTGGTTTAAACAGCGACATTATAGAAGGCGATGCCACGCTGGAATCCATTCCTATGATGCGATGACTTTCATCCAACGCTGCTTTGAAGTGTTGCACACTGTAGGCATGGTAATAACCGTTGCGAGTAGCATCTTCACGACTCCAGGTGACTTTCACTGGCTTGCCGATGGCTTTAGCAAGTACCGCAGCCTCAATCACAAAATCCGGTTTGGACTTGCGCCCAAAGGCACTACCGAGCAAGGTAACATTAACGACGACCTGCTCTGGTTTAAAACCAATTGCGCTTGCCACTACGTCGCGTGCGCCTACAGGGTTCTGCACGCAGGCCCATATTTCACAAAGATCTCCGGTGATGCGAACCGTTGCCGCTGGCGGCTCCATGGTGGCGTGTTCCATATGCGGAATGCTGTAAACCGCTTCGTGAACTTTTGTGGTCTTCGCAAAAACGCTTTCGATATCACCATGACTACGCACGGTTTTGGGATCAACTGCAGCACCACTCACTAGATTTGCAATTGTTGCGCGTGAGTCGTAAGTCGCATGAGGGCTGGTTTCCCATATTATCTCCAGCGCCTTGCGGCCTTCCATTGCGGCCCAGGTGTTTGTGGCGATAACCGCTACGCCCGCGAGGGGATTAAAGCCAGTAGGCTCGTTACCACCATCCATTTTTATTGTCTGAATCACACCAGGGATAAGCAAGGCTTTGCTCGCGTCGAACGACTTAACTTTACCGCTCATTACCGGGCAACGTTCAATGCTGGCGTAAACCATGTCGGGTAATTTGGTATCTATGCCGAAATGCGTTGTACCGCGCACCATATCGTCCATATCCACCATTGGTATTGGTTTACCAATGAATTTGTAATCCGCCGGGGTTTTAAAGCTAAGCAACTTTACATCCGGGATTGGCTGCTTGGCAGCCGCCACGGCTAGCTCGCCGTAGCGCAATGATTTACCACTCTCTGCATGAGTAACACTGTGGCCTTTAGCGATACAGCTTGTTACGGGCACTTGCCATTGTTCGGCGGCGGCGGCACACAACATGTGCTTGGCTGACGCGCCCATTTCCCGCATGGTTTGGTAAAAACTCCGCACGCTGTGCGAACCATCAGTGTTTTGATCGCCGTATTTTTCATTGGCCTGAGCCTGCACTATATCCACTTTATCCCAGTCTGCATCCAGCTCATCCGCCACGATTTGCGGCAGGCTGGTGCGAATGCCTTGGCCCATTTCCGAGCGATGCGCCGTGATGGTAACGCGATCATTGGTACCTATATGGACGAACACGTTTAGAGGCGCCGCCTGAGCTGTAGGCGCAGTTAATGCTGCTGGCGTATTCTTGTTAAAAAAATCGCTTTTAATCGCGGCGTAAAGCGCTAACCCGGCAGTGCCAACGCCAGTCATGATAAGAAAGTCACGACGATTTAATTTGCTTAAAGTAGCCATTACATTGCTCCCTTTTGCGCTGGTTCCTGCACCGGCTCATAAGTTTGGACACCAGCAACAGATTTGATAGCAGCTTCAATCCGCGGATAAGTACCACAACGACAAATGTTCCCCGCCATCGCCTGCTTGATATCCGCATCGGATGGCGTTGGGTTTTTCTGCAGTAAAGCCGCAGCGCTCATCAACTGACCCGACTGACAATAACCGCATTGCGGGACATTGTGAGCGACCCAGGCACGCTGTAATGGGTGATCACCTTTTTCAGACAAACCTTCAATTGTTCTAATCTCTTTACCTATTGCCGCCCCTAAAGGTAGAGAGCAGGAACGAATCGGTTCGCCATCCATATGCACGGTGCAAGCGCCACATAAACCCTTGCCGCAACCAAACTTGGTGCCAGTCATATTGAGTATGTCGCGCAATATCCATAACAGCGGCATGTTAGCGTCCGCTTCTATTTGGTGTTCAACACCGTTAATTTTTAAGCTGCTCACTGACAGTCTCCCATTCGCTTTGCGTTAATTAAGAATAAGTTTATTGAATTGAACCCAATTATCCTGTGTATCTATATCAATTGCGGCGCGCTCCATAAGCACGCTCATCACAGAATTCGTGAGCAATAATTTTTTTGCCCCACAATCACCTTCCAACGCAGTTAATTGATTAAAAAAACGTTGCGGAAAAATAGCGGGAACACCGAGCCCCTCCGCATAAGCGGCACACACTATGGGCATAACCTCCACGCTTGTTTTGTCGTCCAAGAGCTGTTGATAGCGGTTACACAGAAGCATGAAATCTGCTGCAGTTAGCGCAACTTGATCGCACAACACAATCAACACAGCACTGGCAGTGGACGGCAAGGCTGCTACACCACACGCGATAGAATTTCCTATGCCAGCGCGCCAATTTGGATTAATGACAATCTGCTCCGACTCGACCAGTGGCCGCAAAATATCGTGTTGATAACCCAGCACTACACATACCTTACCTGGCGTTATGACGCGAGTATTACAGACACAATGCTCCAGCATGGTTTGCCCGCTCACTACTGCCAATTGTTTAACCGCTTGACCAAAACGTCGGCCTTCACCAGCGGCTAACACCAGAGTGTATAAACTCAAACGACTTGTCTCCCTGACAAAAATACATTTGCCAGCATTGTATTAGTCTCTAAAGATTGATGCTTTGCATCCAGAACTTGATGGCATTGCGCGAGTGTCCCCAATGCAATGGATTCAGGTAAATCACCGCCAATGTTTATCCCCATGGGACCAAACAACTCAACCTTGCTAACGGATATTCCCGCACGCTTTAACACTTTTTGTTTGCGATGCTCTGGCCCGAGCAAACCTAAATATCGCGCGCTGGAATTCTGCAACACGCGAATCGCAGCGGCATCCATCTCGACGTTGTGGGTCATCACAATTGCCGAGTCAATCGTGTGTAAAATTTCATTTACCTCAAGAGCATCTGCGGGCGAGTGAATTAATTTGTGAGCACTGGCAAAGCTACTAGCTTGCGCGTAACCAGTGCGGCTATCCACCAGTGTCACGCGCCAGCCAAGAATGCCGGCCATTTGCACTAGAGGAATGGCATCGATGCCGCCCCCAAATACTAATAAGTGAATTTGTGGACGGACATCCACAATTAATAACTCGCTCCCGTCGCGAGTTTTGCAAAGTCTATTACGTGCAGTTTGCATAAGCACTTTTGTTTCGCTTGAGTTTAGAAGTTGATTTACAGAACCTTGCAAATTTTCATCGTTACTTACGCCAATCCCGTAACTAACCGGCGCACGGGCTTGCAATGCTTCGTATAAAAAATCCAGCTTTTGATAATTGTTAACCGCGCTTACTGGTTGCAATAAGATGGTGACTTTGCCACCACACCCTAGAGCCATGGCCAAGGGTGAATCTGAGTTTTCACTAGAGTCGTAACAAACACGCAGTGGTCGATCATAGGTCAGCACTTTTTTTACATCGACCAAAAGAGATTTTTCCAGGCAACCGCCACTGATTAAACCGTGATATTGGCCCAATTCATTAATCAATATCATTGCGCCGATTTTACGGTAGTTTGAGCCATCAATATCAATCACCGTGCCCAGCACCCACCGATATTGATCGCGCTGTGTGTACCAATGGCACAAAATACTTTGAAGGTGATTTGTCATTCCGGTTGCGCCTGTTGATTAGTTTTTTGCTTTTTTTATAGCAGTACTTTTTAGGGAGTGTTTAACTTTACTGAGTATTCAACTTTAGCGCGCATTTGAGTTTAGTGATTATTTAACTTTACGATTGAATAAAAAAGAACATTATCTTTTTTTAACGAAAGCGCCGACTAAAAAAATTCGACCCAGCCAAGCCAAATCGCAAGGGAACATCCGCAGCTTTTGAAATACCTATACGTGGGCCACTAATAACAGGCATCAGATGTGCCGGGGCTATTAATTGAAATGGAGGCTCATCAAGGCGCATCCCATTGTGATCGCGAGAAATTCCCAGCGCCTGCCCTACCCGCCCCGGGCCAGAACAAAGCAAACGATTCTCTTCTACCCCTCTGCGTTCGCGCATAATTTCTACACCAATAGTGGGCTCAATGGCGCGAATTAACACTCCCGCACCATGGCCTTCAGCACAGCACACAAAATTTAAACACCAATGAATCCCGTAAGAGCGATAGACGTAGGCTCGCCCTGGCGCCCCAAACATAGCAGCGTTGCGTATCGTAGGCCCGGTAAAACTATGGGAGGCGGGATCATCACGATCATAAGCTTCTGTTTCGACAATCACCCCACCAACGCCGTCAACAATAAATGTGGCGCCAATAAGTGCCCGAGCAACGACATGAGACGGAGCGAGAAAATCAATGGATAAAAGAGGATTATTCATAAGCGAAAATTTTTATGCATAAAAAATTAACTTTGCTTTATATTCCGCTAGGCTAATTCACAGTTGATTGCAATGCGAAATAATGTTTAATGCGCAACACTATGCCCGCAACTATGCCTAGTAAGGCTGCCACATACGCAAATACAAACATGGCAAATTTAATCGCAGCAAAAGAAGAATAAATATAAGCAAAAACTCCAGGAAAATTTGCAGGGTTAGCAAGCATTAAATATGAAATGCAATTTTCAAGTTGATCGCATACGGGCGCAATAGCTGCGATGAGTGCGCAAATCACCATAACTTTTCTTCCCTTAGTTTCAGAAAAGAACAAACGGGATATAAGCACTAGTGCTAACGTATGAAGAAAAAGCGTAGCGATAATAAATAAAGAATCCACATGTTGCGTACGAATGTATTGTTCAAATGTACCTTGCTCAATTAAATACGCATACCAGGCTTTGATTTTTTCCGGGTTGAATGATAATTGCGCAACAAAATAAGGAACCGGGAATTTGGACGCAGCGTAATGACTGTTTAAAATTTGTGTTATCCATAGATTAAATGCCAGAGATACCAATGTCATCACCCATAAAGTTGAAGTTTTGGGTAATTGCAAAAAATAACGGTATAAAGTTGTCATGGTGATTTCCTGAGTTGTGTGCTTGTCGATGTGTGTATTTTGTGTGAGAGTAACGCAAGCTACAATGCTGTTTCTTGTATAGGAGCTATGCATAATTAAAGGCCGTACGAGAGAAAGGTGTTCAAGTGGATAATCAAAATCGTCTAAATTTTGACTGGAATCTAATCCAGGTCTTTCTGGCCGTGGTTGAGCACGGAGCTTTAGCTCGTGCCGCAGAGGCTATAGGGGCGACCCAGCCAACATTAAGTCGCCAACTTGCGCTACTGGAATCAGAAATTGGTGCAGCCTTGTTCACGCGCGGCGCACGCGGAACAGTGTTAACGGTTGCAGGCGAATCCTTGCTGCTTCCGGCAAGGCAGATGCAAGCAGCGGCGCACGCATTGCAGCTCGCAGCTACGAATCAAAGTCAGTCTCTTAAAGGCACAGTGCGCATAACGGCCAGCGAAACAACCTGTGCCTATATGTTGCCTCCCATACTGATTAGCTTGCGGGAAAAATACCCTGACATTCAAATTGAAATCGTAGCTAACAATGGCGTTGATAATTTATTAGAGCGCGAAGCAGATATTGCAGTACGCATGACAAAACCATCACAAGATACTTTGGTGGCTCGCCACCTCGGCGATTTTAAAATGGGCGGCTATGCAAGCAAAGATTATTTGGCGAAAAAAAATATTCCATTCTCACCCGAAAACTTCCCGCGTTTTGATTGGATCGGTTACGATAAAAATCCCAGTATTATTAATAGCACTCGCGCCCTAGGTATTCAATTAACGCGCGAATCTTTTGCATTGCGTTGCGACAATCACATTGTTTGTTGGCAAGCAGTCATTGCTGGTATGGGGATAGGTTTTAGTTTTTCAATTCTGGCAAAAGATAAGCCAATACTTGTACGGGTGTTGCCTGCCGACTGGATACCTGATGTGCCCGTGTGGTTAACCGCACCCCTGGAATTGCGAAGCAATCCACGTATTCGCGCAGTGTATGATCATTTGGCCGAACATTTTATTGAATTGATAAAAAATCAATAAGTAACCCGTATTCCATATAGCCCTATAGAGTGAGTTAACATATGTACGCACTTCATATTGCCAATAAAAATTATTCATCCTGGTCGTTGCGGCCCTGGCTTTTAATGCAAGCACTTGATATTGAATTTGTCGAAAAAATGCATCCCTTTCCTGAAAATGGCGCATGGGATCTCTATCGCGCATTCTCGCCTAACGGCAAAGTTCCCTGCTTGGTAGATGGTGATTTAATCGTGTGGGATTCGCTTGCAATTACCGAATATTTAGCCGAACAACATGACGGTGTTTGGCCTACCGATAAAATTGCTCGCGCTTGGGCCCGTTGCGCCGCCGCAGAAATGCATTCCGGTTTTCAAACCTTACGCAACAATTGCGGCATGAGTTGCGGCATGCGCGTTCAGCTCAACAATATTTCTGCTGCACTGCAAAAAGATATTTCTCGCATCGACGAGCTATGGCGCGAAGGTCTGCAAAAATTTGGCGGGCCTTTTTTAACGGGAGAAAAATTTACCGCCGTCGATGCGTTTTTTGCACCCGTCGTATTCCGCGCACAAACTTATCATTTGCCATTGAGCGATATTGCCAAGCAATATATGCAGCACATACTACATCTTCCTGCCATAAAAAAATGGTATGAAGCAGCGCTTATTGAAGTATGGCGTGAACCTGGGCATGAACGAGAAGTTTTGGATGCGGGGACTTTAGTTGCGGATCATAGGCGTTAATTGGTTTTATAATTCGTCACCAATTTCAATAAAAAACGCCGAGTTTCTTGTCAAAGCTCGGCGTTTTGATTTATTAAATTACAATTTACAAACTCAATACTTTCTCGCCGCGTGAAATTCCACTGACACCACTACGAACAACTTCAATAATCGAAGCATCACCCACCGCTAATAAAAACGCATCGAGCTTGTCGCTAGCACCAGTAATTTGGATGGTGTAAAGCGTACTTGTAACATCAATAATTTGACCGCGAAAAATGTCCACGCACCGTTTCACTTCCGCACGTTGCGCACCGGATGCTTTTACTTTTATTAGCATCAGTTCACGTTCAATATGCGCACCTTCAGTCAAATCGACTAGCTTCACCACATCAACAAGCTTGTTAAGATGCTTAGTAATTTGTTCGATTTTATGATCGTCACCTAGCGTGGTTAACGTCAAACGTGAAAGCGTTGGATCTTCCGTTGGCGCAACAGTTAAGCTTTCGATGTTGTAGCCGCGCTGGGAAAACAATCCCACAACGCGAGATAAAGCACCTGGGGCGTTTTCTAATAAAACAGCAATAATTCTCCGCATTTTATGTACGCTCCGTTTTACTTAACAACATATCGCGCATCGAGCCGTTAGGCGCTACATGCATGGGATAAACGTGTTCCGATTGATCGACCATGATATCCATAAACACCATGCGGTCTTTCATAGCAAAACATTCTTCCAACTTCGCTTTCAAATCTTCTTTTTTGGTCACTAACATACCCACATGGCCATAGGCTTCAGCGAGCTTAACAAAATCTGGTAACGAATCTTCGTACAGACTTTCGGCGTAGCGCCCGGAATATTGCATATCTTGCCATTGCCGAACCATGCCAAGAGCCTGGTTATTCAAGCAAATAACTTTTACGGGCAGATTATATTGCGTGCAGGTCGATAACTCCTGAATGCACATTTGAATGCTGCCTTCGCCTGTTACGCAAACTACAGTTGCATCGCGGTAAGCCATTTGCACACCCATAGCTGCCGGCAAACCGAAGCCCATAGTGCCGAGGCCACCTGAGTTGATCCAACGGCGTGGCTTATCGAATAAATAATATTGCGCGGCAAACATTTGATGTTGGCCTACATCTGAAGTGACGTAAGCAT
>JANPKH010000224.1:0-6727 GCA_031425935.1 Gammaproteobacteria bacterium | reverse complement strand
GCTGGGGCTTCTTCAGCCGCTACGTTGAATGGTGTCGTATATCGAGCGGATCGTTTTGCTTCTGGTGGCACGACTCAAGTAGTAACTGATCCTATTTCAGGTACCACAGAAGACACGCTGTATCAGTCCGAGCGATATGGCACCTACAACTATGAGATTCCTGTAAGCAGTGCAACGTATAGTGTCGTGTTGCATTTCGCCGAGCTGTACCATACGTCTGTAGGTGCACGATCCTTCAATTTGAGTGTTGAAGGAAAGTCCGTACTCTCCAATTTCGATTTGTTTGGCGCTGCTGGTCGTAACGCTGCTTACAACCTGCGTGTTGATAACCTGGCTGTCACAGACGGAAAGTTGACCATCAATCTGACTTCTGTAATCAATAACGCCACCATCAGCGGTTTCGCGATCTACTCAAGCGATGGTGGGGTCTTCACAGGTGAGAACGAACCTGAGTGTTCCAGCGCTGATCGTCAGACACCAACACCCGTCGACTACAACAGAGCTGTAGCTCGTGCAGAGCAGAAAAATCCTCCGTCTGGCGCTTTTGGTTATGCGATAGAGCACGCGACTCAAACCTTGCCTAATCACACCATTTATCGTCCGGATCTATCTCGCGCAAACAATATCCCAATCGTAGTATGGGGTAATGGTGCATGCTCCAACGTGGGCACAGAGCAGGCGGATTTCCTTCTGCAAATCGCTTCCAATGGCTATTTAGTAATAGCTAACGGTGGACCTTTCGGCTCTGGCTCGAACGATCAGCACGAGACGGAACTGGTGCGAGCGATTAATTGGGCGGTCGCCGAAAACAGTCGTAAGTGCAGTCAGTACTACGGCAAGCTTAATGTCAGCAAAATTGCGACCATGGGCTGGTCTTGTGGTGGTGGCATGGCGCACTTCGCCGCTGTGGACCCACGTGTAACTACAGCAGTTGCATTGAATAGCGGCCTCGGCATCTACGGTGACAGATTCAACTACTATCCACGCTTCCATACACCGGTTGCCATTTTCAACGGCGATTCACGCGATGTTGCCTACAATCCAGGATTACAGGAATACAGTGAAGTGAACAATGTTCCTTTCTATCACGCGAATTATCCTCAGGGTCACGGCGATGCCTATTACCAGGATAATGGGGGTGAGTTCGGAATAGTAGCGACAGGCTGGTTGAACTTTATGTTGAAGGACGATCAGTCAAGTACCGGCAGGAGCATGTTCTTTGGCACCAATTGTCGTTTGTGTCGATCTCCCTGGATTAGCAAAAGCAAAGGATTTTAATATAGCGGTAACTTTGTAAATTCTTGTCAAAAAAATTCTCCACCGTTTCGACGCGTGGAGAATTTTTCTATCACCAATGAATTCCTAACATGAATAATTCAACCAATTGCAGTAGCAATTTTGTGCTTTTCGATTACATGCTGCATTTATAACGTATTGATACGCAATTCTAAAATAAGAGAGTTCACGATATTGAAAACCAGGAAATATCATCTATTCTCCTAATGATTTACTAATCATAGTATTATCTTCGTGTAAAAAAACAATAAATATGAACTATCAAGGAAACAATCATGCGCTCTAGAAAAATTTCACTCCTTAGTATTACTCTTGTTGCTTTGGTCAATGTTGGCTGTTCTTCAGGGCTCAGCAAGAAAGAATGCCAAAATGCCGATTGGTACATCATTGGTATGGAGGATGGAAGTAAAGGCCTGCCGTTAGATAAAATTGGTCGTCATAGAGAGGCTTGCGCAAAATCAAACATTGTGCCGGATCTGCAACGCTACCAAGAAGGTCTTAATAGTGGCTATAAAACTTATTGCACGCGTGCAAACGGTTATCAAATTGGGAAAAATGGAAGAACTCACCAAAACGTCTGCACCGGCGACGCAGGCGCTGTTTTTTCTACTGCTTACAATGATGGAAAAGAATGGCATAAACTGCGTCTGGCGCAAGGAAAAATTGAGAATGAACTTGAAGAAAAGCGAAATAGTATTACTGGCAGCCGCAACGATATAAGTAACTACGAAAGTAGGATTGTTGACAGGATGACTACTGAAGAACAAAGACGCAAACTTTTGCAAGATATTAAAGACCGAGAATTGCATATATCGAACACTAATATTTTAATTAAGCACCTTTCAGAGGATCAATGGCGTGCTCAAGATGCTGTTCAGGATTTAGAAGCGAAACATAAATCGCTGGGTTATTAATTTTGTAAATTGATTGCAGGTCCTGGGTTTTATTTATGTCTTTCAAATGAGATGAAGTAAAACACAAGGCCTGCTTTAAAGACCTGGACACCGCCGATTAAGGAATTTAATTTTGTTATTTTCTTGCACATCTTTTTTCTAACGAAGCTTTTGAATATAACCAGCAATAGTTTTCCCGCGCTATTTTATTTATTTCATTAAAACTATTACTTTGTATCTGGGATTTTCTGTTGCCAGCGCGAGAAAGCACTAGCAACAGAACCTCAGTGAGTGACGAACTTTTAATCTGCGAAGCTGGAAATTTTTTAAGAAGCTAAATCATTTTTAAATATTCTAACAAAGCTAGCTTCTCTTCTGCGGTAAAGCCCGTACCAAAATTGTGCCCGCAACGACTATTGCCTGAGTCGCGTTTACTGCAGTCGGTAGTGTTTAATGTAAAGTTAAATTTAGATTGCTGAGTATTCAAACCAACATTTTTTACATCGTACTCAGGGCCTACTTTGAAGCTGGCCACGCGTTCCGTATCGGGCTTTAACAGCTCAGCCAATGTTGGTACCGAGCCATTGTGTAGGTAAGGTGCGGCGGCCCAAATTCCCTGAAGTACGCGTGATTCATATTTGAATGCGGTAACTGGCGCATCGTGTTTAATTAAGCTTTGCTTGAGATCATTCAAGGTGCCTATATGATCTTTTATGTGCAGCTCGCCTTCAATTTCAGTTTCAACTCTTTCTATACCAACCTTAAATTTTGCTTCCAGGCGCTCTGCCTCAGTTAGTACCGCATGCTCTACACCATCTATTTTGCCAGCTAAATAATGTTGGAGAATCGAACCAATGACTACAGTGCCTAATACGGAGCTTGCGGTATCCACTGCTTTAAGTGGCGTTCCGCCGGGATAGGGAATTGCGCCTTCAAGAACACCGGTTTTGACCGTTGAATTTAGCAGCTTGGCTTCACGTGAGTCAGTACCAACATCCATAATCG
Organism: Gammaproteobacteria bacterium; assembly: GCA_031425935.1. Classification (GTDB taxonomy): domain Bacteria; phylum Pseudomonadota; class Gammaproteobacteria; order Pseudomonadales; family Cellvibrionaceae; genus Cellvibrio. Next base: position 3,533 of record JANPKH010000224.1, on the reverse strand, counting down.
GTGTGGCCCAGGATTCGGCTGCGAAAGAACGAAATTGGCCTTTCTTAATGCCGTGGCAATCAGCGCAGCTGCTATTTCCTTGCGCCACGTCTTTCTTGTTAAATACAGCTTCGCCTTTGCTCGCTAATGTTTTATCCAGAGCCCAGGGCCAAACCGGTGGGCCTAATTTCATAATCAAGTTTTCAAGAGTATTCAAACCTTTAAAATTTGCAGAGTTATTTTTGGTGTAATTAATTTTTAGTATGTCATGGCTATCTTTCACCGGAGCGAAGTGCGCGAAAACGCCAAAAACCTCACCCAGGTTACGAGTAAGCCCAAAAATTCGGTTGCCGTTGGGTGAGAAACCCGGCCACTGAGTAAAGTCTTGAACCGCGGCGTTCCAAAGAAACGGATAGCGAACGGGAGCATCAGCGAGCTTAATATTTTCTTTGATAATGCGATCCGGGGTAGTACCTATATCCAGCCCGGAGACGCGATTGAAAATCATCGCTATAGCGTCCAGCCGACCAGGCCCCCACGGCGATTGCGCAGAGAAGGAGCCTTTAACAATAGTGTTGTAAGGTAAGAACCAGGCGGCTAGCTCTTCGCGAAGTTTGGCTTTATCAGTTGGTGTGGCGGCTGCGCCCAGCACTGTCTTTGAAAAATCTGCAAATGCTTTCGGGTTGGTAAGAACAGTGTTGACTGCGACATCAAGGTCCGTCATAAAACCTTGGAAGTCGCTAATAGCAGGGCCTCCGTCTATGCGATAGGAATTCTCCCCAATATTAATTTGGCGCGTGTGGCAAGCAGAGCAAGTCATGCCTAGCATTTTGCTTCCTGAGCTATTGCTGCTCGGGCTATTGTTAGTTGTAAACCCAACCGCCAGACCCGGCTCTGTACTTTTGGGATTGGGCAGGTAGCCATATCTCTGCAGGCTATCTGCCATAAAAGCACTGCCATTTTGTTGCTTCAAAGCCATGGCCCATGCTAACGGAATTAGTTGTGACCCTTGATCCTGAGTGTAAAACTGATTTCGCGTTATCTCTGTCCACTTGCTGCCCTGATTAGTCAGTATGGGTGATGGTGATGTCACAGGTGTTGCTGCCACGGATGCTGCTGTCGTAGATAGTTCTGCTGCCATAGCTAGCTGCGCTGTCATAAATAGCTGCGCAGCAACGACAAAAACTACACTAAGAACCCTACGCGAAAATAATTGAAGTATTGATGTGTGTTGAATTTTTTTCATTTTATATACTCAAAAAAAACGATTAATGAATAGCTGTTGCTTTTAAATTGGATAACCGGTTAGTACCCAGGCGGCAATCGGCAAGCGCAAAGACTCACTGACATATTCGATGCGACCACCCATAGCGTCGGGCTCGGTAATAATGGCAATGATGGGCCCGTTTGCTTCTTCTCTCATGATCGCGGCTACACCAACTCCTTGCTCATGTAACGTAATTAGCCGTTGATTCATATCTGATTCCCACATACCAAAATAAAAAATTTGGTTAGTATTTTTTTCTGAAAAAATTCCATCGCCACCCGCTTGAATAAGCTCATAGTAGGGCTCTTCGGATCTGGAATAACAGGCGACTACGTTTTGTTCGTAGGATAAATTGTTAGGACCCTCAATGTAGGCCTTCATGTTTGACGGGCGCGTAAATTCAACACCAAGATATTTGGAGTAGTAACTTATAGCTGCATCAAGGTCGGCGACAACTATGCCGATGTGAAAAAATGTTTTGATAGACATGGAATAGGGTTCCTTGAAATTACGTAATATATACCGGTGATTCTGATATTTTTTTAATCATTCTTGAAAAAAAAGATGAGCGCGTTACAACGTTTTCATAAATTCAATCAGTTCAAAACGTTGTTGGTCATTCAATGTAACGCCATACTCGTGACCAGAATTGCTGTTGCCGTAGAGGCTGGTATCAAACTTAAATAGTCCTGTTTGCTTTGCACTTAATTGGCCAACATTTTTTGGATCGAAAGTTCTATTTCCGGTATAAAAAATCTTGTCGCGTTTAGCGCTGGGTAATAGCAGCTGATAAAGGTTCGGCACTGAACCATTGTGTAAATAGGGCGAGGTTGCCCATATCCCGGTCAGTGGGCGCGCTTTGTAAGAGTAGAGGTCATCGACGCTGCGCCCTTTAGTGCCCGTAAAATCGCGCAGACCTTGTACGATAGTTTCTTCCGGGTGGCGAAACATCACGCCGATACTGGTGATGTTCAGTAAATTTTTTGCAGGGGTTGTTGGGCCAAGTTTTTCGCCTGCAATGTAAAACATTTTGGAGCCTTCCAGCATTCCTGTTTTTTGCACAGACTCTTCAATTAAAACTAGCTCAGCTCTATCGGTACCCACTTTGGTTTGCGGCACCATAACGGCACTGTAAGGCTGCATTTGCTCAGCGCGGGTCAGCGTTAGTTGATGACAGCTAACACATTGGCTTTCATATAATTGGCGTCCCCGGACTGCTTTTTCTCTATCGATCTTCGGCAAAATTGTTTCTGGCCATTGCGGTGACTGGAGCACCTTGACCCATGACAACATATCGCCCAAGCCTTTGAAATTAGCGGTCGATTCAAAACCGATCGGCCAAATCTTAGCGTGGAGATGCGCTCGACCTCCGCCGCCCCACACGTCACCCAGTACGCGAAAAATAGGCGCTATGGGCGGTGTATTGGGTGCACTGCCGTTCCACTGGAGTACGTCAGACTGGGCCGTTCCCCAGATGAAGTTATAATTTGCCGGCGCTATCCCGTCGACATGATTTTCTGGAATGCCGAGAAAAGTCACACCAATATTATTGTAAGCATAGGCAAATGCATCAACGCGCCCAAAGCCAAATTTTGCGGGAGTGCGATTGTTGTGATTAAAATTTATTTGGATATCGGTTTTTTCTTGAAGGCTAACGCGTAATTGCGCACTAGTTTCAGCATTATAGTTATTGCCTAAAAGTGCTTTCGCGAAACGTGTAAATTTTTCAGGTTGTTTGAGTGTGGCAACCATAGCGCTTTCGAGATCCAACATCATTTGTTGGAAGTCGCCCATGGTCGCGGCACCATTAATAATCATCGACGTATCTTTATAAGAAATCTTGGTGGTGTGGCAGCCGCCGCAACTCAAAGCCATAAATGTTTCGTTGTTCGTAGGATCAATATTTTTGGCAAAGCCCGCAGGCACTCCATCCGGATTCCACTGAGACTTAGGCACAGGAATATAGCGCAAGCGCTCAATGTTAGCGTCTGAACGGAATAGCTCTGTGCTTTGGGCTTGCTCAAGAATCAAAAACCAATCATAAGGAATAATTAAAGAGCCATCGCCGCCATACCAATAACCCGATTGTGTGGCCTGGCTCCACCCTTGATTGAGATTTACCAGCTTGGTAGAGCCGCCGGGTACGGGCGTACCATCTTGAATAATAGCGTCGTGTGATTTTTCTTCTGCGCCAACAGCAACTGAGGCGACTAAGCATAGGATAGTAATGCAAGTGAAAATAGGTGATGTCATTTTTATACCTCAAAAATTCCTTTAAGCGAATGTT
>JANPKH010000223.1:0-1628 GCA_031425935.1 Gammaproteobacteria bacterium | reverse complement strand
GATCACGCCCGCCATCTCGGTACTCGGCGCGATGGAGGGGCTCAAGGTGGCTACGCCGGCTCTCGAGCGTTTCGTGGTGGCCGGTACCGTCGTGATTCTCTTCACGCTCTTCATGTTTCAGCGATTCGGGACGGGACGGGTCGGAAAGGCGTTCGGTCCAATCACGCTCGCCTGGTTCCTGACGATCGGCACGCTTGGCCTGCTGGAGATCGTCCGTTCGCCGCGCATCCTCATTGCCGCCAATCCGTGGTATATGGTGCAGTTCTTCACCGAGCATGGATTCATCGGCTTCGCGGTGCTCGGGGCGGTCTTCCTGGCGGTCACGGGTGCGGAGGCGCTGTATGCCGACCTTGGTCACTTCGGCAAGAAACCGATTCGCATCGCGTTCTTCGCGCTCGTGCTGCCATCGCTGCTGCTCAACTACTTCGGCCAGGGTGCGCTGCTCCTTCGCGACCCGGCGGCAGTCGCCAACCCGTTCTATTTCCTGGCACCGCGCTGGTTCCTGATTCCGCTGCTGGTCATTGCCACGCTCGCGGCCATCGTCGCATCGCAGGCACTCATCTCCGGCGCGTTCTCGCTCGCCCGACAATCCGTGCAGCTCGGATACAGTCCTCGCCTCACGATCGTGCACACGTCGGAGCGCGAGCACGGGCAGATCTACGTTCCCGAGGTGAACACGGCGCTGATGATCGGGACGCTGCTCATCGTGCTGGCGTTCCAGTCGTCGGGCGCGCTCGGCGCCGCCTACGGCATCGCGGTCACGGGGACGATGGCGATCACCACGATCCTGTTCAGCGTGATCGCCCGCGTCCGCTGGAAGTGGCCGATGTGGCGCGTCGTCGCCATTACTGCGTTCTTCCTCGCCTTCGATCTCGCCTTCCTTGGTGCGAATGCGCTGAAGATCCAACGCGGCGGCTGGGTGCCGCTCGCCATCGCAATGGCGATCCTGACGGTGATGACCACGTGGAAGACCGGTCGCGACCTTCTCGGTGGTCTCATGCGGCAGGCGACGCTGCCACTGGACCTCTTCCTCGACGACATCGGGCGGAACCCGCCGCATCGCGTGAATGGAACGGCGGTGTTCATGACATCAGATCCAGAAGGAGCACCCGTCGTCCTGCTGCATCACCTCAAGCACAACAAGGCGCTGCACCAGCAGGTGGTGCTGCTCGCGGTGAGCTCGGTCGAAGTTCCGGATGTCGAGGACGTGGATCGGGTTCGTGTCGTGGCGCTCGAGCACGGGTTTTTCCGCGTGACCGCGAAGTACGGGTTCATGGAGACCCCGAACGTGCCGGAGATCATCGCGCTCTGCGTCGAACAGGGACTTCAGACCCGGGCGCAGGAGACCAGCTACTATCTCGGGCGCGAGCGACTCATCCCGACGGGACAGGCGAAGATGGTGCGCTGGCGCAAGAAGCTGTTCGTGTTCCTGGCGCGCAACGCCCAGTCGGCCACCCAGTTCTTCGGCCTTCCACCGAACCGTGTCGTGGAGTTGGGATCACAGATAGAGTTCTGACGGACCAACCCCTTTCCACACGCTTGCGGCCGACGCCATTGTAGGAGCGGAACTGACAGTAGCTCGCTCGCCATCGGCGGGGTGGACTTGAGGACGATCGTGCTTGCCATCG
>JANPKH010000222.1:0-18280 GCA_031425935.1 Gammaproteobacteria bacterium | reverse complement strand
GTGAATTGCAAGTCACGATCGGCGAGTATGGCTTTGCCAAGTTTTTCGTGATCGAACTTTAATAACTCAGGCGATAACAGCTCTAACTCCACACCTTTTTTAAGGTAAATGGGCAGGGCGCGAGCGTAATACAATTCCATATCAGACTGAGTAGCTTCATTAGTGATGCCCAGAAAACCCAGCGCTTCTCCACGTAGTTTGTCGAGTAACAAACGGGCGGTGGCGAAGGAGTAGTTAGGTTCTTTTTCTACCAGAGTGCGGGCAGTAATAACCAGAGAAGTATTTACATCGCTTTCGTTAATACCATCGTAAAGGTTGCGCATAGCTTCATCGAGAATGGCTTTGCTGTTTACCCCTTTAAGATTGGCACAGGCTTCGCTGACGATGGTGCGCATGCGGTCAATGTTCAGTGGTGCGCGGGTGCCGTCAGCACGGATAACGTTAAGGTTGGGGTATTCGGTTTCGCTAGCTTGCAAGGAAGCACGTTTTTCAGCGCGCATACGAGAGTGCGCATCGCGGTAGAGTACGTAGTCGCGCGCGATTTTTTGTTCGCCAGAGCGCATCAAAATCAATTCAACTTGATCTTGAATCTCTTCAATATGAATAGTGCCGCCAGATGGCATACGGCGCTTAAAAGTAGCTGTAATTTGCTTGGTAAGATTATCCACGGTTTCATGGACGCGGGTAGACGCAGCAGCAGTACCACCTTCAACCGCCAAAAAGGCTTTGGTCATCGCGACTGCAATTTTGCTCGCATCGAATGCCACGACTGTACCATTACGCTTAATAACGCGTAATTGCCCCGGTGCTGTAGCACTAAAGCTGGTTGTATAGCTATTGTCGCTCTGGTGAAGAGGGGTGTTGGTAAATTCTGTATCTGTTTGCATAGACGTCTCCGCGTGAGGTCTTATCCGTGGTAGTGATTAATATCCGTGTGATTTTTTTATATTATCAAATACCCAAAAATCGTTAACACAAGATGTAGTGATTGGTCATTCTGCATTCGTCATATTCAAAGCATTCTAGTACAGGCTATTTTAAGTCATTAATACTTATTGTTAGATGCACATTAAGATTTTGAGGTCGAAGATTTGCGGCGATTTACCTGGCTAAAATATGTAAGCAATATGAAGCGATCTAAATTGTTCAATAGTAAATCTGTCATAAAAACCCTATATATAGGGGAAAACTGCGAGTGAGCTACAAGATAATGCGATTTAGGTATTATTGCAAGCTTGAAAATAATTGGGGTAGCTGTGGATAAGGTGTGGGTAGGCCCTGCAAAGACTAGGGAACTCCGCCTAAACGCTGGGTTTACTGGCGGTTGTGGATAGAGTTTATTTATAAGGAGAGTTTAGATTTTTTTCTGATAGCGATGCCCACTGGTTATGACTACATATAGTGTTTTGTTAATGGTGGTGAAAAACTCCATTTTTAGATAGCGTGTGTATTACGTTCTTAAATTTGCGTCAAGAACAAACATTTCTTGTTTATTTGTCACAATAGCCTTTATCGTGACAAATAAATGATTTTACATCACGAGTCACCCTACAGTGATATCTAGCCAAGTTTAAAAATATTACAGTTTATAGTGCTTCGCCAACTGCCTACCTATATGCGTCATCAAAAAGCTAAAGCTAATACCCATCGCCGGCCATATAGCCCACAAGTAACTAGGGGATGTGGCTAGATTTATGCCAAACAAAAAAGTAATCAATACAGCACACCCCGCCAGACCCAACCAAAAAGGATTAGATGAAATATTGAATGATGAAGCTGGGGTTTTGGGCGTGTGATCCAATGTGTCGGGTGTAGTCTGTTCCATAATCGATTCCTGTTGTAATTGAGTGATATCTACATCAAATACAGCAGCCAAGGCTTTTAAGGTTTCCAGTCCGGCTTTGCTGCCGGTCTCGATCCTTTGGATTGTCCGAATATTCAAGTCGCTCAGTTGAGCCAGTTGCTCTTGTGACCAGCCTTTTTTCAGGCGAAGTTTTCGTACGATCATTCTTAAAAGCCTTTGCTGCTACAGGGGGAATTATAGGGATAGACGTGTTGAACATGTTACGGCATTTTTCCGACAGCCGGCAAACTTCGATATGACAGTTCAGCAAAATCAATAGTTTAAATATAAGTGTTCCACTTTGAGCTACCTCTTTTGGCACAGCCACTTTGCCATTTTCCGTAACCTGAATAGCAACTTCATATCGCTATCGGTGAGAATCTAGCTTCCGCACTTGGCAACACGCCTTGGGCTGCCTCCAAAACCACATAATAATCGGAGTAACCTTATGTCAGCTGCTAGAAAACTCTCTCAACAATTAATGCCGTTATTTTTTCTCGGTGGCTTGATGGCCGCCTCGTTTTGCTCTGCCGCGCGTTTTCAGGCCGAGGATTACTCAGCTGCTTTCGACACAACCACGGGCAATATTGGTAACGTTTATCGCGCTGGTAATGTGGATATAGAAGCCACTAGCGACACTGGCGGTGGTTTTAATGTCGGCTGGGTGGCGGCGACCGAGTGGTTAAGCTTTACCGGGTTAACTGTTCCCGCGACTGGGGATTACCGTGTCAGCGCGCGCGTGGCCAGTGAAAGCGGCGGCACCCTGACACTGGATTTAAACGCAGGCAGCATCAAACTCGCTGACCTCCAATTTGCCGCCACGGGCGGTTGGCAAAGTTGGAAAACGGTTTCCAAAGTTGTGCGCATCAATGCCGGTAACTACAACCTTGGTGTTTTTGCCACCACTGGCGGATGGAATCTGAATTGGGTAGATGTTGAATCTTGCCAACAAGTGGATTGCGGTCTGACTATTCCCGGTCGCGTAGAAGCGGAGCGCTATACCAGCTTTTTGGACAGTACGCCTGGCAACACCGGTGGAGCATTGCGTAACGATAATGTGGATATAGAAGTCACAAGCGATTCCGGTGGTGGTTACAACATAGGTTGGATCGCAGCGGGCGAATATTTGCGTTACAGCGTTAATGTGAGCACTAAAGGTCGCTATAAGATCACTGCGCGAGTTGCATCACCTGTCGACGGTAAAAATTTCCGGTTAAAAATAAATAGTAGCGACCTTGGCAGCCGTATCACTGTACCTAATAGCGGCGGCTGGCAAAGCTGGCGCAACCAAAGTATAGAAGTTGTGTTGAATGCAGGCGCGCAGGAATTGGAAGCTTATTTCGACGCAGGCGAATTCAATTTCAATTATCTGGATTTTGAATACCTGGGACCAGCCGATACATCTAGCAGTAGCTCCAGCAGCAGCTCAAGTAACGGTGCGACCTTTAAAGTCATGACCTACAACGTGCGCACTACACCTGCGGGTGACACGGGCGAACGCTATTGGGATAATCGCAAAGCTGAATTGATTCGCGCTATTCAAACGCAATCACCCGACATGATTGGTTTGCAAGAATCGACCAGTGAACAACATGACTATATCAAAGCATCACTGGGCAGCCAGTGGGGCTCTTCGCCACAGCGACAAATTATTTATCGCAGCGATAAGTTCGATATGTTGCAAAGTGGCATTATCAATCTGGTAGCCGATGTCTGGGGCAACCGCACTTGTGAGTGGGCAAAACTGCGCCGTAAATCCGATAATCGCGAATTTGTATTTTTCAACAACCATTGGGGTGTAGATGGCAACTCCCAGCAAGGTTCCGCCAATATTCTGCGCGATACTATGGGCTCTATTAACCAAAGCTGGGCGTTGCCTAGCGTGCTAGTGGGTGACTTAAACGCGGTGCCTGGCAGCGGCCCCATTAATACACTCAGCACACAAACACCACTGATCAGCCTGTTCTCAGGCAATACTTTCAATGGTTGGGCGACTACGGCGAATGTTCAACTGGATTATATTTTCATTAATAAATTCACTCACACTGGCTGTACACTTATCACTTATCGTGAGGGCACAACCCCGCCATCGGACCATTTTCCGGTTGTTTGTGAGTTGAAGTTTTTGTAGGTTTTTTGAAGATTGCTAATAAAAAAGCCACTGCTTTTATTGCAGTGGCTTTTAGTGATCACTAGTAAAAAAATTACTTCATTTCTGCAATCACTTTCTGCAATCCTTTCAACGATGCTTCAACACTTTGCATCGGTGTCATCCCTTCTGGATAGTACTCTTGTTCTATCACCAACCATAAAGTACCGCCATAGGTTTTATTGGCGGTGATGAGCGCTTTCCAATCGGTAGTGTCCTGACCGATGATCGCGTGCTCTTTGTTACTGGGTACCCATTTCGTGGATGGACAAACCAGGGTTATAGTTGGATTTGCACCAAGGGTGATTCTCATCATCTTGCCTGCTATATTGCCCTCCCTTATTTATGGCTGGAATCATTGTGCAATTGCTGTGTAATTAAATTTGCGTAAAGACCTCAGACAGACCACTTATTTAGAGAGACACCGATGTTAAGCGAATTAATCGCTATTTTGGCGCCGATTATGATTTGTATCGGCGTTGGGTACATGTGGGGCAAAAGCGGTGCTGATTTTCCAACGGAGTTTATTTCACGCATTGTTATGAATATTGGCACTCCCTGTTTAATCATTGGTGTGATGGCGAAAGTGGAAGTCGATGTGAGGACGATGGGCAAGGTAGCCTTAGCTACGGCAATTATCATGACCAGTATGGGTCTTATTGGGTGGTTGTGGCTGCGCGCGTTAAAGCTGCCAGTGGGAACATATTTGCCGCCACTGATTTTCCCTAATAATGGCAATATGGGTTTGCCCTTGTGTTTATTTGCCTTCGGGCAAGCTGGTTTAGCGCTTGCTCTGGGTTCGTTTATGGTGATGTTGATTGCAACTTTTACCGTTGGGCTCCTGTTAGTCAGTAATGATGAAGATGATTGGTTAAAGCGTTTGCAGTCCGTGGGGAAACAACCTGTTATCTACGCTATGTTGATCGCCGTCATTTTGTTGGTGACTCACACAACGCTGCCGCGATGGATAGGAAATACTGTGGATTTGTTGGGTGGTATTGCCATCCCATTAATGACCATAGCGCTCGGAGTTTCCCTCTCCACCTTAACAATTCAATCTTTACAACGTAGTATTGCCTTTAGCGTTGGGCGGATATTTGGTGGGCTGCTGGTCGGTTATATCGTGTGTATCTTACTGGGTTTAACCGGTGTATCCCGTAGCGTCGTATTGTTGCAATCCGCCATGCCTATCGCGGTATTTAATTATTTGCTCGCCCTCCGCTATAACCGCCAGCCGGAAGAGGTTGCAGCAATGGTGTTGATCTCAACAGTGATTGCTTTTATAGGATTGCCATTTTTGTTGGTGGCGATTTTGTGATTACTGTAAATATCCCCGTTGATATAAATAATCCATAATGCTGGCGGCGCATATTTCAGCTGAATCTTGGTCAGTATGTAAGTGAAGTTCGGGTGCCGGTGGCGGGTCGTAAGTTGAATCAATACCTGTAAATTGGCTGATCTCACCCGCTCGCGCTTTACGATAAAGTCCTTTGGGGTCGCGTTGTTCGCACACCGTTAGCGGAGCATCAATAAAAATTTCAATAAATTCTCCCGGCGAAAATAATGCACGAGTATCGTTGCGCATTTGTTGATAGGGGGAAATGGTGGCTATAAGAACTATTAAGCCAGCATCGGTAAATAGTTTTGCCACTTCGCCGATACGCCGAATATTTTCGTTACGGTCAGCCGCAGAAAAGCCCAGATCTTTACACAAACCCCTGCGTACAATGTCGCCATCCAAAAGGTGAGTGCGGTAGCCCAGGGATATAAGTTCACGCTGTACTAGATAGGCAAGGGTAGATTTACCGGCTCCACTAAAGCCCGTTAACCATAGAGCACACGGTCGCTGTTGTTTAATATGCAGGTGTTCTTTGTCCGGTATTATCGTCATGAGTGTTTAAATGATGCGCGGGAATTATTTTGTAGGACGAGTTTAGCCTGAAACGGTGACATTAACAGAGCGATCTTGCGTCGTTCTTTGCTAATCATTTTATGTTATCTCTCTTCTAGTGTTTGGATTGCGCACCAAAAAAAAGTAAGATTGCGCAGTGCCTTTATCACTATTTCTCACTAATAACAGGAATCTACAAAAAAGCATGTCAAATGTTACCGAAATCGTACTTACGTTTAGCTGCAAGGACTCCAAGGGCATAGTCGCTGCGGTTGCTACATTATTTGCTACTCTGGGTTTTAACATTAAAGAATCTTCACAATTTGAAGATGTTGAACGCCGCCGTTTTTTTATGCGCACCGTATTTGAATGTCCTCCTGGTTATAACTTGCAACAAATTCGTTCAATTTTTAAATCGCAGGGTGATCAATATCAAATGGATTGGAATATATTTGATAGCCAATGTAAGCCGCGTGTATTAATTGCCGTTTCGCAATGGGGACATTGTTTAAATGCGCTGCTGAACAGTTGGAAAAATGGAACATTGCCGATTGAAATTGTGGGAGTGGTTTCTAACCATACCGTGATGCAAAATTTAACGGAATGGTATGAGTTACCTTTTTATTATCTGCCTATAACACCTACCACTAAAATAAAACAAGAAGAACAAATGTGGCAACTTATGCAAAATTTAGAATCTGATTTTTTAGTGTTAGCGCGCTACATGCAAATTCTATCTGACGATTTATGTCAAAAATTAAATGGCCGTGCAATTAATATTCATCACTCTTTTTTGCCCGGTTTTAAAGGCGCTAAACCTTATCATCAAGCATTTGAACGCGGTGTAAAACTGATTGGTGCAACGGCACATTTTGTAACGGCAGATTTAGATGAGGGGCCGATTATTGAGCAGGCTGTAGAGCGGGTGTCACATATTAATTCGCCAGAAGACATGGCTGAAATTGGTCGCGATACCGAAACTGTGGTGCTTAATCGCGCGGTGCGTTGGCACGCCGAGCATCGCGTATTATTAAATGGTAGCAAGACGGTGGTGTTCTCAAAATAATGGCAATTTTATTATTCAAACTCCACAATGTGCCCGATGACGAAGCCTGCGATATTCGTGAATTATTAGAACAGCATGAAATTTATTTCTATGAAACTCATGCAGGCCGTTGGCGTCTAGGGGTAGATGGTATTTGGCTAACAGATGCTACTCATGAGGAACGCGCGCGGGAATTAATTCGCACCTATCAGCTTGAACGCACCGCCAGTCAACAAAAAAATTATGCTGAGTTAGTAGAGCAAGGCAAGGCGCCAACCTTCTGGCAAAATTTATATGCTTCGCCAGTTCGCTTTGCGGGTTTGATTGTTGCCGTTATTTTTGTGTTGAGCTTAACATTGATGCCATTTATTCTTTTAAAAGCTTAAATAAGGGTAATTTTATCTTTCTCGATTAAAATTTTTCGTTCTTTATAAAGTTTGCTCAAGGCATTTTTGTAATTGCCTTTGCTGACTCGGTATTGATGAAATATTTCTTCTGGTTCGCTTTTATCGGTAAGTGTTGATATGCCATTATTTTCGCGAAGGTGCGCAAGTATAATTTCCGTTAATTCATCGCGGATTGCGCTATTGTGAACGACAGGTTGCAGGCTGAGACCAATTTTTTTGTCTTCGCGAATTTCTTTGATATAGCCATTAAGTTTCTCGCCATACAGCAGGGTGCGCGGCGCATCATCGCGAAAGACTAAACCTAGGTGAGTGTGATTTATAACAGCTTTAAATCCCATATCGCTGCGGCCACAAATTAATAAATCAACGGGCTGTTGTAATTTGAATCCGCTGGCACGTTCTTCCAAATGCAGGCTAAGGCGTGATGAAGCAGTAATACGACTGCTATGCTCATCCAAAAAAACATTGACTACATAACTGCGGCCCAATTCCATGGGCTTGTGTTGTTCGTTGAAGGGCACTAGTAAATCCTTAGGCAAGCCCCAATCTAAAAATGCGCCTACAGCATTAACTTCTTTTACTTCCAAAAAAGCACATTGGCCGACCATCACTTTGGGTGTGAGCGTAGTTGCAATAATGCAATCTTCTGAGTCGAGATAAATAAAAACATCGAGGATGTCGCCAAGTTTTACACCGGCGGGAACATAGCGACGTGGTAATAATATGTTGCCAAATTTATCGCCATCTAGAAAAATGCCGAAGTCCACTTGTTTGAGGACTTGTATCTGGTTCATTTGACCAATTTTTAACATGATTTGCCTGCTGTAAAATGTAATGTTGCTAGTGTAAAGCTTGTTCTGAACCTACGCACTGGATTATTTATTCTTAACTTTGTTGGAAGTAGTATGAATTTGTTTGCGTTTGATTATGTAGCACATCATTTTGTGTTGAGAGTAGATGTTGAGCAGCAACTCGTCTATTTGAGTGTTAATGATATTGATGTTTCAGTTAAACCATTGGATGTGATGAGTATTCATGAGTTTGAATATCCCGGTTTAGGTTCTTTGAGTGTTGATGTCGCCTTTGATTTGGTTGATTGCAAAGCCTCCTATCAATTAATACAGCGTGGAGTTGTAGTTGCACAAGGTTTAGCTGATGTAGATGAGGCAACCGCAACAGAACTTGCTAAAAGTAAGGTGTTTGTGGCTGCGATGGTGCCTCAGGCTGCAACTCAATCAAACCCCTTCTCTGGCAAAAGCGGCATGGTATTGCTCGGTATTGGCCTTAAGCTTTTGAAAACGGCAAAAGTAATCAAGGTTGCATTAGCGGCGGCCACGGTGGCCGTGTATAGCGTTATGTTTACCTTCGAGTTCGCGATAGCCTTAGTCGCCGTGCTAGTGTTCCATGAGTACGGGCATTTACGGGCAATGAAAAAATTTGGCATACCCACTAAGGGCATGTATTTGATCCCCTTTTTCGGCGGCATTGCACTGGGTGATAAACCGCGTACGCAATGGGAAGATGTTTACATATCAATGATGGGCCCCGTCTACGGCTTATTAATGACGGCGATTTTCTATGTCACTTATCTCCTTACCGATAGTCATTTTTGCGGCTTGGTAACCTCCACAAGCGCGTTGTTAAACTTATTTAATCTTTTTCCTGTGTACCCTTTAGATGGTGGACGGGTGGTTAAAGCATTGGTTTTTTCGCGCCGTAATTATTTAGCGTTGGTGTTATTGCTAGTGATTTCTGCGTTGTGCCTTGTTCTTACGTGGAAAACGGGCTTGGTTTTTTTATCCTTTTTTATTGTACTGGGTGTAGTCGACCTAATTGCGGGCTGGAACGTACCCTTAGCTAACGACATTACCCCCCTTAAAACCTATGGAATTTGGTTTTGCCTGGTGTGGTATTTAGTTGTTGCAATAGCATTTTTAGCAATGATTTTACTGATTGCAGGCGCCGGCGTGCCGGGATCGGAGATTGCAATCAAAATACTAAATTCCTAAAGGTTGGCTTTTAGAGTATGAACTGAGTATTTTTTTTGTCTTTTTGTAGACATTATGTCATAAGTTGTGTTTATATGGACAAAACAGACGTTGGGAGACAATCATGGCTATACCAGCATTAAATCTAACTGCCAGTACTGCCCAAGCTGCTGTTGGCAGCGCTTTGAATATTATGGATAAATGGGCTTGCTCTGAAAAAGAGAAAATGGCGCTGTTGGGAATAGGGCGGTCAACTTTGCACAAATATCAAGCGGCGCCTGCAAGCGCGCGCTTGAGCCCAGACTTGTTAGAGCGCATTAGTTACTTGCTAAATATCCACGCAATATTGCGCATGCTATTTGATAATCCTGAAAACGTTTATGGCTTTGTACGGTTACCTAACAATAATCCATTTTTTGATGGAAAAGCGCCCATAGAAATTTTGAGCACTGGTTTAATGAGCGCACTTTATGAAGTGCATCGTCATTTGGACGCTATTCGTGATGGGCAATTTGCGTGAATGAATTGATAGATCTTAATACAATTCCTTATGCGCATTTTGTTGATCAAACTGGTTATCGTTTAATTCCTAGTAAATACCCTCCGCAATCACTTTTTGATGATGTCGCTTCTCATGAAGAATTTGAAGTACTGTTTGCTATTCAGGAGCTAACCAATCCCCGGTTACGTAATGAACTCGGTAATTTGAATCGCGTACCCGTGAAGGAGCGCCCTTACAATATTCGTGGCTGCAATTACGCATTGGGGCCTTTTGTGCATCTCAATCCCTTAGGCTCACGATTTTCGCACGGTGATTATGGAGTTTATTATGCGGCTGACAATATCCAAACGGCGATTGCTGAAACTCGGTTCCACCAGCAGCAATATTTTTCTGCAATTATTGGTTTAAAATATGACCGCTTGCAAATGCGTTGTTTGAAAACACAATTCAGTGCGACCTTACGCGATATTCGTGGTGAAAATTTTATCCATAACGATTGGTATAATAAAAATGATTACAGCGCTGCCCAAGTGTTAGGCGGTGCATTGAAAACAAAAGCAGAGCAAGGGTTGGTATATCAATCTGTGCGCCACCCGCCCATTACGTGTTACGCCTTATTCACCCCAAAAGTTATCACCGATGTCTTTCAATCAACTCACTTCGACTATATTTGGGATGGTGAAAAAATAACTGTCGCCTTAGAAACAATAGAAATTATTTAATTTCTATTTTTCGCTCGCAGAATATTTTTCATAACAAGCCCACATACTAATGAGCTCGTAGTAAAGAATACTGTTCAATTCAAAACACGCCGTGAATATATCCCTATAGGCTCTAATCGGCATCCATGCCTCATAAGGTTTTGAATCAAACAGTATTCTTTATTTGTGCTCCGTTAGTATTTCCCAATTACAAAATTTTAATTGTCGTATTTATACTTTAACTGTGCAGTAAATAATTTAAATTTATCATAATTAATTTTAATTGCGCCACTTTGTTGATTCACGTGACGCATTACTGAGTGCTTAAGTGCCAACTCGAAAGTACCTTCCAAGACAAGAAATTTATCGATAGACTGCGGTTTCTTATCCGAAGTCATGATTAAAAATTGTCATGTGGTAAATAAAATACATACCGCTAAGGAGTACTTATGAAAAATAAACAAAAAAAATCTCACTTCCAAAAAAGAATTATTTCTTTAATCATCGGCGGCCTTTACCTGTCGCTCTCTGCACAAACAACATATGCACAGATTGGTAGTTCAAGCCTGCATGGTGTTGTAGTATTGCAAGAGCAACCACAAGCAGGTTTGGAAGTTGTTGCTAAAAATATTGATAATGGTTATACCTTTCGTGCGGTAACACAAGAAGATGGAACCTATACTTTTAATGGATTGCGACCCGGAAATTACCAAATTTATTTACAAGAAAAAAGTGGAAAAAATCCAGAGCCTATACAATTAAGAGTAGGGCAGTCACTTAATTTAGATTTCCAGCTTGATAAAACTACCAATGAAAATAATGTAGAAGAGGTTGTCGTAATAGGTTCGCAGCTTGAAAATACGAGTGTTGGTGGTGAAATTGGCACTACAGTTTCCCTTGAGCAAATAAATAAACTCCCGCAAAACACGCGTAACTTTTTAGCCTTCGCAGATTTAGCGCCTGGTGTGCAATTTACGCAAGGCACTGATGGCACTACCAAGATTAAAGGCGGTGCACAAAGCGCCAATGCTATTAACGTGTTTATTGATGGTGTCGGGCAAAAAAACTATGTGTTAACCGGCGGTATAACCGGACAAGATTCGAGTCGCGGAAATCCATTTCCGCAATCTGCCATAGGCCAGTATAAAGTCATTACGCAAAATTATTCTGCGGAATACGATCAGTTAAGTAGTGCAGCCATTATTGCTGTTACAGCATCGGGCACCAACGAATTTCACGGCAACATTTTTTATGATTATACCGATGACGGTATGCGTGAGATGCGCCCATCAGAAATTGCGTCAAACAAGAAAGTACCTAGTAAGCAAGGCCAATATGGCATTAGCGTTGGTGGCCCTATAATCCAGGACAAAATGCATTTTTTCTTTGCCTATGAAGCAAAAAACACTTCAGATCCAAAAGATGTTGTTCCGGGTAATAGCGTCAAGAAGGAAGATTTTCCAGCACAACTTCAATCCCAGATAGGAGGTATTTCTGCTGATTTCAAAGCAGATTTATATTTTGGAAAATTAGATTATTTAATTTCTGATGAGCAAAAAATTGAACTAACTGCAAAGGTTCGTAAGGAAAATGAATTAACCAATGTTGGCAATGGTGTTAATACTTTGTCCTTTGGTACCGACAAAAAAAATGAGGAAACTCGCATCGATTTAAGCCACAACTGGCGAACGAATAACTGGATCAATGATATTCATTTAACTCATGAAGACGCAACTTACAATCCACGCCCGCATACAATGGGTAATGGCATAAAGTTAACAACTAACGAATCTGCAGCTGTTTTAAATACTGGCGGTGGTGAAGATTTTCAAGATAAAGGCCAGAAAGGCTGGGCCATACAAAATGATTTTTCTTACCTTGCCATTTCTAATCACATCATTAAAACCGGATTAAAATTTAAATCTCTTGAGCTTCATGTAAAAGAGCAACAACCCTACAATGCACAATATTCTTACAACATTGGTGGGGCATCACCTTACTCCTGGGATATAACACCGTACAAGGTTGCTTGGGGAGCACCTTTAGCAGGAATTGGTGACGGTTCCGCACTAGCAGATGTCAAGCAATTTGGCATTTATATTCAGGACGATTGGACTGCGACTGATCGCTTAACCGTCAATATAGGTGTGCGTTGGGATTATGAAGAATCTGATTCCTTTCTTAATTATAAAACGCCTGCTGATGTTGTTGCGAGCCTCGCAACATCCCTTAACATTCAAAACTCGGATCTCAACATTAATGATTACGTTAGCACGGGAAATAATCGCAACGCATTCAAAGATGCCTGGCAGCCTCGGTTAGGTTTTACTTATGATTTGGGTGAAAACAACGATGCTGTATTATTCGGCGGAGTAGGGCGCGCTTACGATCGTAACTTGTTTGATCATCTCCAGCTTGAATCAACCAAAGCAACGTTTCCAACCTATGATGTGCGATTCGTTGGTGCAATGGGCTGTCTCTTGCCGTCAGAGAATTGCGTCACTTGGGATCCGCAATATTTAACTCCAGAGGGACGTACGCAATTGCAAACTGGGGATAAGAGTGTTGGACGTCAGGTTTTCATGGTGAATAATAATTTAAAAACTCCTTATTCGGATCAAGTTAGTTTTGGTGTGCGCGGTACTTTGTCTGAAGACTGGAAAGCTGAAGTTAGTTTGTCACACATTGAAAGTAAAGATGGTTTCGCCTGGTTACTTGCAAATCGCCACGCTGACGGTAATTTTTTTGCACAGGGGGCTACATGGGGACCGCCATGGACACAAGACATTCCCGGGTTTGGTGACATCATTATTGGAACAAACGGAATTGAAACCAAGGCTGATTCTTTATACATAAAATTAGATAAGCCAAAGCAAGATACGAGTTGGGGTGCAACCATTGCTTATACATACACTCAAGCAAAAACCAATCGCAAATCAGGGGAAGTGTTTTCATTCGATTATCCAAATATAGATGCTTATGGCATGCATGACGCGAATGATTTGCCTGAGCATCGCTTGGTCATATCGAGTATGTTGGATTTACCTTACGGAATTGATTTTGCTGCAAAATTGAATTTACAAAGTGTCGAAACATTTTATGGAACTGATTGCCGTGCGGGTTGGACTGACTGTGTATATCGCACATTTAAACCTGATTCTGGAGGATTCCTTGGCTATAAACAATTGGATGTATCCTTGAGTAAAACCTTTGCTACGGGCACATGGGTTAATGGCAGTGATTTAACCTTACGTTTCGATATTCTTAATTTGACCAACGCCATTAATCACGAAGGTTATCAAGATTGGTTTGGTGGGCAAGGCGAACCCCTGAATCCGAATTTTGCAAAACCGACGGATACTTTAGCGGGGCCGCCATTAACAATGAAGCTGGGTGTGAGTTGGAACTGGTAATTTTTAAAAATATATTTTAGGAAATAAAAAAGGCGATGCAGAAATGCATCGCCTTTTTTTTTGATAAAACAAAAAATAGTTATTCTGATACCATATATAGTGATATTCGATACACCAAAGCTTGGTTAAAATATCATTGTTCTTTTAAATAGAAGGATGAAAAATCAGTTATATCCTGTTTCAGAGTATCTTCTGATTCAGATTTTTTCATTCGAGAGCGACCAAATAAGTATACACATAGAAGGCTATTTGCTCCATAAAGTCCACATAAAAATATTAAAATGCTATTAAATATATTTTCAGTAACATATAGCAATGAAAAAACGCTGTAAGTAAATATACTCATTCCAAATAACATAAAACCCCAACGATCTTTTATAACCGAAAATATTGGAATTTCATTTTCTGCTGATTTACCTGTTGGTTTCCAGCCTTGCTTTGTTCCAATTATAAAACGGAATAAGCCGATAAATCTTACCCAATTAATAAAAGTACTTAATACAAAAAATGCCAAGTAGCCGTTTTTTAACTTCTCGAGACTTTTCATTTTATTTAGAGATAGCTTATGTTGCACACCTAATAACTGAATTAACTCAGGTAACAAGCTTAAGCATGAAATAAACATCATCAATGTTGAGTTAATTAGCAAACCGATAATAATATTTAAAGGTAGAATTCCATATACAACGAATATTCCAATATGGTTTAGCCATCCTAAAAGTTCTTGTTTAGTAAACTTTCTTAGATTATTAATTTTAAAATATTTTGAATACACCTGATATGCTCCAACCGTCCAGCGCAACCACATGGCTTCAGTTTCGCGGAGAGATTCGGGTACCCATTCACCTGACTCTACATATACACTGATTCCATAATATCCGCAGAAGCGAGCACGAAATGACATAGATAGATCTTCTGTAACAATGACTTCCCCTTTGTGATAGTCCAAACAACCACCCATCTCTCGAATTACACTTGTGCGCCAAATTGCATTGTGCCCGTAAAATAATTCATGACTCGCAAACATGGAAAATGCACTCTGTAGCCTCATGAAATAGCTTCTTAAACTATGGGGAATTGCCAGAGAAGAAAGCCCATTTATGTTCGTTGGAATAGTTTGAATTTGGGCAAATCCTAAATATGCGTCGCGATTGAATGAGGGCACAACTCGCAATAATGTATCGGCGCCAATTGTTGAGTCAATATCTAAAAAAAGCACTAACGACGACGTTACTTTAGCTAATCCAATATCAATATTTCTCGGCTTAAAGCCTTCGGTACCATCTCTATGGATAAAAGTCACTTTAACGCCATTTTTTAATTTGCTATCGGAATATGATTCAACGTAATTTTTCCATAAACTATACTCACTAAAAGTAGAATCACTATTATCGACTACTATAATTTCTTTTTTGTCGCTAGGGTAAATAAGATTGAATGCTGAATCAAAAGTCATCTTAGCGACAGAGAATGGTTCATTTCGAGATGGAATGATAATTGCCAGTGATTCCATGCTGTTAAAATCTTTTTCAATAGGAGGTGTCAATTCATGCTGATCAAAAAGTATTGTTTTAACCATAACAATAGATTCATTAAAAATATTAAAAACAAGTGGATAAATAGCTAAAATTATAAAAAATTGTATCCAAGAGGTGGTTCCAGTTAAAAAAAGAATGAGTGAAGTTATTGCTGCCAAGGCACCGCAATATTTGTTAGAATGATTAATAACAAATAAATATTTAACAACTATTAATGCACATTCTTTGGCGCTAATATAAACCCCTTGATCTACTAGTATTTTTTTCGATACTTCAGAATAGTTATATTTGCTTATGCCTGGATATTTTTTGAAAATTTTATTTATCAGGAGTAGTTTATAAGATAAGTCTAATTTATCAGTCTCCAACTGAGGTTGTAATTTATTTTCAATTTTTTTATTGTTGTGAAATGTATTGGTAAGGTCTGACAGCATGGAAAATCTCCTCAAAAGTTAAATCCGTCACAAAATGTTTTGCACGTGGCGGACAATTCCGCGAAGTGCATAACTGTTTAAGCAGCTAAACTGTCATTTCTTCTCGCATTAAAAAAGCTGCCGTTTAGAATGCGATTGTTTTTCTAGGCATATCGTTTAACTCATTGGTTGATAACTTTACTGTTTTAGCGCTGACTGTTTTAAGTCTGCACTTTTCGGAAAATATTGACGCAGCAATCTATTGGTGTTTCATTAAAGCCGCGCTTCCATGAATGGTAAGCGCGCGAAAAATAGAAATCACATTTTAGGTTTGCGGAATTTGTTCGTGATACGCAAATCCTTTTCCGTTAACCGACGTTATCGTGTGCGCGAGATTCTTAAGCTGCGTTAACCGGGGGGGCGTCGCAGCTATGATTTTTTTTGCACGCTCAGTGTTTTTCGTGAAATATAATTTATTATTATTTTTCGCGCGCAATTGCGCGATAACCAATATCCTTACGATAAAACATTCCGGTCCAGCTAATTTTTTCGGCGAGTTTGTAAGCGCGTTGTTGTGCTTCAAAAACCGTATTGCCTAACGCAGTAGCACAAAGCACCCGACCACCATTAGTAACTGTATGATCATTTTTTAAAATTGTACCAGCGTGAAATATTTTTTGCCCTGCGATTTCGTGATATGGCAAGCCAGTAATCACATCACTCTTGTTATAAGTGTCGGGATAGCCGCCTGCAGCGAGTACAATACCAATAGCTGCGCGTGAATCCCATTCTGCATTGACTTTATTTAAATCGCCCTTGAGAGCCGCTAAACAAAGCCCCACTAAGTCTGATTTCAAACGCAACATAATCGGCTGTGTTTCAGGGTCACCAAAACGGCAATTGTATTCGATGACTTTTGGTACGCCAGCGTCATTAATCATTAAGCCGGCGTATAAAAACCCGGTGTAGGTATTGCCTTCGGCGGCCATGCCGTCCACGGTTGGACGAATAATTTCTTTCATCACTCGGTCGTGAATTTCTTGCGTAACTACCGGAGCTGGTGAGTAAGCACCCATGCCGCCCGTATTCGGGCCGGTATCGCCATCACCAACACGTTTATGATCTTGACTAGTGGCCATGGGCAGAATGTTTTTTCCATCGACCATGACAATAAAACTGGCTTCTTCGCCTGCTAAAAATTCTTCAATGACGACGCGACAACCTGCTTCGCCAAATGCATTACCTGAAAGCATATCGCGCACGGCATCTTCAGCTTGCTGCAGAGTTTCCGCAACAATTACACCTTTGCCAGCAGCAAGACCATCCGCTTTTATAACAATAGGGGCGCCTTTTTTTTGTAAATAATCTAGAGCAGCTTTTACGTCAGTAAAATTTTGGTAATCCGCGGTAGGAATTTTATGGCGCGCGAGAAAATCTTTGGTAAAAGCTTTCGAACCTTCTAATTGTGCTGCGCCTTTGGTAGGGCCGAAGCAGGGTAAGTTGCGTTCGTTAAAATAATTTACTACGCCTGCAACTAATGGAACTTCCGGGCCGACGATAGTTAAACCAACGCCATTGTTTTGTACAAACTTTGCAAGGGCTGCGAAATCCAAAATATCAATTGCGATATTTTCAACATTGGCTTCAAGTGCGGTACCTGCATTGCCTGGTGCAACAAAAACTTTTTCAACTTGGCTGCTTTGTGCTGCTTTCCATGCAAGTGCGTGCTCACGACCGCCGCTGCCAATAATTAAAATATTCATAAATTTGAGTCTCTAGTTTTTCCCGCACGCAGCCTGAACTGCGTGCGAGTATGCGCACAACGATTAATGACGGAAATGACGCATGCCAGTAAATGCCATTGCAATGCCGTGCTCATTGGCTGCTGCTATAACTTCTTCATCGCGCATAGAGCCGCCCGGTTGAATGACCGCAGTGATTCCCGCGTGTCCTGCATTGTCCAGCCCATCGCGAAAAGGAAAAAATGCATCAGAAGCCATTACAGAGCCAGCTACTTGTAAGCCAGCATGTTCCGCTTTGATGCCAGCTATACGTGCAGAATTTACGCGACTCATTTGGCCCGCGCCCACACCGATAGTTTGTAAGTTTTTAGCGTAAACAATGGCATTGGATTTCACAAATTTAGCAACCTTCCACGCGAACAATAAATCTTGAATTTCTTGCGCGGTTGGGGCGCGTTGAGTCACGATTTTTAAATCGCTTGCAGTAATTACGCCATCGTCACGATCTTGAACTAATAAGCCACCATTAACTCGTTTAAAATCTAAACTTCTAGCTTTTATTGAGCTCCATTCGCCAGAGACGAGCAGCCGGACATTTTGTTTCGTTTTAATAATTTCGATAGCCTCTGCAGAAACGCTGGGGGCGAT
>JANPKH010000221.1:0-14816 GCA_031425935.1 Gammaproteobacteria bacterium | reverse complement strand
GGAGTTCACTTTTTACTCGAAGTGGATACCGCATCCACCGTGGAAAAACGCCAAGCTATTACTGCTGATGAATTTAAAGAGAAGTTACGCAAAGCCAAGATTCGTTATAGCTCCATCGTCACCACGAGCGACAACGTCATTGTTGCTCACTTTCGCGCCGCCGACGTGCGGGATCAAGCCATGAGCGAACTGCGCAGCAGCAATTCGCAACTTATATTTACCAAAGAAGATACTAAAACCAGCGAAGGCGCTGATGATTTCATCTTTAACGCCACATTAGGTGAAGCTTCCGTAAAAGAAATTGAAGACTACGCACTGAATCAAAACCTGGTGACTTTGCGCAACCGCGTTAATGAATTGGGCGTTTCAGAATCGATTGTGCAACGTGAAGGCCGTAACCGCATCATTGTGCAATTACCCGGTGTGCAAGATCCTGCCGAAGCGAAACGTGTTATTGGTAAAACGGCTAACCTGGAATTTCGTATGGAAGCCCTGCCTGATGCCATGGTATCAAGCAAAGAACGATTTCCTAACAGCGAAAACCCCTTCTATGCGGAAGCATACTTGGAGAAAACCCTCATAGTTACGGGTGATCAGGTTGCCGACGCTCAAAGTAGTTTTGATTCGCAAACCAACGAGCCGATCGTTAGCATCAAGCTCGACAGTGTGGGCGGCACCAAAATGAATTACGTCACTCGCAACGCGGTTGGTCGCAAAATGGGCATTGTGTTTATTGAATACAAAACTCATACCGAATTTACAACCAACGCAGCGGGTGAACAAGTTGAAAAGCACTCCCAATATATTGAGCGTAAGGTAATTAGCCTTGCCACAGTTCAGTCCGCTCTCGGCGTGCAATTTCAGATAACCGGATTAAACAAACCAGGTGAAGCTTCTGAACTTGCTTTGCTATTGCGTGCCGGTGCGCTGGCTGCACCCATGCAGTTTGTTTCAGAGCGAACCATCGGCCCATCACTGGGTGCTGAAAATATCAGAAAGGGTGTTAATTCGTGTATTTGGGCACTTGTTATGGTGTCTATATTTATGGTGGTGTTCTATCGAATGTTTGGCGTGTTCGCCAACATCGCCTTAGCCGTGAACGTTCTTTTAATGGTAACGGTGCTTTCTATGTTTGGGGCTACCTTAACCCTGCCGGGCATTGCAGGTATTGTCTTAACCATGGGCATGGCAGTAGATGCTAACGTTCTAATTTACGCGCGGATTCGTGAAGAGATACAAAATGGTGCCTCACCACAGCAAGCGATTTATGCCGGTTACGAGCGTGCCTTCATGACAATTTTGGATGCCAACCTTACCACCATGATTATTGCCATTATTTTGTTTGCCGTTGGTACCGGCCCAGTAAAAGGTTTTGCAATTACCTTATGGATTGGCTTGGTAACTTCTCTATTTACATCCATTATGATCAGCCGTGCAATGGCTAATTTGTTTTATGGCAGCCGTAACAACTTACAAAAGCTTTCTATATAAAGCTTCGTTAAAAAGCTTCGTTATAAAGTTTTGTTAAAAAATGCGCTGTAAGAAAGTATTACCAATATTGCTGAATACAAAATTCGCTTTTTAAGAGAGCACCTTATGTCACAAGAAATGAAAATAACCGACTTTATGGGCATCCGGAAATACACCTCCGGTTTTTCTATTGTGTTAACTATATTGGCAATCGGTGCAATAGCAGTTAACGGCTTTAAATTAGGCCTGGACTTTACGGGGGGAACCCAACTTGAAATATTATTGGATCGCCCCGCCAATGTTTCGCAAATTCATTCCGCTCTTGAAGAAGAACATTTACGTAGCCCAGTGGCTGTGATATTTGGCTCGGAATACAATGTGATGGTTCGTACCCAAGATATTATGAAAGATAAAGGCCGCGAACAAATTGCCGCTGAAATCGCAAATTTGGGTAGTGCTACGTTAACAGCTGTTGATAGACCTAACCGGGATCAAGAAGGTTTTGCGGACGTTCTCATTATCAGTAACGCAACACCTGAACAAATTACTCAAGCTAATATTTTTACGACAGAGCGTTTTGGTAGAACGGTCATCACCGCCAAAGGCACAAATACCAGTGTTGCTATCGAAAAATCGCTCGACACTGTTTATAGCAACCATCTATTGAATAAGCTACAAACAGTAACCGGCGCGAAGATTAAAATCCTCAGCAGTGAATCCGTGGGTTCGCAAGTGGGCGAAGAGCTATTTAATCAGGGCGGCCTCGGGATACTTTGTGCTTTTTTAATGGTATTTATTTATGTTGCAGTTCAATTCCAATGGAAATTTTCGGCGGGAGCAATTGTGTCATTGATCCACGACACGATTGTAACGCTCGGATTTTTCGCTTTATTCCAATGGGATTTTGATTTAACTGTGTTAGCGGCCATCCTTGCACTCATTGGTTATTCTATTAACGATACCATCGTTATCTTCGACCGAATTCGCGAAAACTTTCGTAAAATGCGTAAAATGGATGCACTCACCATCGTTAATATTTCTATGACCCAAACACTCGGCCGCTCCATCATGACATCCATGACGGTATTTTTAGTGATGATCGTACTTTTTATTTTCGGCGGAGAATTACTTGCAGGTTTTTCAAAAGCTATGCTGGTCGGTGTGGTTATTGGTACCTACTCTTCAATTTATATTGCGGCTAATACCACAGTAGCACTAGGTATCTCTAAAGAAGACTTGATGCCTGCGGAGAAGGAAGGGGCTGAAGCAGATTTGGCGCCTTAATCTTCACCTATAGGCTTAATCGGTACCCATAGGTTTAGCCTCCACCCACAAAAATGTAAATTAAAAACAGCGCCTAGTGCGCTGTTTTTAATTTTAAGTAATCTATTTCATTTGTTTAGTTGTTACTTCCTTTTCTTTTACCCCCACTTCTTGTAACTTGTTTTTTTCCTTCAACATGAATCATCAAATATGAATAAAATAATATTATTTTTGTTAGTTACTTGCGTCGGCGAATTGATTAGCAATAGCGCGCATGCACAAAAATTTGATGAGCTAGGTAAAACCCCACAACTGGGCTGGAATAGCTGGAACAAATTTTCCTGCAACATTAATGAGCAATTGATACGCGACACCGCTGACGCTATGGTGAAAAGCGGTATGAAAGACGCGGGCTATGAATACGTTAACATCGACGATTGTTGGCACGGCGAACGCGATGCACTCGGCTTTATTCACCCCAATAAAAAACGCTTCCCTCATGGCATAAAAGCGCTGGCAGATTATGTACACGCAAAAGGTTTGAAATTAGGTATTTATTCTGACGCTGGCGCAACTACCTGCGCGGGTCACCCCGGAAGCCTTAATTATGAATATCAAGATGCAGTAACTTATGCAAGCTGGGGCATTGATTACGTTAAATATGATTGGTGTGACACCAAAGGTTTAAATGCACAAATCGCCTATACCACTATGCGTGATGCCATCAAAAAGGCTGGCCGGCCCATGTTATTTAGTATGTGCGAATGGGGCGAGAACGAACCCTGGTTGTGGGCGAAAGACGTAGGCCACTCATGGCGCACAACCGGTGATATTTATGCATGCTGGAATTGTGTAATTAGCACTCGTTATATGTCATCACAAAGCGTGCTTCGAATTCTTGATCAACAGGAAGGATTGCGCGAATACGCGGGCCCGGGCCACTGGAACGATATGGATATGCTTGAGGTGGGTAATGGCATGAGCGCAAATGAAGATAGCGCGCATTTCTCGCTTTGGGCCATGCTCGCATCACCCTTAATAGCGGGAAATGATTTGCGCAACATGTCAGAAACTACGCGCAACATTCTCACTAATAAAGATGTGATTGCAATTAACCAGGACAAATTAGGCGTTCAAGCTTTACGAATATTCAGTGTGGGTGAATTGGAGATATGGATAAAACCACTTGCAAACAATGAATGGGCGATGTTGTTTTTAAATCGTGGCGTACAGCCACTGGCATACACGCATGAGTGGCGCCCCTTACGAGATGATTTTAGCAACCGCTCAGTTGATTTTAATAAAACAATATACCAATGGACTGATGTTTGGTCTAAAGCCATAGGTACCACTCAACAACCATTGAAAAAAGAGATAGCGCCAAACAGTGTGATTATGCTGCGCTTGAAACAACAAAAATAATTTATTGTTTTAAATGCCCATAAGGCATTAGTGCATTTAGTTTTTGCCTCTAGCCACAACGAAACCGGACGCTCGACTGGATAAGAAAGCATAAAAAAACCCGCAATTACGCGGGTTTTAGAATGTTACGATTACGGCTGAACTTGTTGATTAGCTCTGAATAGATACTGCTGAGCTATAAATGAAACAACACGAATAAATTAAACAAGTACCGCTGATACTACAAATATGGTGCCCGAGGCCGGAATTGAACCGGCATGACCAATGGTCGACAGATTTTAAATCTGTTGTGTCTACCGATTTCACCACTCGGGCAGAGTGCTTTTACGTTGATAATGATTAACGTAAAAGAAAAGCTGGAGGCGCGATCCGGAGTCGAACCGGACTAACTGGATTTGCAATCCAGAGCATAACCGCTTTGCTATCACGCCATCTCAAGAGCGCGCAATTTTAGCGGAGTGCTTTAAAATATCCTAGTATTTTCTGATACTTATATTAATTTTTTTAGTGAACCAATTTTTACAACACGAGCAATGATCAATACGTTTATTTTTTAGTCGAATCCGCCAATAGAAAAGGTAGCGCTACTCGCAAATACAAGATCATCGACCACAAGGTTAAAACTGCAGCCCCGGCAAGTGCTATAAACCCAAGCCAATCTAAAATTTTAACATCCATAAGTAGAACAATAATTGCCACCATTTGTAAGGTGGTCTTAATTTTACCGATAAAGGAAACAGCTACACTTGCACGCTGACCTATTTCAGCCATCCATTCACGTAGCGCAGAAACAACAATTTCTCGCCCAACAATAATGGCTGCCGCCACTACAAACCACGCCGAATCATGATGGATGGAGACCAAAAGCAAAAGCGCAAAAGCGACCATTAGCTTATCTGCAACAGGGTCAAGAAATGCTCCAAAAGATGTGGTTTGATTATATTTCCGGGCAACATACCCATCCAACCAATCAGTAATGGCAGCTACCGCAAAAATGGCGGCACAAGATAGATGGGCCCAGGAGAATGGCAAATAAAAAATCACAACAAATAACGGGATAAAAACGATCCGCAAGAGTGTTAGCTGATTAGCTAGATTCATAACCAGAGTTTCTCAACGATGAGCAGAGGGAGCAGTAAATAATAGATCGCGATAATACACTATCGTCTAATCATTATGGAAAAATGCGTAAATTTCTTCTGCCAAATGCTGACTGATACCAGCAACTTTGGCAATATCATTTGCCCCGGCTTTTTGAATCTCCTGAATACCACCGAAATGACGTAGCAACTCACGCCGACGCACGGCACCTACACCGGGGATGTCTTCCAAAGTAGAAGTCTTACGTTTTTTATCGCGCCGCTGTTTATGGCTGGTAATAGCGAAGCGATGCGCTTCATCACGAATATGCTGAATGAGATGTAGCGCTGGCGAATCATTATTTAATACAATTTCGCTGTCAGTCAACGCGTTGTAAAGCGTTTCAAACCCTGCTTTACGCGTAGAACCTTTGGCAACACCAATAATTAATACGTCATCAATACCTAGCTCGGCAAGCACATGAATTGCTTTTGAAAGCTGACCCTTGCCACCATCAATCAATAAAATATCTGGTAACTTTCCTTCACCTTTTTTCAATCGCGTGTAACGGCGCTCTAGCGCTTGCGCCATAGCCGCATAATCATCCCCAGGGGTAATGCCTTCAATATTAAAACGACGATAATCAGATTTGAGAGGGCCATTAGTGTCAAATACTACACAGGACGCAACGGTTAATTCACCGCTACTATGACTGATATCAAAACATTCCATACGCTGCGGAATCTCATCTAATTCCAAAACCTCTTGCAGTGCAATAAAACGATCAAGGGAGTTTTGTTTACTATTGAGATGCGCAATTAAATTTTGTTCTGCGGCTGTGATAGCCATTTGTAACCATTGCGCGCGGTGGCTCCTAACGGTATGTGTAAGATGAACTTGTCGACCAACAGATTGCTGCAATGCGGTCGAAAAAACATCTGCATCGTCTAACTCATAATTGGTAATAATTTCGCGAGGAACATCGCGCCCTTCACTAGCCAAATAAAATTGTGCAACAAATTGGGTAAGAATATCGGTGGGTGTTTCAGCAAGACCGATTTTAGGAAAAAAACTTCTGCTGCCTAAAATCCTGCCCTGACGTACAAATAAAATATGCACACATACGGCATTTGGACGCATAACAATCGCGACCACATCGATATCACCACTACCCTCTTCTATAACTTGCTGGGATTGGATGCTGCGCAAAAAAGTAATTTGATCACGATAGTGTGCTGCCTGCTCAAAGGCTAGCGATGTCGCAGCCACATCCATTTGATCTGCCAATTCAGTCATTAATTCCTTGCCATTGCCAGTTAAAAACATACGCGTATGACGCAAATCATTGGCGTAATCTTCCTTGCTAATAAACTCCACACAAGGTGCAGTGCAACGTTTAATTTGATATTGCAAACAAGGGCGCGAACGATTGTTAAAAACACTATCTTCGCATTGGCGCACACGAAAAGTTTTTTGTAAAAATTGCAAACTATCGCGTACCGCACCAGCATTTGGAAAAGGGCCGTAGTAATCACCCTGCTTTTTTTTCGCACCACGATGAACGCTAATCCGTGGATAAGGCTCGCCACTAGAGACAAAAATATAAGGGTATGATTTATCATCGCGCAGCGAAATGTTATAGGGCGGACGATTTGCTTTAATTAAATTTTGTTCAAGAATTAACGCTTCAGCTTCACTTGCAGTAATAGTGACTTCAATACGATGAATGCGTGTTACCAACGCAGCTGTTTTAAGTGAAAGACCTGTTTTACGAAAATAACTGGTAAGCCGTGCTTTTAAGTTTTTGGCCTTGCCCACATAGAGGATGTTGCCATCCACGCCAAACATTTGATATATGCCAGGCTGCTGCGAGGCATCCGCAAGAAAGCGTATTGAATCAAAATGCGAGGATAAAGAAATATCAGACATAGATAGCAAGTAGTTAGCAACGATATTTGCCCTGCGCAATATCACCGTTACATAAACTTGTTATACAACGGACTCAGGGTCAAGCAGATTATATTTAACCGCAAGAAGAGTTAACTCGACATCACTATTGATAGCAAGTTTTTCAAAAATGCGGTAGCGATAACTATTAACTGTCTTCGGGCTTACACAAAAAGTGTTTGCAATATCCACTACTTTTTGTCCATTAGCAATCAACATTGCAGTTTGCAATTCACGTGGCGATAGCTTCTCAAACGGCGAAGTATGATTACCCGCACCCGAAAAATTCTTCAATGCCAGTTGCTGAGCAATACTATTGCTCATGTATAAATCACCGCGAATGACTTTATTAATTGCATTAACGATTTCGGAAAATTCAGCGCCCTTGGTAACATATCCAACCGCCCCTGCTTGCATTAAACGCGTGGGATACATGTCATCATCACAAGCGGTAACGGCGATTATTTTAATAGAGGGTTTTGCCGCAAGTAATTTTTTCGTAGCTTCTAAACCGCCCATCCCAGGCATTTTAACGTCCATTAATATTACATCCGGAGAAAGTGCCCGCGCTTGAATAACGGCTTCCTCTCCACTTTTGGCATCTCCCACCACATGAAAACCTGCAACATCGGCCAACATACGCACTATTCCCATGCGTACTAAGTCGTGATCATCGACAACTAATATCTTTGTCAAACTGGCCTCCACGCCCTAAGGCAAGTATTATTTTTTATTGGAAAAATGCTGCTTGATGTTTATGAATTGTAACGACAGTTGAAGCAAACCACCACAGAGAAATAAATATTCACCGCCTTTATATCTCATATTCGGTTGATTATTCACTATTTAATAACTAAGAAACCACGCTTTTCTATAAAACATTTCTATCTATGGATAAACTCTCGGCTCAAGCTCCAAGTGAACCCCGAATAAGCCAAAAACTGACTCTTGAATACGCTGCGCCAAGGCTAATATTACGCCACCTTTATACTTGTAAGGATTTGTTAGCACTAACGCTTGCTCACTATGAACCGCTGCAGTGCCGTCGCTGTAACCCTTCCATCCCGCTTTATCAATTAACCAACCGGCAGCCAATTTCACTCTCCCGCTATCTGCAGGATAAAAAACAACTGCAGGGTACGATCGCCGAATATCAATCAATTGTATTTCACTGATAATAGGATTTTTAAAAAAACTACCGACATTCGGAATTTTTTTAGGGTCAGGTAATTTAGCTCGACGCACATCACAAACAATTTCACTCACTAGCTCGGGAGAAATCTCGGCTTGAGAATAGTGCGATAAACCATTTTGCAAAGCCGGATATTCAAGTTTTAGCTCCGCTTTTTTAGTGAGCTTAAAAGTAACCGAGGTAATAATGTATTTATCTTTTAACGAACCTTTAAATACGCTGTCACGATACTGAAATAAGCAACTTTGCTTTGTAAAAGTAACAGATAATCCAGATTGCACATCAAGAGCAGTTAGTTCACTAAAAACATCCTGTACCTCGACGCCATAGGCCCCAATATTTTGGATAGGTGCGGCACCTACACTACCCGGAATTAACGATAAATTTTCCAAGCCATAATAGTGAGAATCCAAGCAATACCCAACAAAGTCATGCCAATTTTCACCAGCTTTCGCTTTAACATAAAAAAAGTTTTCGTCCTCAAAAACTAATTCTTTACCCAGCAAATGAATGTGTAATACCAACCCCGGAAAATCATCACACAACACAATATTGCTACCACCACCTAATACCAGCAGCGGTAAATTTTTTTCACGTGCGAATTTAATCGCTTCCAGTAGCTCAGCTTCCGTTTTAACACTCACAAAAAATTGCGCTACTACGGGCGATGCCAGCGTATTGTGATTCTGCAAATTAAAATGTGGTAAGTAAAGTGACACAATCATTCTCAGCCTAGTAAATTAAAATTTATGGGGCATCATTCTTTTGAATATGAGCCAACAATCCCTTAGCTGCATCCTCTACTAAACCTAAAACCAATTCAAAATCTTTATCATCGCCATGATAAGGATCTGGAACCTCTTGATATTTTTTTTGCAGACCAAACGCTAAAAACAAGCCAAGGAAACCCTTGTAATTTATTGGCTTTAGTTTCGCCAAGTCGTTTAGATTTCCGGCGTCCATCGCTAAAATATAATCAAATTTTTCGAAGTCGTTTTTTAAAACCTGACGCGCACTCAATACCGATAAATCGTAACCTTTCTTTTTAGCAACAGCTATGGTGCGGGCATCAGGAGCGCGGCCCTGATGCCAACCCGCTGTGCCGGCAGAATCAACTTTAATGTGCTTACTTAATCCGGCATCAGCGACAACCTTTAAGAAAACTCCTTCAGCCGTTGGTGAGCGGCAAATATTGCCAAGGCACACAAATAATACTTTTACCGACATAGCATTAACTTTCTAATAGTTTTTTGATGCGCAATAGATCTTCTTCGGTATCTACTCCGCCGGGAACAGCGACAAGGGCTTCGGCAACGTGAATTATTTCACCATTCCAAATCACACGTAATTGCTCAAGTGATTCAATTTTTTCTAAAGGTGCGACCTGCCAAGTAATGAAACGATTGAGAAGTGCAACACGATAAGCATAAACTCCTATATGCCTTTGTGCCATAAAACTATCAGGTAAATTCTGTACGCTTCTATTTGCGAAATGGTCGCGCGGCCATGGAATGGGAGCGCGCGAAAAATAGAGGGCCTTGCCATGAATATCTGTAACTACTT
This sequence comes from Gammaproteobacteria bacterium, assembly GCA_031425935.1. GTDB lineage: Bacteria > Pseudomonadota > Gammaproteobacteria > Pseudomonadales > Cellvibrionaceae > Cellvibrio. The sequence goes on along the minus strand of JANPKH010000221.1, from coordinate 4,879 downwards.
TTACAATATTTGGATTCTGGAAATCATCTAAGCTATGAATAGGTTCACTTAACGTAGCCATGCTTGCGCTTGGCATTTTCGCTAAATTTGTAGCAACCTGATTAATCACTTGTGCAGGAATTAAAGGCTCATCACCTTGCACATTAACAACTATATCGTCATCGGAAAGCTTTAATTGGCTTACAACTTCTTGTAAACGATCAGTCCCTGATGTGTGATTTACAGACGTCATACATACTTTAGCGCCAAATTTTTTAGCCGCAGTTTCTATTCGTATATCATCTGTAGCAATAATTATTTCACTGGCCGCACTTGAACATGCACGCTCATACACGTGCTGAATCATCGGTTTACCCGCGATCTCTTTTAATGGCTTCGCGGGTAACCGAGTTGATGCGTAGCGCGCAGGAATAATTACCGTAAAGCTCATGGCTTGGCTCTCTGTATCAAAATCAAATTTAATTTTTGTTGAAATAGTTGCCAAAATTGAGCATCTAATTGTGCGTTAACAATTAACGAGTACCACTGTGGTTTTGCAAAGGTCTGGCATTTCACTGCATCTTTTTCTGTCATAACAACTTGATCATCATTCACGAATTGGAAATCAGCAGCTGAAAACTTATGATGATCCGCAAATACATGTGGCTGATATTTTAATGACAAACCATCCAAAGTATTAAAAAATCGTTGCGGATTACCAATGCCGGCTACTGCATGTAGATTCCCTTCATATTTCAATTCATTTAACGGAATTAAATGTTGGGTCTGCAATTGCCGCCACGCCATGGCCTTAAGTTGCATGCCAAATGAAAGGAAACCATAACCTGAGGATTGAGATTCCTGAAGGTTGTTCACCACCACAAAATCAACGGATTTTAAACGCGAAATAGGTTCTCGTAACGGACCAACAGGCAAGCGATATTTGTTGCCAAAAAAACGTAAGCCATCTACCACCGCAATTTCAAGATCGCGTCCTAAGCGATAATGCTGCAATCCATCATCACTTAAAATAATACTACAGCCCTGCTCCACTAGTAATTTTGCAGCGGCAACACGATCCGGTGCGACACAAACACTGCATTTTGTAGCATTGAAAATCAATAACGGTTCATCACCGGATTCCTTAGGTTGCGTAGAATCATTTAATAAGTAAGGATAATGCGGTGCCGTTCCACCATACCCACGACTCACTACACCGGGTGTATGACCGTGCCGCTGAAGATACTCAACCAGCGCAATAATAAGCGGAGTTTTTCCTGTGCCACCCACCGAAATATTGCCAACGACAATAACCGGAACTGTAATCGACTCTTGAGCAAAGCGAATTAAATAATATTTACGCAACCAGGACAGGCAACAAAACAACCAATTTAGTGGCAACAATACGTAAACCCATTTCGATTTACCGTACCATGCATTTAACCAAAAATTATGCGATTCTTTCACAGGTAGCCTTGAGTGACGACGAGTATAATTATCATAACAATAATATTGAGACCTTTGCACGATGTAGCGGGCGATAGCAGTACAAGGCAAATATTGCTAAAAAAGCGGAGTTTACACGAAGTAAATGAGCAATTTTTAGCAATTTTTAACGCAGTAATGTCGAGCGCAGTAATCGTGCAAAAGTCTCATTACTTTTTCTTGCTCACAACTTCTGTCTGACGAGTAGTAATGCTTAATTTTACAAATCCTAGCTGCCCCGCTGCATCCATTGCGGTAACAACCGATTGATGTGGTGTTTTACTATCTGCAGTAACAAGCAAGGGAATATTTTTCCGTCCTTCTGCAACTTTTACAATGGCTGATTTTAAAGTTTCAATTTCAACATTAGCCAAGCTCTGGCCATTCACTGAATAATTGCCTTGTTGATTAATTAGAATTTCAATTTGATCTTTGCTATCAGTTGAAACTTCACCTGACGCTTGGGGCAATTCAACGCTCAAGTGCGTTTCTTTCGTAAAGGTACTTGATAGCATAAAAAATATGAGCAAAAAAAACATCACATCGATTAGTGATATTAAATTCATGGGCTCGATTTCACGTGATTGCCTACGAAATTTCATACAGGGCTCTACTTTGAATTAAACCATGACTTCCGAATTAACTAAGAGTCTGAACTAACTAAAAAGCTAATCTAAAAATCAAACTAACTTAACATCAACATTACGATCAGTGTGTAATGCATCGACTAGCTTAATCGCCTCTTCTTCCAAAATAACTGTTAGCGAATCTACTCTACGCAAAAAGTACCGATGCAATACCGTTGCGGGAATAGCAACAATTAAACCTGCCGCCGTTGCAATCAAGGCCACCGCAATACCACCCGCTAATACGCTCGCATTACCAGAGCCTTGGTGCATAATTGCGTTGAAAGTTTCAATCATTCCCAACACGCTGCCTAACAGACCTAAAAGTGGAGCCACGTTGGCAATCATACCTAAGGTACCTATGTAACGCTCCAAATCATGAATTACTTGATTGGCAGATTCCTCAATACTATCTTTCATCACATTGCGGCCATGACGAGAGTTACTTAACCCAGCTGCAAGAATTTTACCGAGAGGCGAGGATTGTTTTAGTTCGCGTAATTTAGCAGCATCAACTTGATTGTTTTTTATCCATGCCCACACTTGAGCCAGCAATGTCTTGGGTGCAATTTTAGCGGGACTTAATGTCCAATATCGTTCAACACTAATCCCAATAACAATAATTGAACATAGGATGATAGGGATCATCATGACGCCGCCAGATATAATTATTTCAAGCACCTTAACACTCCTCTTATAAAATTGTAGGGCACCGCTGTTGATAAGTAGGGCACCGCTGTTAATAATTAGGCCAGTAAAAACCTTGCCTTAAGTGCGGCGTACATTACCACAAGCGAAACAGAAAACCATGCTACCTATCAAGTTTCTGGCTCTAAATGCGTAAATGCTCAATCCTCATTAACATCAAACCAATAACGTCTTGAAAAGTGTCGATGCTTCTGTATAGAAGTTAGCTCTCCCACATCCCAGTTAAACTCAATGGCACCGCTATAAGCTGTGTTTAGCGGCTGAGCATTGGCAGCCAAATATCGCGCTCGAATGTCCTTATGTGGATGCCCAAATTGATTGTGATATCCAGCGCTATAAATAACGTAATCAGGCTGCGTCTGCGTAACCAACGCTTGAGTTGATGATGTACGACTTCCATGATGAGGAACTAATAAAACCTCCACCTGAGATAAGCTACTTTGAGCCAGCAAAACAGCTTCCACATCTTTTTCAATATCACCCGCTAACAAAATTTTATGGCCTTGATATTCAACCAACAAAACGCACGAATGATTATTTGATTTTGCGGAGGCATTTATAGGCCAGGTTAAGAACCGAAAAGTGACTTGATCCCATTGCCAAGGCTCAACCTGATGGCATGAGCTTGTATGTAATGGTTTGTTAACTGATTCATTTTTTACCGATTCATTTTTTAGTACTGATTGCCTTTCCGTCACCGAGTGCTTTCCAGCCATCGACAAGAAAGTTGCACGATATTTTTCTGGCTCGCCCAATAATAATTGTCCTACCTCTGTTAGGGCTAAAACTCCTGCCAAACCACCGGCGTGATCCTTATCGCTATGACTAACAACAACGGCATCTAATCTCCGCAACCCCTGACTTTGTAGATAAGGCACAATCAGAGCTCTACCTGCATCAAAATTTTCTGTATATAAAGGACCAGTGTCATAAAGCAGCTGATGATGTGGGGTGCGTAATAAAATAGCAGTACCCTGCCCAACGTCAAACACCACCATTTGCAAAGCAGGTAATGGTTTTAGTGGAATTATTAAGGCAATAAAAATACCAGTAATACCAAGCCATTTATTACCCAATTTTCGCGGCAATAAAATTAAAAAAATGCTTACTCCGGCTAATGGAATTGCCGAATGATTAAAATTTACGAGTGGATTTAATTTTCCAGCGCCTAACTCCAACAGATATTGCAACCACTGATGTAGCCAAGCCACCCCGAGCTCAGCGCAATACAGAAAAAAATTTTCTAACCCTACGCCTGACGCTCCAAAAATAACATGACAAAATGCCGCAACAATTAAACATGGCACCACAAAAAAAGTGACTAGAGGAATGGCAATTAAATTTGCGAGGGGAGCTAAAAGTGGAGACGTATGAACAAGCATTGCAAGTGGAATTAAAAGCCCAACAAACATCACCCATTGCGACCGTATAAATTCGAAGAAATATTTATTCGATAAAACAGCACTGGAAAAAGACCATTTCATAGGTGATGGGAGCGTGGAGATTGGTTTTTTGCTTGGTGCGTTAAAACGTCCCGAAAAACAGAAGATTAACATTCCCACAGCGCTAAAAGATAACCAAAAGCCAATATCAAATGAAGCCAACGGGTCATATAAAAGTACTAATACCAACGCTAGCAATAAGGTATCACGTCCTCGAAAGGTTCTGCGCCATATAAAAAAACATTGCACTACCGCCAGCATGATTAACGTGCGTAAAGTAGGAATATTTAAACCCGCAATAATGCTGTAAAACACCGCACAGAAAAAAGCAAAAAAATGACCAAACACCATCGACGGGCAAGTATGCCAAATCAGTTGCAGGAACCGGCCTATAAAATTTCCCACAAAAAAGCCAACAATGGCAAAAAAACCAATATGCAAACCCGAAATTGCAATTAAATGTGTTGTGCCTGTTTTTTGTAGTTCGTTCCAATATTCTTTACCCAACGATGAAGTATCGCCTACTAACAGTGCAATCAGAATACCTTTTTCTGGACTTTGACTTTTTTTCATCAACCATTGTTGTAGTTGATATCGTAATACTGCTATAGAAAATTTTGGTTGTGGCTGCAGCAATTG
>JANPKH010000220.1:0-1500 GCA_031425935.1 Gammaproteobacteria bacterium | reverse complement strand
TCGCCAGGCTCACGAGGACTACGCCGCCGACGAGACCCCGGACATCGGCGGGCACGACATGGCCGGCCTTCTCGCCATGGCCTGGCGGGCGGCCGAGGGCCGGGCGCACGGCGAGCCCGCACGGATCACCCTGTCGCCGCTTCAGACGGCTGACGGGGGCTCGCTGGGCTATGACGTTCTGATCGTCATCCAGGACGATCGACCCTTCCTCGTCGACAGCGTGATGGGCGAGTTGGCCGACGCCGGCGTGACGGTGCGGTCGATGTACCACCCGGTGACCGAAGAGGAAGGCGGGCGCGAGTCCACCATCATCGTGATCCTCGATCCCCTGCCGCAAGAACGGCGCGACGCCCTGGGCGAAGGCCTCGTTCAAACCCTGACCGACGTGGCCAGCGCCGTCGATGGCCACGCCGGCATGGCGGCGTTGATGCATCGGTCGATCACCCACCTGGAGGCGCATCCTCACGGAGTCGCACCCGATGTGCTGGCCGAGCATATCGCCTTCCTGAGATGGCTGCAGGACGATCATTTCGTCTTCCTCGGCGTCCGCGACTACGATTATCCGCGCAGCAAGGACGGCGGCTATGAGGCCGAGGCGCCCCTGTCGCAGTCGGGTGTCGGCCTCGGCGTCCTGGCCGATCCTCATCGCACCGTGCTGCGTCGCGCCAATGAGCCGGCGGTTCTGACCCGGTCGATGAAACGGCAGCTGGATCTGTCCGAGCCGGTGACGGTGGCCAAGGCCAATGTCCGCTCCCGCGTCCATCGCCGGGCCTATATGGACTATATCGGGGTCTAGCGGTTTGGGCCGGTTGGGCGGCCGTCGGGCGAGACCCGGTTCGTCGGCCTGTTTACCGCGGAGGCCTATGACAAGACTGCGACCCAGGTGCCGCTGGTGCGCCGCAAGGTCGCCAATGCCCTGATCCGGGCGGGCAAGACCGCCGGCAGCCACAGCGAAAAGCGGCTCAAGAACATCCTCGAGAACTATCCGCGCGACGAGCTCTTTCAAATCACGGAGAGTGAACTGCTGGAGATCGCGCTGGGCATCCTGCACCTGCACGATCGCCCGCGCATCAAGACCTTCACCCGGCAGGATCCGTTCGATCGCTTTGTCTCGGTTCTGGCCTTCATCCCGCGCGAACGGTTCGACGCCTCGGTCCGTGAACGGATCGGCAAGATTCTGGTCAAGGCCTGGGGCGGCCGCCTTTCGGCCTGGTATCCGCAGCTGTCGGATCAGCCGCTGGTCCGTATCCACTATATCATCGGGGTGACGCCGGGTGATCATCCGTGCCCGGATCCAGCCTCGCTTGACGCAGAGATCACCGAGGCTGGACGCAGCTGGATCGACCGTTTCGAGACCGCCCTGCGCGACGCGGACGTCGATGATGTCGCCGTCGGGCCGCTCAGCGCCCGTTGGGCCGAGGCGTTCGGTGCCGGCTATCGCGACCGCTATGATGCCCCCGAGGCCGTCCGCGACCTGCAGGCCGTCGATTCCCTGAACGG
>JANPKH010000219.1:0-40905 GCA_031425935.1 Gammaproteobacteria bacterium | reverse complement strand
GAGTCTCTAGACGCACCACTTCTTAATCGTTTTTTGCAAGCCCAGTACCCGCCAGGCTCAACGATAAAGCCAATGGTGGCTTTGGCCGGGCTGCATTATAAAATTAACGATGAAAATCGCGGCGTTTATGATCCGGGGTTCTTCAAGTTGCCTGGTAATCCGCGTCCTTGGCGCGATTGGAAAAAATCTGGTCACGGGAACCATGTCGCTCTTAAGCAAGCTGTTGCAGAATCGTGCGACGTTTATTTCTATGATCTAGGTTCGCGTTTAGGTATTGATCGTTTGAGTGAATTTGGTCGGCATTTTGGGCTTGGAATTCGTACTAATATTGATATTCCTAATGAGCGTAAAGCCATTTGGCCATCCCGTGAATGGAAGTATGAAGCTAAGCAGTTGGCGTGGTATCCCGGTGATACGGTGAATATGTCAATTGGTCAAGGCTTTACCCTGGCAACTCCTTTGCAGTTGGCGGTGATGACTGCCACTATCGCCAATCGTGGTGTGCGCATGCGCCCGCAATTGGTAAAGGCTATTGATAATGTTCCGGTTGAACCTGTGGTTGAAGATAGGCTGGATGTGTCTGCTAAACATTGGGAGATTGTGTTTGATAGTATGGGTGAAGTAATGCGCGGAGAGGGGCGTGGTACTGGTAGAACCTTGAGTAAAGGTGCAGATTACACTATGGCAGGCAAGTCGGGTTCGGCACAAGTCATCAGCTATTTACAAAATATAAAGTACGATGATGCTGTCTTGAATGCAATGAAAGAACGGCTCCGCGATCATGCATTGTTCGTCGCATTTGCTCCCCTCGAGTCACCAGAAATCGCTATTTTTGTGATGGTTGAAAACGCATTGCACGGCGCATCATCTGCAGGTCCTGTTGCGCGTTATGTCATGGACGCGCATCTGCGTGGCAAATATTTGAAGCTAGGTGAGCCTGTGCCGCCAATTGGTGGTGTACCTGTCCTTAAGGTTGTTGAGCCTGCACCGGATGCATTACCGGATGAGCAGGAAGATTTTAATGTTGGAGCTGATGAAACTGGTGCTTATGACGTTGATGAAAATACAGACGCAGTTGGAGGCGGGATTGAGCATTAATAAGGTCAATTACTCATGAGCGGCCACGATTTTTTACGACGTATGCCTGAAACGGGTGTTGGTTTTAATCGACGCGATAGGTTTGCACAACGTTTTCATATTGATTATGTGTTGTTATTTCTGCTGTTGGCTATTTCTGGTATTGGCATGGTTGTTCTTTATAGCGCCAGTGGAAATAGTATGGCGACAATGCAAAAGCAGGGAACATTTTTCCTGATTGCCTACACCGCTATGTTTGTTACGGCCCAAATACCCGTAGACTTTATGCGTCGCGCGGCACCATGGCTGTATGCTCTTGGAGTTGTATTTTTAATTCTAGTTCTGATAGTAGGAATAGGCGCAAAGGGTGCGCAGCGTTGGCTTGGGGTCGGCAATATTCGCTTTCAACCTTCTGAAATTATGAAGCTGGCTATGCCGATTGCTATTGCCGCCTTTCTAAGTCGTCAGATTTTACCGCCGCGGTTGTTGCATATTGCGCTTACTCTAATGCTGATCGCTGTGCCCACCGCCTTAATCATTAAACAACCTGATTTGGGTACTGCGATTTTAGTATTGGTGTCAGGTATGGTGGTGTTGTTTTATGCTGGATTGCAGTGGTGGTATATAGCAGCAGTAGTCGCCGCCTTTGGTGCGAGCCTCTATCCGGTATGGCATTACATGCTGCACGAATACCAACAAAAACGTGTTTTAACCTTTCTTAACCCTGAAAGTGATCCACTGGGTGCTGGTTGGAATATTATCCAATCAAAAACGGCCATAGGTTCTGGCGGTTTGCATGGTAAGGGTTGGCTTGAGGGTACCCAGTCGCGTCTCGATTTTCTACCTGAAGGGCATACCGATTTTATTATTGCTGTGATGTCGGAGGAGTTTGGTTTGATCGGTGTGATGTTATTGGTCACAGCATATATATTAGTCATTGCGCGCAGCATATACATTGCATTGAATGCTCAAGAAACTTTTGGTCGTTTGCTGGCGGCAAGCATCACCACCACTTTTTTTGTCTACATCTTTGTCAATATGGGAATGGTCGCAGGTATGTTACCGGTAGTGGGAGTGCCACTGCCATTTGTGAGCCAGGGTGGAACTGCAATAGTCGTATTGATGTCTGGGTTTGGTATTTTAATGGCTATCGCCACTGAGCAAAAACGCATAATGAGTCCGCAAAAATGAGATTGAATACAAGTATTAGAAGCAAACGTTTTATGACTTTCATTAAAGGCACTTGTCGGTTTTTAACGTTTGGCGCTCTATTAGCTTTGAGCGGTTCCGCCCCCTGCATTGCTGATTATCGACAGCATCCAGAGGCGCAAAAGTTTATTAATGAAATGATACAAAAAAATGGATTTACCCGCGCTGAGCTACAATCGTGGCTCGCCAAAGCAGAAAAAAAACAAGCTATTCTTGATGCTATTTCTCGTCCAGCAGAGCAATCAAAAACCTGGAAAGAATATCGCCCCATGTTTCTTACGTCGGTACGCATTGATAATGGCGTAGCATTTTGGCGGGGTAATCGTGAGCAGTTGATGCGCGCTGAAAAAGAGTTTGGGGTACCCGCTGAGGTTATTGTGGCGATTATCGGTGTGGAAACCAACTACGGTCGTAATGTTGGGAATTACAATGTTATTGATGCGCTTTCAACACTCGCTTTTGATTACCCACCGCGTGCGCCGTTTTTTCGTTCAGAACTAGAGAATTATTTTTTGTTAATGCGTGAGCAAAAACATAATCCAATTGAGTTTAAAGGTTCTTATGCTGGGGCTATGGGTTATGGTCAGTTTATGCCTTCGAGCTATCGTAAGTGGGCAGTGGATTTTAATCGCGATGGTTTTACTGATATTTGGAAAAATACTGAAGATGCTATCGGTAGTGTTGCTAATTACTTTAAGCAACATGGTTGGCAAACGGGCGAGCCGGTTATTGTTGGGGCTCATGCCACCGGCGAATCAAAAGCTGACCAACTTAATGCCATTATAGTGCCAGACGTTACTATTGATCGCTGGCGTGAACGCGGCATGAATCCTATTGCGTGGGTGCCACCGACAACCAAAGCGATTGCGATTCAATTCGACGGAGAAAATGGCGTGGAATATTGGTTTGGCTTACAAAATTTTTATACTATTACACGTTATAACCGCAGCCCAATGTATGCCATGGCAGTCCATCAACTAAGCCAGTCTATTAAGTTAGCGATGGAGAAAGAATAGTGCATTTTATGGCGTGGATGATGTGTCGTTGCATACTGGTGTTGCTAGTTGTTAGTTTGTTGAATGCCTGCTCGCAGGCACCTGAAAGAAAGCCGTCATCAGAGCCATCGACAGCATCAAAAAGCGAGCGTTATCCCGGCAAAGAAAAAGATTGGGGTCCGTCGGATGAAATTGATATGTCGCGTGTACCTGATGCGACACCGCGTTATGAAATGCGCACCATTGCAGGCAATAAAAATCCTTACACTATATTGGGTAAAACATACCATTTACTCGAGGATGAGCGTAGTTACAAAGAACGCGGAAAAGCTTCATGGTATGGCTATAAATTTAACGGTGAGCATACGTCCAATGGTGAGCTTTACAATATGTTTAGTATGACAGCTGCACATAAAACATTACCGATTCCATCGTATGTGCGCGTCACCAATACTGCCAATAATAAAAGTGTGGTTGTACGCGTTAACGATCGCGGCCCTTTCCATAATGATCGCATCATAGATTTAAGTTACGCCGCGGCACAGCGCTTGGGCATTACGCAATTGGGGACGGGCGATGTTGAAGTAGAAATTGTGGTGCCTGATGACGATCCTCGCCCGCCCTTGCGTGCGCGTAAAAACGCAGTAGCGTCTGGTCAGATAATTAACGCGACACAAAATGTAAACGTTGAAAAGGCAAGTGCAAACATAGTAAATGGCGGCGGCATTCTGCCCTCAGGAACTTATCTGCAGATAGCTGCATTCTCAGTAGAAAAATCTGCACAACAATTGGTTGCGAGTATTGGCGGTAAAATTGCTTATCCGGTAATGATTAGCGCGCTAAATAATCCGAATAATTTATATCGTGTGCGTGTTGGACCATTTAAAGATGCGTATGCATTGCAAAATGCTCGTGAACAATTGCAAAAAATTAATATTTTACAGGCTCATGTAGTGTATCAATAAGTTTTTATCGCTCAGCCAGTGCTACAATTCGCCCCAAATTTTGTTTGTCATCAGTTTATTTTTCAAAGTGGTTTTCTATGCTCAGCTCAAATTCAACATTTAGTTCTTACTGTCGTTTCATTAAACCATTTTTACTTGTATTAACAGCTTGCACTTTTACCGCTCAAGCTCAGCAGCCAACACCTACGGTTGGGCAGGGCCCCGTACAGGGCGCCGCGCAGCCTGCTACAGCTATTCCCGCCGCACCACAATTGGCTGCAACTGGATATATTATAATCGATGCGACCACTGGCCAAGTTCTTGCGGAGCAAAATGCAGATCAACGCCTGCCTCCGGCTAGCTTAACTAAAATGATGTCAAGTTATTTGGTTGTGGATGAAATTGAGCGAGGTCGCATTGCCCCGAACAACTTAGTTAACATCAGCGTGAAAGCATGGAAAATGGGCGGTTCACGGATGTATGTTAAGGAGGGTACTCAAGTATCGGTGGCGGATCTGTTACGCGGCGTAATTATTCAGTCAGGTAATGATGCTACTGTTGCGCTAGCCGAATATGTTGGTGGAAATGAAGATGCGTTCGTCGACATGATGAATAAGAAAGCAACTCTATTGGGAATGAAAGATACACATTTCCAAAACTCGTCAGGAATGCCTGCGCCGGATCATTATAGTACTGCTCGTGATTTGGCTATTATGGCGCGAGCTATCATTAACGATCATCCGTCACACTACGGTCTTTATGCCGAAAAAGTGTTTATCTACAACAACATTCGGCAGCCTAATCGTAACCTGTTGTTGTACCGCGACCCAACAGTTGATGGTTTGAAAACCGGGCATACGGAAGAGGCGGGATTCTGTTTAGTGTCATCTTCCAAACGCGAAAATACGCGTTTGATAACGGTCGTTATGGGGACAAAAAGCGAAGAGGCTCGCGCAACCGAAACGCAAAAGTTGCTCGCATACGGCTTCCGTTATTTTGAAACTGTTGATCTTTACCAAGGCAACACGCAAATCACTAAAGCACGTGTTTGGTCGGGAAAGGCACCTGAAGTTTCTTTAGGCTTGTTAAAAAATGTTCGGCTAACCTTGCCTCGTGGCCGTATGGATGCGGTGCGCGCCAATGTGCGTTTGCAAGAAAATATTAAAGCTCCCATTGTTGTTGGCCAACCACTAGGCAGCCTTAGCGTGGAGCTGGATGGCAAAATCATCAGCGATGAACCGCTGGTGGCACTTGCAGCTGTAGAAGAAGCGAGCTTCTTTGAGCGCGCTTGGGACAGCATTAAGCTTTTCTTTCGCAATTTGTTTAGTTAACGTTGTTATCTAAAGGTGATTGAGCCCTCGCTTTCTTTTAGCACTTTTGTTTTTGGGGTTCTTGGTATTGGAGTTTTTGGTGTTGGAACTTTTGTTATCGGAGTTGCCCCGTGACTGAACAGCAACCGCCTAAAATTGAATTTCCCTGTGAGAATTATCCTATCAAGGTGTTGGGCGATGCTGATCAGGAAATGCATAGCTATGTGTTGGAGATTATGGAGCGTCATGCTCCTGGGTTTGATCAAACCCGCATCACTATTGCCGAGTCCAATAAAGGTCGTTATCAATCACTGACAGTGTGGATCACCGCCACGGGCGAGCCACAGCTAAGTAGCATCAACGATGATTTACGCCGCAACAAAAAAATTAAAATGGTGATGTGACATGCCCGCCCCCGTTGCTAAAAAAGCAGTAGATTTACGCATGCTGGAAGTAACGGATCTCGGCGTGCAGCCCTACGAACAAGTTTGGGCAGCAATGATTGAATTCACCAATTCGCGTACCCCTGAAGCAAATGACAAGTTATGGCTAGTACAGCATCCTCCCGTATTTACCCAGGGGCAGGCCGGAAAGGCTGAGCATTTATTGGTGGTGAGCGACATTCCTGTTGTGCAAAGTGATCGCGGCGGACAGGTGACTTATCATGGCCCCGGGCAACTAGTTGCTTATCCTTTGTTGGATTTACGTCGCCTGAAAATGGGTGTGCGTGACCTTGTGACCGCGCTTGAAGAAACCATCGTTGCTACGCTAGCGTATTATCACGTCAAAGCCTTCGCTAAAGCTAATGCTCCGGGTGTTTATGTTAATGTTCATGGTGATGACAGTAAAATCTCTTCACTGGGGTTGCGGGTTCGCAAAGGTTGTAGTTTTCACGGTTTTAGTCTGAATGTGGCGATGGATTTAGCCCCTTTTCTACACATCAATCCCTGCGGTTATCCAGGTTTGAACATGACGCAAATGCAGGATTTACTCGCCAAACCGGTAATTTTCGCTGATGTCCAACAGCAATTGGTTGCTGAATTTGCGCAGAAATTGGGTTACAAAGTCTGTAGAATACCCATCACATTTTGACCCAGAGTTTTCCCATCAGAGTTACAGAGAATTTCCATGTCTGAACTGCCACACATTATGAGCTTAGAACCTGTCAAACGCACCGAGCGCTATAAGCAAGGCGAGAAGCGGCGTGATGCGGATAAGGTTGAACGTATTCCGGTTAAAGTGATTGCCAGTGATCGTGCTGACATTCAGCGCAAGCCTGATTGGATTCGCGTACGCATTCCTGCTTCGCCTGAAGTTGAGCGCATCAAAAGTATTTTGCGTAAAAATAAATTATCGTCGGTATGCGAGGAAGCAAATTGCCCCAATCTTGGCGAATGCTTTAGCGGTGGCACTGCGACTTTTATGATCATGGGCGATATCTGCACTCGACGTTGTCCGTTCTGCGATGTTGGTCATGGCAAGCCTAATCCGTTGGACATGAATGAGCCGCGTAAACTCGCCGAAGCTATTGCAGAAATGAAATTAAATTATGTGGTGATCACTTCGGTAGATCGTGATGATTTGCGAGATGGCGGCGCACAACATTTTTCTGATTGTATTCGTGAAGCGCGCTCGCTAAGCCCTAAGTTGCAAGTAGAAGTGTTAGTGCCAGATTTCCGCGGCCGTATGGAGATTGCATTAGATATTTTAGAAAAAGAAGCACCAGATGTGTTCAATCACAATATGGAAACTGTTTCGCGTTTATATCGTCAGGCGCGCCCGGGTGCTAATTATGAGTGGTCATTGGAACTACTTAAGCAATACAAAGTACGCCGCCCAGATGTGCTCACTAAATCTGGTTTAATGGTTGGCCTTGGTGAAACAAAAGAGGAAATTATCGAAGTCATGCAGCACATGCGTGCTCACAATATCGATATGCTGACTATTGGCCAATACTTGCAGCCATCAAAAGATCACTTGCCCGTCGCACGTTATGTTCACCCCGATGAATTTGCTGAATATACCAAAATGGCTGAAGAGCTGGGTTTTAAACATGCTGCTTGTGGGCCGTTAGTGCGCTCCAGTTATCATGCCGATAAACAAGCTCATGGTGAAGAAGTGAAATGGTTGGGTGAAGTTAAAAAAGCGTAATTTTTTATTTGATTCCCATGCCTATAAATGTTTTTAATCAGCGCCACTAAAGAAATTCTTTAGTGGCGCATTTTTTTCCGGCAAACCATTAGTGTCTAAGAAATTAAAAATAAACATTAAATCGTTACAGGATGCGCCTATCCACTTTGCGCAGGTTGCGAACTGGCATCATCAAGAATGTGAGCGCCAAGGTTTGCAATCAACTCTTGCTACGCGGCAACAGCGTTTACTCTTACATGTGCAGAATGATGCAATTCCAAAAACGCTTATCCTGCTGCAAGGTAGGCATTTGGTGGGTTGTGTAAGTTTAGTAAATTACACTTATCGTGCGGACAGTAGTGTTTTGATTCCCACTAATTCTGCGCCAGTTTGGCTCAGTAATTTATTTGTTGTGGAGAATAAACGCAAACAAGGTTTTGGTACTCTGTTAATTGAAGCTGCAAAAAAATACGCGTGTGATTTAGGCGCAGAAGAATTGTGGTTGTCAGCTGCGGAATATACGGAATACTATCAAAAAAGGAATTGGGAAGTTGTGCGTCGTACGCGTTTAGGTGGAAGGCAAGTGAATGTAATGAAGATCCATCTATTAAACATAAATTAAGTTATTGTTTTATTGTTGTAAAAAAAGCCTTGCCCATGGGCGTTCAATAAAGCGGTAGGTGTTTTGCTTAAGTGCTTCAGAGAATTTTATTTCTGCTTGCGCTAGTTTGCCAGCACGATAGTCCCGGTAGCCAGTGTAAAAATAATATTCAGTTTTTTCACAGCTATTGATCGCTACTTTCTTCAGTTCTTCTGCGCTTATTTTTTTTGTCCAATAGTTAAATAAGCTTTCTTCCCAGTCGCTAGTAAGGTCTATTTTTTTATTGACAATCCACGGTTGCGGTTCCGTTTGTTGTTGTGCTTGTTGTTTGGTAGGCGGTTGTTGTTGGGACGATTGTTGCCAAATAATATCGCTTTTTATTAAATCATAAAGACTGTAGTGCTCGCGAGTTTTAATGTAGGCCGCGAACCCTTTTGCGGCTCGCTGCCAATCCCCCTGATTCATTAAAATTTCATGATAGCTGACATCGCCAATACTTAATCCGGTATTGAGCGCGCGCTCCAGGAATTGATTAGCTTTTTTGGAATCACCCAGCATGGAATGGTTTTGTGCTGAAATGCTTAAATTTGTGCTGGTCTGGTCTAATGCGAGGGCAAGCTCTGATTCGTACAGCCCAAGGTAATTTAAATTTTGATCAAACAGAGTGCTTGATAATTTATAATGCTGCTGGGAGCTATCAGGGCTAAGTGAAATGGCTAATTTATAATACTTTGAAGCATTAATGATATCGTTTGGATGTTCATAGTTGCAGTTATTTATGTTGGCACGATTTTCATAAGTAGATGCAATTGCATTATATAACGCTACTGAATCCGTAATGTTTTCAGCGCCCAGTTTTAGTGTGGCTAATGCGAGTGAGAAATAACGGTCGTCACTATAAAGTTTAGCTAGCTGTATATAAGCGTTATCATTTTGTGGTTGTTCTTGAATGGCTCGCAACAAAATTTCGCGAAGAGCTTGACTGTTAGGGGTTTGGTTTTGTGACTCTTGTAAAAATCTGGCTGCCGCAAATTGAGCAAGAGAAGGTGGATTTATTTTGGCACGGGCGTGCTTGGAAATTTGTTGAAAATATTCGGTAGCTTTAGAAAAGGCGAGCGAGTTCCGATTGCTTAGCGTCTCATTATAATAGATATTATATAAGGCTTGAATAACGGCCTGGTTGCCGGGCATGAGAAGTAAAATTTCGTTGTAATAAGTTATCGCTAAATCTTGTTCGTGAGTTTTTTTAGTGATGTATGCACTTTGGATGTGTGCATTTGCCAATTCATATAGTGATTGCGGGTCGTTAATATTTTGTGCAACATTTTTCACTAGTTGGGCAATGGTGGCTGATGGATTTGCTTTTTGTGAATCTTGTAGCAAGGTGGAGATCTTGTTGTTTGAAAGTGATTTTGTCTCTGAGTTTTTATTCGTTAGATGTTGAGTATTGCCGCAGCTCGTTAGAAGCAGCAATACAGTTAAAGCGCGAATGATTAATTTCATAATTTATTTTTAGCGCAACCCGGTTCCAATATTATATTTTAAATCCTAACTCTTCCGCTTTCGCAAAAGATTTTTCAGATTCATAGAGTAGATTGCTATAGCCCTGCGCCAAGCCCAATAAATAATAAGCTTCACCATTTTTGGATTCTTTCATTACCGCTTGATTGGCGGCATCTAGAGCTTTGTCGTAAGCTCCGTTTTTAATTTGTAGCTTTGCTAAGGCAATAAAATTAGCTGCTCTGTCGCTTTTGGTTGCGTTTTGTTTTAACGCCGCCAGTTCGCTTGCTACTTTGTCGTAATTGTAACTAATTAGCCAATCAGTACCGTCGAGCAATTGATTTACTAATGCATAAAATTGTGGGTAGTCTTTGGCTGTAGTCTGAAAAGGTTTTAATACAAATGTGATTTCAACAATAAAATTTCCGTTTTCCTCGTGACTCTTTTGAGTAAGTGAAAAATAAATATTATCAAAGTTTTGTCCGTGGCTAGTTAATACGGCTATGTGTTCCGGGGTTGGGCGAGTGAAAATCAAGCGCGCAGAAAGTGTGTAGCCTGGGTCATTAACATAGTCCTGCACACGATCCTGCGGTTTATGTAAATCGCGTAAGTCGGCAAATAAATTGGTCAGTTGTATGATATTAAAACCATAATTTAATTTATCGTTACTTCCATTCCAGGCATTTTTATATGCAAGCCGGCCCGTAATATCAAAACTCTGCCACATGCTATCGGCATTATTACCATTGAGTGTTATGACTTCTGCTGCCGGGTAAATATGCCCTATCATTTCACGAAACGTTTTATCTCGTTCGCGTGAAAGTTGCCACATGCTGCGCAGCCGCTGCTCAAAGGAGCCGCCGAATTTCATACTGAAATTGGCTTCGATATTTTTGCTCTCAAATTTGTCAAATGATAAATCAAAGTGAACAAAATGTTGTTCTGTCTTTAGTGCTGGAATGGTAACAATTGCTTGCGTTGCGCTATTCACAATGAGTGCGGGTTGACCTTCCAGTCCCAGTGAGAAACCTGGGAACAATGTGATATCGCCACTGCTGTCTAACCACATTTCTGCTAAACCTTCCTGTGCGGGAATGTGCACTATCATGTGATCAAAGCCAACACTGGTAATGCTCATAATGGGAATGCCGCGTGAGCGCGTGACTAACAATGCAGGGTCTGCTTTGATGCCTAATTTGCGCAGCATTGTGACAGCCAAAGCAGTTTGATCTTTGCAGTCCCCATAACCATTGCTGAGTACTTCAAAAGCATTGTGAGGTTCGTAACCACCGCGGCCAACATGTGCAAATACATAGCGCACTTTTTCTTGCAGTGTGCGATAAACAGCTTTAACTTTTTCATCCGGTGTAATAGCTGTTTTAGCTAGTGAGTTTATTAATGTATTTAATTTGGGGTCGGTGATGAGGTGTGGTGAGATCAATTCATTGGCCCAGTCAGCAACTTGTTGCCATGAGCCAATAGTGCTCATACGCAGGTGTGCAGAGCGGGTATGATCCCGTGACATATTATCTTGCAATACAATTTTAGGTAAGCTTTTGCCTTTCCACGTTACAATTTGTAGGTTGCCTATTTCTTGGCGCGTTTGTTTTACACCAAAGGCGCTAAGATCATTATTGTAAAGTGTCATTGCTTTTGGTGCGGTGATCTTAAGTTCGCTTGCAGCTACGGCATCTACACGTGAGCCTTGGTTTGCGGCGCGACCTTCCCACCAATGTAAACTAAAGCTATCGAACCATTGATCGGAAATAATTTTTTTAGTGTCTGTGTGTCGATATTGAAATTCAATTACTGAACCTTTGCGTACATTGGGTAAAGAAAATAAAAGCTCTTTGCGGTCGTGATAAAAATTTTCGTCAGTGGGACTTTGAATTTGGGTGGCGTCAGGCTTGATGCTATCCATTTGGCCGTCAGGCGTTCGCACATTGGCAAACTCTAACCCTATATCTTCATAAAAACTGTTAAATGAAATACTAATTTGACTGTAATCGCGTACGGCCTCATCGCTATTAATATAGACCGCTACATAAGTAATAGAATGGCTAAAATAATTTTCGTCAATAGAAATTTTGGTGCTGTGTAAAATAACTTCTGCTTCAGCGTGTGGATTGTTTTTAAATTGTTTGACTAATGTTTGCAATGGTTCGGCGATCCGTTCTATGGATTTTTCTTCTGCCATTAAGTGCTGGGCCAAGAGCGCGCAACAGATCACAATTAGAGAAATAATTTTTTTCATGCTGTTTTTGGCCATTTTATTTTCAATATAATGTTTAGCTATTTTGTTTCTTTTTATATTGTTATGTTGATCCCCAATGTTGTAGCAGGAGTCGCAACATTTATACAATAGTCTGCCATTGATTGGATTCTGCGCTGGTAAAAATCGCATCAATAATTTTCATGTTTGCCAGGGCATCGCTTAAGGGGGTAGGTATGTCTTTTTGCAATATCACACTTTGCGCAAAAGCATCACCCATGTTGCGATAGTGGTCACTCGGTGTGATAAGAATATCTTCAAGCTCTTCATTGCGTTTGAGTATTAAATTCGTACTGACATCAGCAATTGGATTAAAAGGAACTGGAATAAAAATACTACCTTGTTCGCCATTTATTGCCACGTATTGTTCAGATTCAATTTTGGTGGACACCGTGAAGGTAGAGTTACCATCGGCAAATTCCATAATGCCTGATACAAAACAATCTACTTCATGGCCTGCATAAGGAGTTATTTGTCCAAGTACGCGTAATGGTTCTTCGGCAAAAATATAACGCGCAAGTGATATGCAGTAGCACCCTATATCCAGAAGTGCCCCGCCACCCATGGCAATGCTATTGCGAATATTGTCGGCATCGCGATTATTATAGGCAAAGTGTGAGTGGATATTACGCACTTGGCCAATGCTTCCAGCGCGCACTAAATCGCGCGCGCGTTGCCATTGTGGGTGAAAGCGATACATGAATGCTTCCATGATTTTTAATTGCGGATACTGTGCAGCCACATCAATGAGTTTTTGCACTTCGGCAGTGTTCAATCCCAACGGCTTTTCACAAAGTACATGCTTGCCTGCTTGTAATGCTTTTATAGACCAAGGTACATGGAGGTGATTCGGCAAGGGGTTATAAATTGCGTCTATATCGGGTGCTGCAAGTAATGCTTCATAGCTAGAATACGCATGCTGAATACCAAGTGACTTTGCTGCACTATCGGCACTGGCTTGGTCGCGCGAGGCAATTGCAACGACTTCACCATAGCGAGAAGTTTGTAACGCGGGAATAACTTTTGTGCAGCCAATTTTGGCGGTGCTGAGCACGCCCCATCGTAGTTTTTTCATATTTTCTATTTATTGGCCTAGCGTGGAGTTGTGAATGTATTCGCGTGCTTTTTTTGCGTTTCGGTAGCAGGCATCAAAATTTTCTACGCCTTGCATAGTGCGCGCGGCCGTCAACAAGCTAAGTGCCTTTGTGTGACTCAAGGTGCCACCAAAACCCTTAGCTTTAGAAATTGAGAGCTCATTCCACGCTGCATCACTTTCACTAGCGCAGCTATTGCGAAACTCTGTTTTCCCCGCGCATGAGGCGAGACTTACCATGATACAAAGAAGCGACGATATACGTAGAGTGCGTTGTAAAAGCATAGAAAGATTCCTGTTGGGGGACCAATGCGAAATAATTATTGTATGGGGGCGCTGGCTTTACCCAGTGTAGGCTTATTGTGGCAATTGATGGGAAGATTGCCAAGGTATTTTATGCTGGAGGTTGGCTGGTTAAGTCTGTAACACTTTGTCGTCTATGCGCGTAGCAATACTTTGTTCACCACCGCAATAGCTTGAGCAATAACGTGTTCAGGGTTTGGGCAAGTGTCGAGGGTGTGAACATCGATCTCTTCAGTGGGGTTTTCAAGGCTGCTAAATTGGCTTTCTAATAATAATGGCGACATAAAGTGGCCCTGGCGATTATCGAGGCGGGTCTGAATAGTGTTTTTGTCGCCGTTCAAAAATAAAAAAATGGTACGTAAACCTGCGTTACGTAATTCATTTCGATGTTTTTGTTTAAGGCCTGAAAAAGCGAGAGTGGTATGCAGGTTGTTAGCTGCGTTATCTTTTAAGCGCTGTTTTAATGAGGCTACCCAAGGTGTGCGTTGCTCGTCAGTTAAAGGGATGTTTTTTGCCATTAAATTTCGAGATTCAATGCTGTGAAAATCATCGCCATCTAGATAGATGTATCCAAAATGCTCTGCGAGGGCATGGGCTAAAGTGGATTTTCCACTGCCGGCTACGCCCATAATAATAATTAAACAAGTGGAAGCTTCAGGATTTGATAATGTTTTGTTTGATGGCATGTGCATGTAAAGGTCTTGTCGGTTGGAATTCAAATTAGCAATTAAGTGCTTGTCGCCAGAATATCATGATGACAAATGATAGCGCAATCATTTGTCTTGTGTTAATGTTAATAAATAATAGAAACTACTATGTGCACAGAACGGTTTTCTCGTGTATGGGCTCAATATTGTAGATTTTGTCATTTCTATGAAGTCGCGAGGTCATAATAATGAAAATGGCTAAGAAGAGCTCGGATAAAAAAATAACTCTTATAGATGTTGCTGTTGCTGCGGGTGTGAGCGCAATTACAGTATCCCGGGTTATTAATCAACCTGAAAAAGTGTCAGATCCTTTGCGCCAGCAGGTGCAAAAAGCAATCGACTTGCTCGGTTATATTCCCAATCAATATGCTAGTTCGCTGGCGTCAGCAAAATCCAGGGTTATTGGTGTTGCTATTCCTTCCTTGATGAATATTGTGTTTACCGATGTGCTGCGTGGCATTTACGAAGTGCTAGGTGCCGCAGGCTATAAGGTGTTAATGGTAGATACGCATTACTCACCGTTAGAAGAAGAGAAAATGATTCGAACCCTTCTTAGTCAGTCACCAGAAGCGATGATTATTACCGGTGGAGATCAAACCCGGGCTTGTCAAAATATATTGCAACGAGCACACATACCCATTGTGCAAATGATGGAATTGCTGTCTCAGCCATTGGATATGAATGTAGGCTTCTCGCATTGGCAAGCGGGCTATGATGTTGCTGTCCATTTAATGGAAGAGGGATATACCCGTATAGGATTTATAGGGGCTCGCATGGATCCGCGTGCTCAACAGCGGTTGCTAGGATTCAAACAAGCGTTAGAAGATGCAGGTAAATTTTGGAATAATAATATTTTAGCTACAGATAAACCTTCGTCGATAGGTATTGGTGGAGAATTATTTAGAGAGCTAATGGCATCGACTAAGGGTGGCATTGATGCCATTTTTTGTGTGAATGATGACTTGGCACTTGGTGCCTTGTTTGAAAGTCAGCGAATGAAAATAAATGTTCCGAAAGATTTGGCATTGTGCGGTTTTAACGATATTGAGGCTTCACAATATGTAAATCCTTCGCTTACTAGTGTTTATGTTGGCCGTTATGATATGGGCGTTAAAGCGGCTGAAATGGTGATAGACAGGCTCAATGGCAACATTATTGATAATATTACTGACATGGGATATGAAATTAAAAAACGTCAGTCTACCGGGCAAATATAAATTAATTTTTCAAAAAAATAAAAAGGCAATGCAATGACAACTATAAAACTACCTTGGCGTGAAAAGATTAGCTATGGCGTCGCTGATATGGGCTTCAATTTTTATTGGGCTAATATCGCTACATTTTTAATGATTTTTTACACTGATGTGTTTGGTATTTCTGCTGCCGCAGCCGCAGCTATGATGTTCAGTATAAAAATGATTAACGCATTTACTGATCCTATTATTGGCGCTGCTGCAGATAGAACCACAACTCGCTTCGGAAAATTTCGCCCCTACTTAATATGGATGGCACTTCCCCTTGCCTGTGCAGGAGTGCTTACCTACACCACGCCCGATCTCGATGAGAATGGAAAAATTTTGTGGGCTTACGGTAGCTACTTGTTGATGATGGTATGTTACACCTGCATTAATATTCCCTATAACGCACTTTCGGGCGTAATGTCGAATGACCCACAAGAGCGTTCAACGATTAATGGCTTACGTTTTATTTTTGCTTTTGCTGGTAGCGCTTTAGTGACTGCGGCCACACCTAATTTAGTTCGTTATCTAGGCCAGGGCAACGATCAATTAGGTTGGCAATTAACAATGGTGCTTTGGGGCATTGCAGCCACTTGTTTGTTCGCGTGGACTTTTTTTAATACTCGCGAACGTATTGCGCCGGCGCCGGAACAAAAAACGAATGTTATGCAAGATATTAAAGACCTGACACAAAATCGCCCGTGGGTGGTGCTGTTTTTTCTAGCGCTTATTATCATGGTTACGATTACGTTGCGTTCAATGACGGCGGCTTATTATTTTAAATATTTTGTGGAGCTGCCAGATTTAATTAAATATTTTGTTCCTGCATACATGGCTGCCGCAGCGGCGGGTGCCGCATTAACTCCGCTGATGACAAAATTTATCGACAAGAAAATTCTTATGATGCTGCTCATGAGCGTAACGGCAATTTTATCCTGCGCATTTTTTTTCGTATCTAAAGACCAAGTAGAGCTTATGTTTGCGTTGCAGATTGCGATGGGCTTGGCGCTGGGGCCTAAATCGCCTTTAGCATTTTCAATGTACGCTGATACTGCCGATTATAATGAATGGCGTACAGGCCGTCGCGCTACAGCAATGACCTTTGCCGCAGCAACATTTTCACAAAAGCTCGGTACGGCGTTGGCAGCTGCGGTCATTGGCTCAGTATTTACTGCTCTAGGTTATGTGGCTAATGCAGTGCAGTCTTCAGCATCGCAAAATGGTATCGTGCTATTAATGTCTTTTATTCCTGCAATATTTGCACTGCTTGCGGTCGGTGTTATGTTTTTTTATAACCTTGATAATAAAAAATTAATTGAAATTCAATCGGACCTTGCTGCGCGAAAAGGCCTGCAATAATTATTTTTGGAGATTGTTTATGTTACATCCAACTCACAGCGGAGATCGCTATGAATTGCTAAGCCCAACGGCTATGCCACGCGCGGCAGGCTTTTTGTGGAATCAAAAAATGATGTTGCAAATGACGTGTCGCGGTTATGCCGTAGCGCAATTCATGCAACCTGAACCGGCAAAATATGCTTATGCTCCTAATCTTGAAGCTAAAACGTTTATGCAGCCGGAGCAACCTTATTACGCGCATCATCCAGGTCGGTTTTTTTATATCAAAGATGAGGTGACGGGCGAAATATTTTCAGCGCCTTATGAACCTGTGCGTGCCAACATGGATAGTTTTATTTTTTCGGTGGGTAAAAGCGACATCGCCTGGACTATAGAATGTTTAGGGCTGCGTATTGAATTGAACGTAAGTTTGCCAGTCGAAGACGTTGTTGAACTATGGTCATTGTCGGTTAAAAATATTTCTGGGCGTGCGCGTAAATTAAGTTTGTATTCCTACTTTCCTATAGGTTATATGTCATGGATGAATCAATCAGGACAATACCGTGCCGATCTGGGTGGAATAGTTGCCAGCTGTGTTACGCCTTATCAAAAAGTGGCTGATCACTTTAAAAATAAATATTTTAAAGATAAAACCTATTTCTTGTGTGAAAGCGAGCCTACTTCCTGGGAGGCGAAGCAAGAAACTTTTGAGGGTGAGGGGGGGTTACATAACCCATCTGCACTGAAATCCGCAGAGCTAAAAAAAGGCGATGCCTGCTATGAAACTCCTGCGGCGGTTGTGCAATATCGTGTTGAACTGTCAGTAAATGAAACGCGTGATTATCGGTTTGTTTTTGGTCCTGCATTTGATGATGCAGAAATTATTCGTGTGCGTAAAAAATATTTAAGTGCGCAAGCCTTTGCGAATACCAAGGAAGAATATGCAAATTATCTTGCACAGGGAGCTGGCTGCTTACAAATAGAAACCCCCGATAAAGAATTGAATAATTTTGTTAATAATTGGCTGCCACGCCAGGTGTTTTATCATGGCGATGTGAACCGTTTAACAACGGATCCACAAACTCGAAATTATCTACAAGACAATATGGGGATGTGTTTCATCAAGCCCCAGGTAACACGTGATGCGTTTATACATGCACTTAGCCAACAAGAGGCGAGTGGTGCAATGCCTGACGGAATTTTGTTGGGTGAGGGCGCAGAATTAAAATACATTAATCAAATCCCACATACTGATCATTGCGTATGGTTGCCAGTATGTTTAAAGGCATATCTCGATGAAACGAATGATTACGATATTTTGAGTGAAGTTGTTGCGAACGCTGAGGGCGAAAAACATACGGTGTTCGAACGCATTAGTCGCGCTATGGATTGGTTGCTAAGCGCGCGCGATTATCGCGGTTTAAGCTTTATTGCTCAGGGCGATTGGTGTGACCCAATGAATATGGTGGGTTACAAAGGCAAAGGAGTGTCGGGGTGGTTATCGGTTGCAACGGCTTATGCGCTTAATCTCTGGGCAGATATTTGTGCGCAACAAAAGAATGAAGAGCTAAAGCAACATTTTCGCGCGGGCGCTAAAAATGTAAATGAATCCGTGAATAAATATTTATGGGATGGGAATTGGTTTGCGCGCGGTATTACTGATGAGGATGTTGTCTTTGGTGTAAGCAACGATATTGAAGGCCGGATTTATTTAAATCCGCAAAGTTGGGCGATTTTAGGTGGTGCTGCGGATACCGCTCAATGCCAAACGATGGTGGCAGAAATTGAACAACAATTAGAAACACCTTATGGCGTCACTATGTTTGCTCCCGCTTACACGGCTATGCGCGATGATGTGGGCCGTGTTACACAGAAATATCCCGGCTCCGCTGAAAATGGTTCTGTTTATAATCATGCTGCAGTTTTTTATATTTATAGTTTGTATAGTCTTGCCGAAAAAACTCAAGGCTATCAAGATCGCGCATATAAGCTGTTGCGGCAGATGATTCCTGGGCCTAGCGAAGCGGATTATTTACAGCGCGGTCAGCTGCCGGTATTTATTCCCAATTATTATCGCGGAGCTTATAAGCAATTCCCGCGAACCGCAGGTCGCTCTAGTCAGCTGTTTAATACTGGTACTGTATCCTGGGTCTATCGTTGCGTGATTGAAGGCTTATGTGGTCTAAAAGGCGATGAGCATGGGCTGGTTATTAATCCAAAATTGCCCAAAGAGTGGAATGAAATGAAACTGGTGCGTAAATTTCGCGGCGCAACATTTGTAGTTAATATTCAGCGAGCAAACGTTTCTGTTGTGGAGGTGCGGGAGGCCGGGGAATTGTTACCCGAAGCGCGAATCAACAATATAATTGCGGGCAAAGAGTATCGGTTGGATATCTATGTTCCGTAGTTGATAAAAAATATAAATTACAGAGTAAATAAAAAAGGCGCCTTTAAGGGCGCCTTTTTTATTTTTTTGTGGTCGTTTTTTTCTCAGGTTTTTTAGCGACGGCCGGTGCTTTTACCGCTTCTGCTTTTGCTGTTTTAGGCTTGCTTGGTTCTGATTTGACAGTTGTTTTGGTTGGGGTGGCGACGGGCTTCGGTGTCTCTATTATTTCTTGAGCTACGGGCACATCTGATGATGCTTTGGACGCCTTGGGTTTTACTGGTTTGCCTTTGCCTGTGGCGGCAAGATTTTTAACGATCGCCAAATATTTAATCCATGCTTGCTCAACCGGGCTTTTGGGGGCGCTTTGATTGGCTATCACCTTAAGGATGTGAAGGTCATCGGGGGTTGCGTCAGAAACTTCATCAATGGACAGCGCGCTTATTAATGTACCGTGCTTGCGGATAAGCCGCGCTTGAATGTCGGACAACCCTCCTTTTTCGAATCCATTGGGGAAATGTATTATGTCTTGAAATGCCTGCTTCAGGTAGTGATCACGCGGCAGCATAGTGATGTCTCCGTTCTAAGTATGTGCATTCATTGTTATAGTGGCAGCTAAACTATTGGCAGCCAAATTCTTCGGCGAATGTAATCTGTTTTTACAATACTGTATAGATGATTTTTTGGGCTTTACCAGCTGCAAGCGGTATTTATAAAAAATAGACAAAAAAAAACCAGCATATGCCGGTTTTAGATATCCATTGCAGTCTGCTTTTTGAGCGGCTGAATGGCATAAGCAGAGCCGTATTAAGCGGCCATTGCTTTAATTTTTGCGTTCAAACGGCTCTTATGGCGAGCAGCCTTATTCTTATGAATAAGGCCTTTATCAGCAATACGGTCGATAACGGCAACAGCGGATACATAAGCAGCGGTTGCAGCTGTTTTATCGCCTGCTTCAATAGCAGCAATAACTTTTTTCAAATAAGTACGGCCCATAGAGCGCATACTGCCGTTTTGCTTGCGAGCTTTTTCGTTTTGACGCGCGCGTTTTTTAGCTTGGGGAGTGTTTGCCACCGTGGTGCTCCTAATCTATAAAGATAAAATTTGTAAATACTGTGTGTAAAATAGAGAGATGCAGCCGTTTTTACGGTCTGGAATCAAGGACGCGACATTATCCCGTTTTTCGACAGGCTGTCAACCGCTAATCTTGAAGGCCTTAATACTGGCGCTAATAATATCGGCAAATATTCAAATGATGGCGCAGGTAGCATTTATTTGGTTTGTTCACATGGTAAGATCCACGCCGCTTAATGAATCATAGCGCCAAGGAAGCTATAAAATGACTGACTCTAAAGATGCGCCACCATCGCCACCTCACTTGTCTTCAGATGATAACAAGACGCGAGTAGTTCCTTCGCGTGTTTCAGGCCGCCCTCGCGATGCGGCTCAGGAAGATTTGTCCGTAAAAAAAGGATCTGTAAAAGAAACTCCTTTAAAAGAAACACTTATAAAAAAAAGGCCGGTAAAAGTAGACCCGGCATCGCAATTACCAAGCGAAAAATCAGTAGCATCGACGCAATATACAAATATTAGTCATAGCCAACATACTTCATCCGGTTTTGCCGAAGCGCAATTTATTGCCCAGCAAGCGCAGCCTGGTAGCGGCAGTGGTAGCTTGCTAAAAAAGCGCTTTTTACTGGAGGTGGTTTTGGGCGAGGGAGGGATGGGTACCGTTTATAAAACCAAAGATTTGCGTAAGGTGGAGGCCGAAGATCCAAATCCTTATATCGCCACCAAAGTACTAAATCAGGCATTTAAGGATCACCCTAATGCATTTGTAACTCTGCAGCAGGAAGCCGCTAAATCGCATACTCTGGCGCACCCAAATATTGTGACCGTGCATGATTTTGATCGTGATGGTGACACATTATTTATGACTATGGAGTTGTTGGAGGGTGAACCACTTGATCATCTTATAAAAGCGCAATTAAAAAAAGGCTTAGCAAAAGAAAAGGCCTTAAACATCGTGCGTGATATGTGTACTGCGCTTGCCTATGCTCATCAACGTCACATTATTCACGCTGACTTCAAGCCCGGCAATGTTTTTGTCTGCAACGATGGTACGGCCAAGGTGCTCGACTTTGGTATCGCGCGTGCTGCCTCCAAAGAAACCCAAAAGCATAAATTTGACGCTGGCCAATTGGGTGCGCTCACGCCAGCATATGCCACCATTGAAATGGTAAATGGAGATGCACTTACTTTTTCCGATGACGTATATGCCCTCGCGTGTGTCACCTATGAAATATTAACAGGGCGCCATCCTTATAATAGTAAGTCTGCACTTGAAGCAAAACAGCTAGGCCTAAAGCCAGTGCCTGCCGAAGGGTTGAGTAAAGGGGAATGGAAAGCATTAAGCCATGGCTTGGCGTTGGATAAAAATCTACGGACGGCAACAGTGCCTGACTTTAAAGGGGAACTATTCCCTCGGCGCCGCTCTGCCGCGTTGATAGCGGCGATTGTTTTATTAGTGATTGCGCTTGGGGGCGTGGCTTGGTTTGCGAATAGTCAGCATAAAGAAAAATTAAAAATCAAAAATACTATCTCTGAAAATATAGAGCAGGCGCAAACGTGTTTTGCGCAAAGTGATTTTTCTTGCGCAATTGAGCGAGGACTAGTCGCGGTTAATCTGGATGCCACTAATAAGGTTGCTGGCCAGTTGGTAAAGGCCGCGCAATTGGCGCAACAAAAGCAAAAAGATACTCAAAAAATTACTAATCTACTAAGTGATGGCGAAGCATGTCTGTCGGTGCAGGATGATTCTTGTGCGCAAGTCAAAGCGCGGGAAGTCCTCACTTTGGAGCGCAACAATGTACAGGCGCAGCAGCTATTAACGGCGGCAAATAAACTGGAGCAAAACAAAACTATTCTGGATTTTGTGCAACAAGCAGATGTTTGTTTGCAAAATAGAGATTTCGCTTGTGCTGAAATGTTTGCAAAAAAATCAGCTGATGTGAATCCTGCTAACACTGATGTGATTGAGCTGCAGCAAAAGTTACAAGCTATGCAGGAGCAAACTAAGCTTGCAGTTCTAGCGCAACAACAGAAGATTACTGCCCAGATACAGATAGCACAAAATTGTTTACAGCAGAAAAAATATGACTGTGCAATCAAGCAGGCCAATGTCGTGTTAACTTTGGATGCAGCGAATAGTCGTGCTATGGAGATTAAGCAGACGGCCAGCGCCGAGGCACAACAGGGGCGCGAGGCAGAGGAAAAAGTAGAAAAAATATTAGCGCAAGCACAAGACTGTTTAGATAAGAAAAAGAACTATAGTTGCGCAATTGCGAAAGCTGAGGCAGCTTTGGATGTAATGCCTAACAATCCTAAGGCCATAGCCATTAAAACGCGCGCGCAAGAAACACAACGAAAAATTAAAGAAACCGGTTTTACCATTAAATAAATAGGAGCTATAAAAATGAAAAAATTAGTTGGAGTTTTAGTAATGGCGATGCTAGTTAGTAGCAATAGCCACGCATTTAATCTAAACGATGTAAAAAATTCTATTGATAAGTCTGATAAGTGTAAAAAAGATGATCAGGCGTGTAAAAATCGCGAGCATTTAAAAGGAGCAGTTAAAGTTGCTGCGATTACCATTGCGGCAAAATTAATATTTGATATGGTTGTAGAGTATCAATCCAAGAAAATAACGGACGAAGCAGTTGTTACAAAGCAATATAAGGATGAGCACGAGACTTTACCAGAGCAGCCGATTGCTTCTGTTTATACAACAAGTACATTGCCTAGCAATGTGGTTCAGCCAGGTAAAAAAGTAGTCATAAAATCTGATATGGTTGTTGTGCCTGGTCGCGAACAAAAAAATACACTCATCGAAGAGCAAATAGTTATTTTTGACAACGAAGACAATACTAAAGAGTTGAAATCTTTAACCAAAGTGGTTAACGCGGAAACCAAGCGTGGTGGGCATTATGCAAATGAATTCTCGTTTACATTGCCAGAAGGCTTGCCGCAAGGGGTTTATCCCATTAAGACAACGCTGTTGTTGAATGGCAAAATAGCAAAAGCATCAAATAACGATATTCAGTTAGTTTTGCACGTGGACAACATGGGGCAAATGAAACTGTTGGCCAATGCTTTGTAGAGAGAATGAGATAAAAATCTGTTGGGCTGAGCGCAATCTGTTTACTGAATAGTTTGATTGCGTGAAGCTCAACCTTGTCACTTATCGGATAATAATATTTCCGCCTATTTTTTAGTTCCCCCGTATCATTCATTATTTTTTGATGTCTGTTTTCGTGTATGCAATGAAAAGGCTCAAGACAAATCGCTATAGGTGCGTGATAATGCGGCAATTTCTGATGTTGTTGAGCATCTCACCAATCAGCGTTATCTCTGGTATTTAGTGTCAAAGTAGTAGACAGCCCTTTTCGGTTGCTATTGAAGCGCCAGGTCTTAGTTTGCATTTGGAGTTCTACGTGGTTATTTTTCGCTATCTAAGTAAAGATATTCTTATCAGTGCTGCTGCGCTTACGTTGATTATTTTTTTAATCAGCTTAACGGGGCGTTTTGTGAGTTTGTTGGCAGATGCTGCGGCCGGCAAATATGCAATGGACGTGTTATTTACAATGATTGGATATCGCATGCCTGGGTTGTTACAAATCATTTTCCCGTTGGGGTTTTACATCGCGATTTTGTTAAGTTTTGGGCGACTTTATATTGAAAGTGAAATGGTCGTATTGTTTGCCTGTGGTTTAAGCCCACGACAATTGCTGCTGATGACCTTAATTCCTGCTTTTGCTGTAGCGTTGTTGGTTGGTTTGTTTAGCTTTTGGCTAAGTCCGTTAGGTGAACAATTAAACGAAAAGTTATTGGAGGAGCAGCGCAATCGCAGCGAATTTGACAGCCTGAGTGCCGGGCGTTTTCAGACACTAGGGCAAAATATTACTTATGTTGATGAGCTAACTATGGATCGTAAGCGTCTCGACGGTGTTTTTATTGCAAATGATGGCTCGGAAAAGTCCCACCCCATGGTGGCCGTTGCCAAGTATGGCGAGCAGGTTCAGCATCCGGAATTTGGCCAACGCTATTTAGTTTTGCATGAAGGGGTTAAATATGAAGGGCAACCAGGTTCCGCTGAGTTTCAAGTTATACATTTTGCTAATTTTGGCCAATATTTACCGCAAGTAGTTCCGTCTGGCGAGTACACAAATGAGATAGATGCTAAATCTACCCTTGAATTATTGTCATCTGATGAACTCCCTCTAAGGTCTGCTCTTCAATGGCGCTTGGCATTACCTATTATGGTTTTCATAGGTACATTGTTGGCCGTGCCTTTAAGCCGAACAAGTCCCCGGCAAGGCCGCTTTTTAAAAATGTTTCCCGCGATTATTTTATATATTCTGTATTACACGTTTTTGGGTAGTGTGAGAGGGGCAATGGATACTGGACGGTGGCCAATCT
The DNA here is from genome assembly GCA_031425935.1 of Gammaproteobacteria bacterium. Lineage (GTDB taxonomy): Bacteria > Pseudomonadota > Gammaproteobacteria > Pseudomonadales > Cellvibrionaceae > Cellvibrio. The sequence continues at coordinate 16,327 of JANPKH010000219.1, read as the reverse complement.
TTCCCGGGCTGTGGGTAGTGCATATTACTTTTGCGCTTTTGGCATTGCTTATTTTTAATTGGGATAACTTTAGCTTGTGGCGTCGGCGTCGTGTAGAAAGCAACATTGCGAAAAACGATTTAGAGAAAAAAGATCATGCGTAAAATTACACGTTACGTTTCGGGTGTTGTCTTCGGCGCGATTATGCTGACATTGTTAGTGCTTATAGCTGTAGATTTTATTTTTTCATTTATAAATCAGCTGGGCTCTATCAGAGGTAATTATGATATTTCAGAAGCAATGATTTATTTAGTCTTAACTGCACCCCGTCGTATTTATACCTATGTTCCATTCTCTTGTTTAATTGGTTGCTTGGCCGGTTTGGGTATTTTGGCGAATACCAGTGAGCTGGTTATTGTGCGCGCAGCCGGGGTATCCACAGCTCGCATTGTTTGGTTAGCCTTGCGCCCTGCGCTACTGTTTATTTTTGCGGCTGTGCTTATTGGTGAATATGTCACACCTTATTCTGAACAAATGGCAGAGTATCGCCGTGCTATAGCGATTGGTAAAAGCGTTAAATCATCGCAACAACCTATATGGAATCGCGAGGCAAATGAATTCATACATTTTGATGCTGTTCTACCCAATGGTGTAATTTATGGTTTGAGTCGTTATAACTTTAATGATAAACGCGAATTAGTTACCGCGAGCTTTACAAAACAAGCGATTTATCAAGATGGTTTTTGGCAAGAAGAGGATGTGGCAATTACTCATATTAACGCCAATTCAACAAGTATTGAAAATATAAGCTCACGCCAATGGGATACGGAATTAACCCCGGGCTTATTAAATATTTTAGCGTTAGATCCAAAAAATTTATCTATTCAAAATTTGTATTTTTATATGAACTATTTGCAGGCACAGAATATAAAAAACGATGACTACAATTTGTCATTTTGGCAAAAAGTGCTAAAACCTCTAGCGACCGCCAGCTTAGTGCTTATTGCGATTTCATTTATTTTTGGACCGTTGCGCAGTGTGACCACAGGCCAGCGAATTTTCACCGGAGTTATTTTTGGTGTGTTGTTTGAATTAATGCAAAGATTGTTGGGGCCATCGAGCCTGGTGTTTGGTTTTTCGCCATTATTTGCGGTGTTACTGCCTATCTTATTTTGTGTAGGGCTAGGGTTTTTTTTATTAAATCGTGCGCGCTAATGCAATAACCGAATTATTAAAAATTTACAGTACGAAATTATTATATTTTAATTCCAGCTTTACATATTTTATATTCTCTAAAACTTTTTCTGCGCATATTTTGTTCGTCTGCGTAGAGGCCGCATTTTCTCTTGGCTCAACTTGGTTACTCTGGGTTGATTCACAGAGTTATTCACAGCTTCTGTGGATAAGCGAGTGCAGGCAATGGTGGTTTGTTTAAATCGGCACCTTCGTTGGCATAAATACTGCTGAATAGATTTTTGTTGGTATGCTGTTATCTGGTTTTATCTTTTTCTGTTTTTCCCCCGTTTATTAAAGATGCCCTATTCATGGTTCTTTTCTTGATCCTCGCGGGTATTTTCTACCCAAAGAATGACTGATGACGTAGAATGCGGGCCTATTTTGTGTTTGTTATTTACCTGGTTGGAGATGCCCAATGATTAAGCTGCCTGAAACCCTGCGCGAGAATGTTCGCCTACTTGGGGAGCTCTTAGGTGAGACAATTCACGCCCATGAAGGCGTTGAACTTTTCGGTAAAGTCGAGGGCATTCGCAAGTTAGGAAAGTCTATTACGCGTGCTGAAAACGGCGATTCTGCGCCGTTGGTCAAGCTATTGGGCGAACTGGACGATAAAGATATTTTGCCGATTGTGCGCGCATTTAACCAATTTTTAAATTTAGCAAATATTGCCGACCAGGAATATTTTTCCAGTGCCGAATCTGAGCGTGAGGATGGCTTGCAGGCCATGCTACTTGAGTTCGCGGGTATGCACGGGAAAAAGGCGGTATCTACCAAAATCAGTGAATTACGTATTGAATTGGTACTCACTGCTCACCCTACAGAAATTACTCGTCGTACTTTAATTCGCAAGTATGATCAAATTGTCGATACTTTAGCTGACCGGCAAAACGGTAGCTTGCTAACATTTGAACAAGACAAATTGCGTGGTCGGCTGCACCGGTTGGTAGAAGAAATTTGGGCAACTGATGAAATTCGCACCACCCGTCCCACGGCCATTGATGAGGCTAAGTGGGGTTTTGCGGTAATTGAAAATAGTTTGTGGCAAGCCGTGCCAGATTTTATCCGTCACCTGGACCGCATGTGTTGTCGTCATCTGGATCAGTGCTTGCCCATTGATTTACAGCCTTTCAAGTTCTTTTCTTGGATGGGTGGTGATAGGGACGGAAATCCTAATGTTACCCACAAGATTACTCGTGAAGTTTTATTGCTTGGCCGTTGGATGGCTGCCGAATTGTATTCGCGAGATGTTTACAGTTTGGGTGGCGATTTAAGCATGAGTGAAGCTAATCAAACATTGAGTAAACTTTACCCGGACACTAAAACTCCGTATCGAGATGCTATGTTTGCTTTGCGCAAACGAATTCAGGCAACTCTGGAGTGGGCAGAAGCTCGTTTACAAGGGCGTGCTATAGAAACTCCGGATGATTTGATTGTCAGCGGCGAAGATTTATTGGCGCCGCTAATGATGTGTTATCAATCTCTACACGATGTTGGTTTACCGCACATCGCCAACGGCCCGTTGATGGATACCATTCGCCGAATTCATTGCTTTGGTATTAATTTGGTGCCGTTGGATATTCGTCAGGATGGCGAGCGCCATGTCAAAGCGATTGATGAGTTGGTCACCTATCTGGAATTGGGTAATTACAACGAATGGACTGAAGAACAACGCCAAACTTTTTTATTAACTCAGCTCGAAAGTAAGCGACCACTCTTGCCAACAGAGTGGCCAATGAGTGAAGACACTGCTGAGGTGCTGGCAACCTGCAGAGTTATTGCCAGTGAGCCGCGCGAAATTTTGTCGCATTATGTTATTTCCATGGCACGCCAGCCGTCGGATGTACTTGCGGTTGCGCTGCTCTTGAAAGAATGCGGTATGACTTGGGATATGCCTATAGTGCCGTTGTTTGAAACTCTTGATGACCTTGATCGCGCACCTATTGTAATGGAGTGTTTGTGGGGGCTCGATTGGTACAAAAAATACAGCGGGCAAGAACAAACAGTAATGATTGGTTATTCCGATTCCGCCAAGGATGCAGGAAAATTTGCCGCGACCTGGGCGCAGTACAAGGCACAAGAGAAGCTTGTTGCGCTAGCAGATAAGCATGCAGTGCAGCTCGTACTATTTCATGGTCGTGGCGGTACTGTTGGTCGTGGCGGTGGTCCAGTAGAAAAGGCTATGGCGTCGCAACCCCCAGGTTCGGTGCAAGGCAGAATTCGTGTTACTGAGCAGGGAGAAATGATTCGCTATAAATTTGGCTTGCCGAGAGTTGCCTTCAGTAATTTATCGTCTTATGTAATTGCTACTTTGCGTGCAACAATTTCTCCACACGCTGCTCCTGCGCCAGAGTGGCGGGTATTGATGGAACGTATGGCGCACGCGAGCCTTGAAGCTTATCGCAGCGTAGTGCGAGGGCATCCGCATTTTGTGCCGTATTTCCGTAGCCTTACGCCCGAGCAAGAATTGAGTTTGTTGGCATTAGGTAGTCGTCCAGCAAAACGCAAATCCACTGGGGGTGTAGAAAGTTTACGTGCTATTCCCTGGGTTTTCGCATGGACTCAAGTGCGGCTGAACTTACCTGCCTGGTTGGGGGCACGTCAGGCTTTAGAATATGCTCTCGAAACAGAGCCTAACGTTTTAGAGGATATGGTTGCCAACTGGGCGTTCTTTTCCAGCTTCCTCGATTTATTGGAAATGGTTATTGGAAAAGCTGACAACCCGATTTGCAGTTACTATGAGCAGCAATTAGTGCCAGTTGAATATCATGGTTTAGGTCAGCAGTTGCGAGCGGATGTTACCGCGATTGAAGTGCTGATTAATCGCCTTAAAAAGCAAACCGTTTTATTAAATGATGAACCTTTGTTGCGTCAGTCATTAGCCGTGCGTAAACCTTATGTAGATCCACTAAATTATTTACAAGCTGAGTTGCTTAAGCGTTATCGTAGTAACAAATCCATTAGCTCTGAGCTTGAGCGCGCGCTCAAGGTAACTATGGCTGGTATTGCAGCAGGTATGCGTAATACTGGTTAATGCGCCACTTCGAAAAAATTATTGTTTTGTTTGAGGCCGCACTTGAAAAAGTTGCGGCTTTTTTGTTGCGATTCATTCATGTTCGATGGTTGTGCTAGTCTAAAAAGATTATCGCGTTATCATGAGCGTGCTATTGCGAGTGAATTTGACTGGTTTTTTTGACTAGGGGCTTCATGTATGCACAGAAATGCCGTTAAAAAAATATTAATGCATTTAATTCCCGCCTTCTTAAGCGGATTTTCCAGTCTCTCCTCTGCGCAAGAAATCGCGTTTGCTTTTGATAAAGCATTGTCCCGGTCAAGTGCTTTAGACGGCATGGCGCGAGCCAACATGCTGGTACATAGCTTGGAACGAGTGGGCGTTCATCAGTCCATGTTTTTAATTCATACGAAAGACATAACCGACAGCACAGTGGAACGTTTAATGTTTTACGATGACTCGGGGCAACTGCTGGTAAATGCCGGTGCACATTACTCGTTATACAGCCGCACCGAAAGCTATCGTTTTGCCCTGGATATTTTAAAAGCGAATGCTGCGCTCTCACCGTATGTAAATTATCGTCAACATATTCATTTTCCTTATCTATATGAAGGTGGAGATGAGTTGTCATTGAAGCAAGTAAAAGATTTTCTTACAGAGCGGGGCTATCAACCCACCTATACAACTTATCAAGCGCATGACGATTATTTGAATAAACTCTATCAAGAGCGCATTGCGACTAATAGACCAGTCGATATCGTGCGTTTGGAAAAGGTCTTCGTAAAAATGATAATGGAAGATCTAAAAGCTTATAACGCTGAGGCGCAGATGCTTTTGGGCTACAGCCCCCGACAAGTTATTTTATTGCATGAAAATGATTTGGCTGCATATTGCATAGTGGGCTTGGTGGATGCGTTAAATGAGCAAGGATTTAAAATAGTTGCACCAGAAAAAATATTTTCTGACCCGGTTGCTAATCCCTATTTGTTGGGCGGTTACTCTGCGACGGGTTATTTGCAATCTATAACTGGAATGCCAGGGCCGCGACGTGAAAATTTATATATATTAACAGAGGGCGAAAAGCAAAAAATTCATAACTATTTAAGAGAACAAGGTTTGACAGAATTAATCCCTGTTAATTAGTTTGAGTTGTCGCAGTGAGTTATTTTTTTAGATGCCTTTAATTTTATCGACCCATTTATTCGGAGTTTAGGAAAATATGGATGATGTATTTAACGAAGCTGCGGTAGCTGAATATAAAAAAGCAACGCAGCAGCTCGATACTGAAAAAACAACGCAAGCTGCATTGAAAAAGTCGTTCGAGCGGCATGACAATCTGATCGCGAAATCAATTAATGAATCTACCACCAAGCCGGCTTGTAAGTCGGGATGTGCATACTGCTGCTATTACAAAGTCGAAGTGCGGGCTGCAGAAATTTTTTTAATCAAAGACTACCTGCTGAATAATCATACTGAATCGCACATTAAAAAACTGTTAGATGATGCACACTCAAATGCTAATTTAATTAAAACGCTCACCCATGATCAACACCTTACAACAAATATAAAGTGTCCATTTTTAGTTGAGAATAAATGCAGTGTTTATCTGGTTCGTCCTTTTAAGTGTCGCAACTTCCACGCAACGGATGTTGAAGCCTGTGAGAGCTCCTTTAAAGACCCCGGTGATTTAACAATTAAAAGCGGTTTTATAGAAAGTGTTGCTATGTTTGGTAATGCGCATTCACAAGGATTTGAAGGCGCGGTAAAGCATGCTGGGCTAGATTCAAGAGCCTATGATTTAAATACGGCGCTCCTTGAAGTGTTTGAAGAACCGTCAGCATTAAAAAGATTTAAAAGAGGCAAAAAAACATTTCTTAAAGCAATAGAAGTGAGTGAGGATCTTTAGTTTTTATTTAAGATTATAATAAATGAATGCCAACTTTCTTGAGTAGAAAGGCAAGCCCGCCAAACAAGATGCAGGTTAAAAAAATGCTGGCCAATAATGTTGGCCAGAAACCCCAGCGTGATAGCAGCCACGGAAACAGTAAAAACATGGGCAATGTGGGTAAAACATACCAAAATGTATACCAGGCATGGTTTGCAATTTTTTCGGTAGGTTGGTTTTCTGCATAAAGCCAAATCAGCGTAAGCACCGTGACTAACGGTAGTGCAGCGATAAAACCACCGAATTTATCGCTGCGTTTTGCTAACTCTGAAATCAATACCACCATAAATGCGGTGATTAAATATTTACTTATTATCCAAGTCATTTTGGTTTCTCTTGGTGTTAATGTGCAAATAAATAAAAATGTCGCATAGGGTTATGATTGATAAATGCTGCGATATTTAATATGGAGGATTTAATCCGCGTTAGGCAGTTGCTAACGCCTGCAAACTCCAATCAATCGCTTCGCTGTAAAGTGGTTTTGGTAGCATGTCCCCTAACAGTATTAACGTTTCACGTAGTTCTGTGAGATTGTTGCTGACCAAATTAATATGTCCTACCTTGCGTCCGACGCGAACTTCTTTGCCGTACCAGTACACGCGTGCGACTGGGAGCGTTAACCAATCAGCGTTGTAATCAGTGCCGATTAAATTAATCATCACGTTCTGGCCAATGATTTGTGGGGTGGGGATTGCCAAGTTGGCAGTAGCGCGCAGGTGATATTCAAATTGGCTAATGCTGGCACCGGCTTGCGTCCAATGGCCGGAATTATGTACACGCGGAGCAAGTTCGTTAATAAGTAATTTTTCGCCCACGCGAAAAGTTTCCATTGCCATTACGCCCACATAGTCCAAAGCATTGAGCAATTTACTCAGCATGGTTTCAGCTTGTGTTTGAAGATGCTGTAAACGCGTCAGCGGTGCAACTGATGCGTAGAGAATGCCGTTCAAATGTAAGTTAAGAGTAAGCGGGTAAAACACGCAATCGCCCGCGCGATTGCGGACGCCGATAAGAGAAATTTCCTCATCAAAATTAATCGCTTGTTCGGCAATAGCTTCGCCTTGCCAATCAGCAGGAACTTCGTCTCCCTCGTTGCGCAACCAATGTTGGCCTTTGCCATCGTAACCGCCAGTGCGACGCTTCAGTAAAACTTGGTCGCCCAGCTGATTGCATAATTCGTTGGCATTGATATCGCCTGTGACATTGCGCCAGGGTGCGGTGGCAAGGCCAAGAGAATCAATTAATTCTTTTTGAGCTTTGCGATCCGCTAAGCGACCAAAAACTTTTTTATTAATAAATTGCGGATGTTGCGCCAGAGTTTGAGTTACCAATGTGTCTGGCCATTGTTCGCGCTCAGCGGTAATTAAGTCACTCAGCTGTAACGTCGGTGCAGTTTTTTCATTGATATCTATGGGTCGCACATCAAGCCCTAGCGGCATGCCGGCGTGTTGCAGCATTGCGCCGAGTTGACCTGCGCCTAAAACCCAAATGGGATGGTTAATGCTCATGAATCATGGACTCTATAAATAAACTGTAAGTAAACGAAAAGTAAACTATGCGGATTATTCTATGCTGGGGTCTGAATTATCCAAAACCGATTGGGTTTGGTTATGACGAAAAATATCTAAACGTGCCGCCAAACCAGGGTTATTTAAAGCGAGAATCTGACAAGCCAATAAGCCCGCATTGAATGCGCCAGCATTACCTATGGCCAGCGTTCCCACGGCAATGCCTTTAGGCATTTGCACAATAGAAAGCAAGCTATCCATGCCGTTTAGCGCTTTGCTTTGTACAGGTACACCAAGTACCGGCAAGCGTGTGTGGGCCGCGATCATTCCTGGTAAATGGGCTGCGCCACCGGCACCCGCGATAATAACCGCATAGCCATTCGCGGCTGCTGTTTCTGCAAATGTCATTAATTTGTGCGGGGTACGATGTGCTGAAACCACTTCTGCATGATATTCCACGCCCATATCTTGAAGAATTTCAACTGCCGTTTGCATGGTTGCCCAATCGCTTTTTGAGCCCATAATTACCGCGACTTTGCTAGTCATAATGTGTGTCCTGGTTTTAAGAATAGACAATCAAGTAAACCAATTGAAAAAGGGCGAATAGTACCATACGTTAGGGGTTTGCTGAAAATTTAGGGCGGTTTCTCTTTTCAATTACACTTGCTACAATTGCGGCGGTCGCTTTTTGCGCCACACGATCCAGTAACGTGCACTGTAAACTGGATTCAAGGTTGACTGGATAAACTCTGATTAATAGGAAGTCAAAATGGATAGGCAAGTTAAAAAAATGGTAATTGTTGGATCCGTAGTTTTATTGTGTGCTGCAGGTTTTCAATTTAGGGCAGTCAAAGCCAAAGAAAAAACTGTAATTACCGTTGCGCCAGCTATTGAAGCTCCACAAGCACCTGTTGAAACGGCTTCATTTAATCGCAATAGCTTTGCTGATGTTGAGGCGCGTAGAGAGCAGGAGTTAGAGGGTAAAAGAAATGCGACTGAACTCGCCAAGCAACAAAATAAAAAGTTAAAAAGTGTTGAATGCGTATTTTGGAAGCAACAAAAATTACATTCGAGTGTTGCCAATGTGGATGAAAAAATAGAAAAATTTTGCAATATTTAATTTTTTGAATAAATTTAACTTTTAAAGCAAATAGATATGAATTGTCTTGCTAGTCAGGCTCTGCTGGGTAAATGGTAATGCTGTGCATTTTATCCAGCGAGCTGGTATTTTTTTCCGTAAATACTTCTCCTTCTTGATCAATATACAACGCAGCAATGTTATTTGCATTTGCTACTTTTATTCCTTCTACACTACCCAGGCATAACAGAGCTGTTGACCATGCATCGGCAACGGTTGGGTTTGGATGCAGTATAGTAACGGACACAGTATTGTGTTCTACGGGTTTTCCACTGCGCGCGTCGAGTATGTGGCTATAGCGTTTGCCACCCTTGTCGAAGTAGTGACGATAAGTGCCTGAGGTTATTAGTGACATAGGCTCGCCAGAATTAAAAGCAACAATTTTTTCTAATTTTCGCTCGTTTGGCAGTGGTTTTTCTAGTGCAATGCGCCAAGCAGTACCGTCTGGCTTTTTGCCGCGTGTCTTTAATTCTCCGCCGATTTCAACAATATAACTTTGGATGTGATGCCGATCTAAAATGTTGGCAATATTTCCAACGCTATAACCTTGGCCAATGGAAGACAAATCTATTTGTAAGTTAGGATGCGCTTTACGCAGTTGATTTTTATTTACGGTCGCTAATTTATCCATACCAATTAATTTAAACGTTTGTTGTAATGTATCGTCATCAAGAAAGTTGAAGCTATCCTTTTTAAATCCCCACAAATCAAATAATGGTTTAATTGTTATGTCATAGCAGCCATGGCTAGCTTTATAGACAGTGCGGGCGATTTCAACAAGTTCAACAATTTCTTCGCTAGTTGTTTGTGGTTCGGTAGAAAGTCGCGCGTTGAATTGTTCAATCGTAGAGTCGTCACGGTAATTGGAGATGGCAGCATCCAGTCGGTCGAGTTCATCGTGGATTTCTTTTTCAATAATGGGTTGTGCAGTTTTATCCGTTAAATCAAAAGTAATATGATAGGTTGTGCCTTGAGCAAAACCTTCAATGCGAATGTGATCACTTTTTTTGGTGCAAGAGAGTAGGCTAAAGATAGCTATCAATAATGCAAGAAAAGTAATTTTTTTCATTTGAGTAATATAAGGTGGCTAGCGGACGTCGCCATTATAGCGTGATAATTTTTTTAAAAGGCTTCAATTAGGGATTACTTGGAGAAGTTAATAAAACTATTAGCGGTTAAGCGCCCCTCTCTTGGGGATGTAGAAAGCCCTAGTGCTTCGCTAATATCGCCCGCATGTAATACATTGCTGCGGTAAATTACTGCGCGATTAAATTTCACCTTAACATTTGCAATTCTTTCAAATAGCGCTGTATTGCTATTGATATACTCAAATTTTGGCAAACCACCAGTCATTACTTCTTGTTTCAGTATTCGGAAATAATCTTCAAGGCGCATATCCGTAATAGTTTCATAACCTGTGGCCTTGTGGCGATAAAATGAAGTGCCGCCATAATGCTCTGAACAAAGGTAATGTACCATTGCAAATTGGTTGGGGTCGTGAGTATCGATATGAGGTACGCATTGAATGGGGCGTAGCTTATGCGTGGGAGTTGTTGCCAACGAAAAAACACAAAGGCTAGTTCGCGCCGTATTTTCTGCTGGCAAACCAAATGCATTCCTGATGATGGGCGCAACGGCCTCTAAGCTTTGATTGGCATACGCGCCTGAAACTACTTTTCTTAAGCCGGGATAATAATCAGTAGCTTGCCCAGCAAAAGGCGCGCCGCTTTCCGCGAGTGTTATGAGATTTTCTGGCTCAATAAAAAAGTTGTCGATAATGATCAAGGGGTTTTGTTCGTGACCAATTTTTTGCACCGACATTTTAAAATCTTGATTGACGTAACATGTATTGTTTAACGTTATATCACTCATTGCTCATACGCTCATTTTTCTTTTGAATTAATGCATAGATATGGCCTAAGGATGCAATCATGGTGTAGATGAGTTTGAGATAATTTTTTTGTTGTAAGCTTTGCAGAGCGCCGCTATCTATCATTGCAAGCTTATCTTCATCAATGGTGTACATGCCTTGTACCTGTTGTTCTTTTTGGCTGGCAAAAGTAATGTCGAGTGACATAGGCATGATTAAGTTTAATTCAAGGAGCGTTTTAATAAAATCTTGAGTGTGTGCTTCACCATTAATAAGCTCTGCCAGTATTTCTTTAGCGCTGCCTAAATATTTCGTTTCTTCACCTTGCGTACTAAAAAGTCTTTCGATAGAAGACGCGTCCGCCTGTGCAGTAGTTATACATGGGCTTTCAGCATCGATACAAATAATGCTGTTACCATTGTCCTCGCCAATAAAAAACGGCTGACGTCTTATATTTAAGGGTGTGTAAATGCCTTGCCATTGGCTATTGTGCCAAAACAAATTTTCTTGGGCTTCAAACCCAAGTAAAGCGACACACAAAAAGCGTCCTGTTTCAGCATTTTTGATGAACACAATCGGGTACTGCACCACCAATTTTAGAAATTCACTTATTACTACTGGCACCATACGCTCATTAGCACCTTGCGCTTCTACTTTTGTAGTGTCGATAGTTAGATTTTTGTGATGTTGGTGGTGTAGCGCGACGAAAGTAGGCATTTTAATTCTCGTATGTGTTTACTAAATGGTGTTCTTACTTTTTTGTTAAACGGTTTGCAATCCGTAATCACGAATTTTATTTAACAACTCCCGATTGCTGGGTAGTGTGCGCATAGCGTGATCGATATGTTTTTGATTTTTAGAAAATTGTTCGGCAGCAACTCTTTCATTAGCCATTAGGTATTTACTAAATTGATTATTGGTTTGAAAGCCCATGCCGTAAAGCACATATTGATAACTTGCGGCAGGAAACACCTCGTTGTTACTCGTGAAGTCGTGGTCACTAGGTGATTGATAGCGCCACAAACTCATTAATTCTTGTAAGCTTTCTGGAATCGTTTTTGGATCGCGATTATCAATCCAGAATTGATTATCGGTGCGTTTGCTAAGAATATAATGCAGCTTCAAAAAATCTATGATGCGTGCCCAGCGATAAGAAAATGTTTCATTAAAACGCTTCGCGGTAATGTCCATGACTTCGCGACATGCGGGCAATTGCTCGGCAATCATGGTTGCTGAGAGTTCAACTAATACCAGTGCCGATGCCTCCAGCGGTTCCAGAAACCCCGCGGATAAACCTACAGCGACACAATTATTTTTCCAAAATAATTCTCGGTGACCGGATTGAATTGGAATTTTCCGTACTGATGCTTTTTCAATTGCAGGGCCTACATATTCCTGAAGTTTTTGTAATGCTTCTGCTTCACTCGTGTGGCGGCTGGAATATACATGGCCAATTCCGCGGCGATGGGTTAAACCAATATCCCAAATCCAACCAGCTTCTTGTGCGGTGGATATAGTGTGTGATGCTATTGGCGCATCTTCGGTTTCGTAGGGAATTTGTACTGCTAAAGCAGTGTCGATAAATAACACGTCATTGCATTCAATAAATGGTACTTGTAAATGTTGGCCTAATAGAAGAGAAGAAAAACCTGTACAGTCAATAAATAAATCGCCACTTATTTCGCCTGCTTGTGTTGTGGTTACGGATGAAATATCGCCGTTATCTGCACTATGAACACTAATGACATCAGCCAGTACATGAGTAACACCGAGTTTTTTGCAGCAGTGTTTTTGTAAAAATGCCGCAAACTTTCCTGCATTTAAATGATAAGCATAATTCGCGACTGACCCAAACTCTGGCGTGGTAATCATTTTCGGCGCTAGTCCTTGTTCACAAATTGCTTCTTGAAAACAGACTGCGGCAGAAAAAGATTTATTATTTAGTTTCTCAGTACGAAAGGCTTGCCAATAGGGTGCTAGATTTGTGGTGCCAAATCCTTGCGGTAACATCAACGGATGATAATAAAAATCGTTCGGCGAACCATCAACCCATTTGGCAAATTTTGCACCTTGTTTAAACGATGCATCACACTCCCGCATAAATTCGGTTTCGGATATTCCGAGTTTTAATAAAGTATTGCGCATGGTAGGCCATGTGCCTTCGCCTACACCAATGGTTGGAATGTTGGGGGATTCTACTAAAGTTACGTGGATGCCGTCGGCGCTGTTTGCGTTGTGGTGAGCTGCGATTCTCCCTGCTGTTATCCAGCCTGCTGTACCGCCACCGACAATAACCACCGATCTCGTTACTTTGTTCATGTTGTTGCCTTTTTTATATTGCAATGCGCTGTCGTTTATATTGCGATCTGATCTTGCTGAAACAAAAATGACCGCTACAAATTTTGTAGCGGTCAAAAGAGAGTTCCTCACATGCTTAAAACAATTTTTAACTTAGGAGTTAAGGTTCACTTAAAATTTAGCTCTCACCCCTAGCGCGATACGGGGACCGCTATCTTCAATCAGAAGCAATTGATTTTTATAACGGCCACGCTTGTGAACATGTTCGTCCGTTAAATTCATTGCTTCTGTGAAGATAGAAATGCCGTCAGTTAGATCGTAACTAGCACTTAAATCTAACTGATTATAGGCTTCGACAATAGTTGGCCCATCGCCGTTACCTTGTCTTAACGATTGCACAAACTTGCCGCGCATGTTGTAAGCGAGACGAACTTGAACAGGGCCTTTTTCGTAGAATCCAACAATGTTAGAGGAGTCACTCAAACCTGTTAAGGCAAAAGTTTGTTTCACATTTGATGGATCTAAATCAGCATCGCTATTGACGATGGTGGTATTTAAAATAGCGCCAAAGCCAGTTTCGCCAAATGTGTGTTGAATGCTAAATTCAAAACCATCAATAGTTGCTGTTTCGCCGTTGTTAGGAAGTGTATTGTTGAATGTAGCAACAGTATCAGCGGAATCGGCAGTAGCAGTGTTGTTGCCGGTAGATGGGTCTAGTAACAGCCCGCCACCAGGAAGCGTGAAAGTTTTATCCGCTACGGTGTTAACAATAAAATTGGCAACATTTTTCTTAAAGTAACCGGCAGATATGTAGCTCTGATCGCCGTAGTACCATTCCCAGGACAAATCAAAATTATCTGATTCAAAAGGTTTTAATGCTGCGTTACCACTTGTAGAGTTTAGGTTGCCACCTTGACGTGTTGTGGTGATAACGGTCACGGGCGCCATGTCGCTAAGGGTTGGACGTGTTAGCGTTTTTGATGCAGCAAGACGCACTACCATTTCATCAGAAATATTTAATTTGATGCTCATGTTAGGAAGAATCGCGTCATAACTATTTTTGACTTTAATACTTTCTGCAGCACCATACTGCGCGAGCATTTCGGTCTGATCCAAAATTACCAGGCTGGTTACCGGTGCTTGTGTGCCGTTAACTGCTACATCGGTAGATTCAACTCGCACTCCGGAAGTCGCATACACAGGCATGCCGCTGAGCTCGCCAACAAAATCAGTTTCTAAGTAAAATGAAAATGTATCCTCGTCGACTACAAAAGAGTTGTCACGTTTTACGGCATCGAAATTTTTACCACTGGTGCTTTCTAAATAAGCAAAATTGGCTTCACCATCGTGTGCCAACCAAGATGTAGGCATACGGCCACTACCACTTACGCCACTTAAGAAATTGCTTCCGGCATTAAAAACATACTGCATGTCAGCAGGAATTACTGGCGAATCCGGGTAGCCACAATAAGTACAGTGAATGCCTACGCCCTCGTTATCCCAACGTTGTAAATCTTTACTTTCCGTTGAGAACATAGCGCCAAATTTAATTTTGCTAAGCCCGCTAGTGCCTTCATCCCAAACACCATCCATTTTGAATTGGTTAACGTCATCCTGAACCGCCCAACCGCGACGCAGCATAACGTGAGCGCGACTATTGGATTTGTCGAGATGGTCGCCGACACCCGCTGGTGGTACATAGTTAACGGCATTTGGATCGCGAAACGCGGTCTGGTCTACATTTTGTTGTTGGCCAGAAAAAACATCGGGATTTGCCGTTGCGAAATCACTCGCCAGCGGGAGTACGCTGCCGTCGACCTGAAAGCGTACGCGGTTAGCATAACCAATAAGCGACAACTGGTCGCCACGACCGTTATTAGCTTCGCGTTCAGCGGAAGAGAAACTTGCGTCAAAATCCAGTTTGAGTTTATCGCTTACTTGCCATTCCGCATTTAAACCAAACAAGCTAGTTGTGGTTAAGCGATCGAATTTTTTGGCATGCATATCAGTTGCTAAACCAACTTCCTGACGCAAATCTATTACTGTTCCGTTGGCATCTGTTGTTGCGTCGGTAATGTTAGGTGCAGTGAACCAGTGACCATAGGAAAGTGCGTTGGTTTTAACATCAAAATCAGAATAAATGGCGTCTGCAGTAAGGGTCAAATTATCGTTAGGAGCAAATTGCAATACTAATGAAGCGTTGTCCCGTGTACGATTTTCAAAGGTGACTTTGTGATCGTAGTTGCGTGGGGAAAATATTGTTGAGCCCTTAGGCAAGCCTGCACCATCATTCAGTTCAGCAAATGGAATGCCGGTGTTGATTGACGGATCTGGGTCAGGATTAAACTGCAGCCATCCATCCATTTGCGCTTGGTTAAGGCGCACATCGCGTTTTTGATGCGATAGCGCTAACAAGACACCCATGGTGTCGTCATTAAATGTGTTGCTCACTAAGCCAGAAAATTGTGGCGTGGTTTCCTCACTATTTTCTTCATACGCTGCTTTAATACTTCCAGCAACTTTAAAACCTTTACTATCAAATGGACGAGCGGTTTTAACATTTACGGTGGAGCCAACACCACCTGATTGCAGAATTGATGTTGATGTTTTGTGCACCTCAAGTCCGCTAACTAATTCAGAAGCAACGGTGTCGAAACTAAATGCGCGCGAAAGGTTTTCGCTCGCCATTTGCCGGCCATTAATTAATACGGTGTTAAATTCAGGGCCAAAACCACGCACGGTAATTAATTGGCCTTCACCGCCTGAGCGGTCGATTGAAACACCGGAAATACGTTGTAAAGATTCTGCTAAGTTTGTATCGGGAAATTTACCGATATCTTCTGATGAGATAGCATCTACCACGCCGCTGGATTCGCGCTTAATATCCATCGAGCGTTGTAAGCTGCCGCGAATACCAGTAACCATAATTTCTTCGGTTTCAGACGTGCCTGATGTTGGAGACGGCTCTTGGGCGTATGTGTGTGTGGCCGCTAACGATGATAGAATACCGATGATAGCACTCGATAATTTGTTTTTATTGTACATGGCGTTGTTTTCCTCTAGAGACTGATTGCTTGTAATAGTCAGCAGACCCTTCTCATCTATTCTCGCTTCGAGCTTGGTATTGGCCACCAATAACGCAACTGCTTCCTGGATGGAGTACCGGCCAATCAACTCATTCGAGATAACTTCCATCGCTTTTTCAAATGGAAAAATGAGAGTGATATTTGCTTGTTTAGCGAATTCAGTAAGAGAAAGATCTGCACGTTTCTGAGGGATATTGAAAGGAATTATTTCGTCAAGCGCACGGTCTTCTGCCATTGCAGATGCGGGTAACCCCAAC
>JANPKH010000218.1:0-5968 GCA_031425935.1 Gammaproteobacteria bacterium | reverse complement strand
GATGATGGCGATGTTGCGCAATTTACGAGCTGAAACTGTTGTATCTGTCACGGTGCTGATTCTCTTGGAAGGCTAAATGGGTATTGATAAAAAGTAGTAATTGAACGATGTGAGGTTAATCAAAAGGGGCGCATTATACTCATCTAGGCGTGGCAGTGATATGACTATCGGGGAAAATTTGGTGATTTTTTGAGCGCACCAGTGTCCAGATAAATAACATTCACACAACTAGCTCTGAAAAAGAGGCAAATACTCGCTACATCAAGCTTTATATTCGCCGCAAGAAAAATTCTTCTAGCGTTAGTGCGAGCCTACTCATGTTGTTTGCGTGATTCGCAAAGATGGTTTGCAATATTGCGGTTGTGCTGGTTGCTGCAACGAAATACAATTTTTCCCCCGCAACCACAACTAAATAAAACCAAAATCGAGCCAATCGACTCAGAGGATATTCTATGTTTACTCATAAATTTAAAAAGTTAGCCATCGCAGTATCCATGCTATCTGCGTTGATAGGCTTGTTTAGCAATTTTGCTGTGGCTTCAGCGCCCATGGTGAAAACGCCCGCGCCTGGTTACTTTCGAATGATGCTTGGGACTTTTGAAGTAACGGTACTTAGCGATGGTACTGTCGACTTGCCGATGGAAAAATTGTTGGTGGCGCCAGAAGAGAAAACATTGCGGGCACTTTCGCAGTCATATCTCAAAACGCCATTGGAAACATCAGTTAATGCTTACCTCATTAATACTGGCAGCAAATTGGCATTAATCGATACAGGTGCAGGTGGTTTGTTCGGCCCAACGCTAGGAAAACTTATTGCCAACCTCAAAGCCTCTGGCTACGAGCCTGGACAAATCGATGACATTTTTATCACTCATATGCATGGAGATCATGTTGGTGGGTTGATCGCCAATAGTGTGCTCGCATTCCCCAATGCAACCATTCATGCGGATAAGCGCGAGGCCGATTTTTGGCTCAGCCAAGCCAATATGGATAAAGCTCCCGAGGACAAAAAAGGCATGTATCAGGGAGCAATGAGTTCATTGAACCCTTATGTAGCTGCAAAACAATTTGCTCCATTTAACGGCAGCGTTGAGTTGATACCGGGGATCAAATCCTACTCAAGTTACGGTCATACCCACGGGCATACGGTCTATATGGTTGAAAGTGGGGGGCAAAAGTTGTTAGTGATCGGCGATTTAATCCACGTAGCAGCGGTGCAACTCGACGATCCGAAAGTCACCATAGCATTCGATACCGACCAAAAAGAGGCCGCTGATGTGCGCAATAAAGTATTCACCGAAGCCGCAAAACAAGGCAGCTTGGTAGGCGCAGCACACATCCAATTTCCAGGCCTTGGTCATCTTCGGAAGAAAGGTAAATCCTATGATTGGATACCGGTTAACTACACGCAAATGCGTTAGAGATGACTTTAAGCAGGGTTAGCTGCTGACATGGTGGTTTAGCCTATGATTGTACTTAAATTAAATCGTATCTAAAGTCAGTAACTTTTAAAATATCATAAGTATCTTTTCTTTAAGCTGACTTCTCTTCAATGACTTACATATAACTCAATAAGCGAACTATTGGGTTATATGTGAATCATTTCTATCTTGACTAAAAAATCAAAACATACTACATTGTGATTCATTTATAAACCAATAACAGCTTTATTGAATCATATAAGGGTCACTCAACTAAATGCCAAAATCCGTACCACGCACTTACTCGCTCTACACCGAGGATGCTTTGACACTTCTGGCCGGTCTTATTCGTGCTGCCAGGCTGGAGCGCAAGATGACCGCGCAAGAAGTCGCTGAGCGCGCAGGCATATCAAGAAGCATGCTTCAGCGCATCGAAAAAGCCGATACGAAATGTGAAATTGGTGCGGTCTTTGAGGTGGCAGCCATTGTTGGGGTAAAGTTGTTCGATTTAGAAAGTTCCTCTTTATCCAAATACATCAAACAAACTCAAGACAAGCTCGCCCTGCTGCCCCAGAAAGCACGTAAAACAGTAAAGGTAATCGATGATGACTTTTAATCCTCAATACAAAGAGGCCTATGTCTGGATATGGCTGGCTGGCGCAACAAAGCCGGTGGTTGCAGGAAAGTTGGAAGCCGATGGTGACAAGCTGCTATTTAACTACGGTAAAAGTTATCTTAATCGCCTAAATAGTTCACCGAAAGCCATTTCTTTATACGAGCCAGAACTGCCCTTGAAATCCGGGGCATTGCCGCTGCCGGAAGGGTTGAGTATGCCAAGCTGTATTCGCGACGCTGCGCCCGATGCGTGGGGGCGGCGTGTCATTATCAATAAGAAGCTTGGCCTAAAAGGCGCAGGTACCGACACAGCGAACCTGAACGAACTGACGTATCTGCTCGAGTCCGGTTCGGATCGCATAGGTGCGCTCGATTTTCAGTTATCCCCAACAGAATACGTAGCTCGTGCAGCGAATAATGTGAGTATGGGAGAGCTAATCGAGTCGGCTAGCCGCGTTGAAAAGGGTGTGCCTTTAACTCCAGAGCTCGATCAAGCTCTATTTCATGGCAGCTCTATCGGCGGCGCACGTCCTAAAGCTTTAATCGAAGAAAATGGAATTAAATATATCGCCAAGTTTTCGGCTAGCTCTGATTTATACAGTGTTGTAAAAGCCGAATTTATTGCGATGAAATTAGCGGCCATAGCTGGGCTGAATGTCGCTCCCGTCAAAATGACGAGTGCGGCGAATAAAGATGTTTTGCTCATTCAACGTTTTGATCGCGAGCGCACCAAAAATGGCTGGACACGCAAAGCAATGGTGTCTGCACTCACGCTATTTGGCCTTGACGATATGATGGCGCGCTATGCAAGTTATGAAACGCTTGCAGAAATTATTCGCCACCGCTTTGCCAACCCCAAAGAAACGCTGCACGAATTATTTTCACGTTTGATATTTAATATTCTTTGCGGCAATACCGATGATCATGCGCGTAACCATGCGGTATTTTGGGATGGCGCGCAGCTCCGTCTTACGCCAGCGTATGATATTTGCCCGCAAGGCCGCGCTGGTAACGAAGCATCTCAAGCGATGCTTATATCTGGGCGCAATAATCTAAGTCAGATTAAAACATGCCTTGCAACTGCACATAATTTTTTATTATCCAAAAGTGAAGTTAGTGAAATTTTTGAGCATCAGAAATCAATCATTAACCAACATTGGAATGCCGTGTGCGATGAGGCAGGTTTAAGTGAAATTGATAAAAAACTTTTCTGGGGCAGACAATTTCTGAATCCGTTTTCCATTGAGAAAGAGTAAATGCCTACTTTCATTCTTAGTTATAACTATTATTAGGTTCAATTAATCCTGCATGCACTCTTCGGCTCCGGCCGATATACCCCCACATTCACAAACCCCTCACCCTTCAAATTCGCCGCATGCAGTTGACTCATTACGCCTTTTTGGCAGTAGAGAAAATATTGTGTTTGATTATTCAAAGAAGCGAATTGTTTATTGAGGGAATAGAAAGGTAATTTTAGGATTTCTATGCCGTCGAGCTTCAGTGGTTTGGTTTCTTCTTCATCGGGGTGGCGGATGTCGATAACGACTTGACCTGCTGCTACATCACTTATCACGGGCACCGACAAATCTGCGTCGAGATCATTCATTACGTCATCAATATTTTGATGGCGGCGGTCGGTGATGGCGCGCCCTAGCACGGCCATATCGAATTTAGCTTCTTCCTCTATCACTTTGTGTAACTTCGCGCGAGTGGTTGGGTTTACTGAAATCACACCACAGTATTCCGGCATGCTCGCGGCGAAAGTTTCGGTGCCGATTTTGCGTGAGAGATCGATGATTTCGCCTTTGTCCATGGTGGCAAGTGGACGCAGTACTATCATATCGATAGCACGGTCAATGACATTTAAATTGACGAGTGTTTGACTGGAAACTTGCGCCACACTTTCACCGGTTACGAGTGCCGGGATGTCGAGCGATTCAGCAACTTTTTCGGCGGCGCGCAACATCATGCGCTTGAGTGTTACGCCCATGTAGGGGTTGTCAACTTTGTCGAGAATTTCGTTGACGACTTCTTCGAAAGGTACGGTTACAAATTTCACGCGATGCGATGAGCCGTATTTATTCCATAAATAATATGCAACTTCTTTTACTCCTAGCTCGTGCGCGCGACCACCTAAATTAAAGAAGCAGTAGTGTGCGCGCAAACCGCGTTTGATGCAGAGATAGGTTGATACGGTTGAGTCAAAACCACCGGAGATAAGTGATAGTACGGGGTCTTGTGCGCCGAGAGGAAAACCGCCTAGACCCTGGCTTTTATTCGCGATGACAAACAAACGTTCCCATTTTATTTCAAGCTTCACAATCACATCGGGGTTATGTAAATCCACTCCTTTAGCTTTGGAGTTATGCAACAAACCGCCACCGACAAACTTCTCTACATCCGTTGAACCAAAGGGATGATTGCCGTGGCGCTTAACGCGCACACAAAATGTTTTACCGGCAAGCTCATCGCGCCAGTGTGGTAATACGTTTTGAAAAATATTTTCTAAATCGCCAATGGGGTAGGCTTGAATAAGTGCAAAGTTGGCAATACCTGGCGTATGTGCGAGTACTTCGGCGGTTTGTGCAATCACCGACTCGCTTACACCTTCTGCAACTATTTCTATTTTCTCCCAATCGCTCTGCACCTTAATTGCACGATCAATCGGGTTTAATAAATTGCGCAAATTATCGCGCAGCTGGCGAATAAAACGCTTCCGCACGGGCGCGCTTTTAATAATGATTTCGGGGAAGACTTTAACAATGAAGTGCATAACAAACTCTAATCGTGCTGAGTAAAAAGGCGGCGATTATAGCCTAATGTGAATAATTTAAGGGGGAGCGTGGTTGAATACTCGGGCAGCAAAAAAAAATGGCCTACAATGTAGGCCATTAAACGGTCTAGCACTTACAAATCTCTAGGCAGCAGCAGCGGCATTTCCCCCTATCGCTTCCAACTCGCCTGTTTCGCGTGCTTTTTTGCCATACACCCACTCAAATACTGGCGAGGCCATCAAAGTCGTGACAATAGCCATCAACACCAGCATAGAGAATAGTGCTGGGCCAATCACGCCTTTTTGCAAACCAATATTGATAATGATGAGCTCCATCAAGCCACGTGAGTTCATCAGAGCGCCAATCCCCAAAGCAGTGCGATTGTCCTGACCACACAAACGTGCTGCCGCATAACAAGCGCCACCTTTTGCTAAAATAGATCCAACTAATATAGCCACCGCAATTAATAGTAATTCCGGGTTATTAATCATCGTTAAGTGTGTATTTAGGCCAGAAAAGGTAAAGAACATTGGTAATAATACAATTACTGCAAATGGTTCGAGTTGTTTTCTTAATTCAACAGCAAATTTGCCGCGTGGCATTACACAGCCTAGCAGGAAACCACCGAAAACTGCATGCAGACCAATGGCATCAGCAACAAAGGCGCAGAGCATAAATGCCATTAATACTATAGACAGTATGGTAGGGCTGATGTGGCCTTCGCGCTCTACAATGCGACCTAATGGAGCCAATAAGCGTGGACCAATTAACAATACAGCGCTGGCAAAAATGATGCCGCCACCAATTGTCATGATCGCTAAAGATGGACCAGCACCAAAACTTGACAAGACAATTGCCAACACGCACCAGGCACCTGCGTCATCAATTGCTCCCGCAGAGAGCGACAGTGTGCCCAGTTTAGTGTTATTCAATCCGCGCTCATGGATAATGCGCGCCAGCATTGGGAAAGCAGTAATCGCGATAGCGGCACCCATAAACAGCGTGGCGTTAAACTGATTAGTGGTCGCCGAAAACAAACCGGGGACTGTCATCAACCAAGGGGTAATCAGGATGGCAACCACGAAAGGTGCCGCCATGCCGGAGATAGAAACCGCTGCCGCAGCACCTGCATTCGCTTTAAAGTGGTCAACGCGAAAG
>JANPKH010000217.1:0-4831 GCA_031425935.1 Gammaproteobacteria bacterium | reverse complement strand
ATTTAGGATCGAGTACTTTATTTAAGCTCGGGTATTAGTCCCGAACATTTAGACATCCTATTATTTTGAGATACGGCTTAACCGTTGCACTATTCCTTATTCACATTGCTTTTATGTGCAATTGTGTGAGCGTTCAGTTCCCAATTTTGTCCGTCAAAATCCACGACGCTAATATTACTTGGTTTTGTTTTTAAGCATCTAACATTTACATCCACGCCGTCGGGATTTGAGCGCGGAATATAAAATGATTTTATACCGCATATTTTGCAAAATTTGTGTTCAGCCACACCAGTATTAAACTTATAAGTAGATAAATTTTCTTGGCCTGATGTCAGGCGAAAATTTTTATGCGGAACAATTAAATGCAGAAAGCCCGACATCTGACAAATAGAACAATTGCAATTTTCAACTTCTACAGAATCCGCAGCGTCTACTTCAAAAGTAACAGCGCCACAATGACATCCACCTTGGTACCACATAATTTTAAACTCCTAGCATAAAATTGAGATAAAGCTATCGATACGCAAATAGATAAGCAATATCGGAATAACCTTTTCCACTTCACGTATAGCGAAAGCTCTACTGGCATCCTTATTGCTGGGTATTATGACATTCCATGATTAATAACGGATCAGTTTGGCGCACCTTTTATCTTATTGGATGGTCAATTTCGAGTTCTAACTTGATTATTAAGGCTATATAGTGGTGATTAAATGGTCACGCTGTACGACAATTGACATTAATATAAGCTAACCATACTAAATTATTTTAATTAAACAATTAGTCAAAAAAGCATGCTTAAAAAGGTTAAAATATGAATACCAGACAATTTCAAGAATATGAAAATTATTCCATCGCCAATTTGCGACTAATGCGCGCATTATCTACTCTCAAGTTAAGTTTATAATTTGATTGAATTCCGATCGGTATAATTTATTTTAATAAGCTACTTTACGGTTCGATATGAAACAAACACAACTGTTAGAGCGTTTGTACGCTGAAGTTCAGGCAGTCATTCTTAATCGCCAGCATCCCGTTACAGGGCTGTTACCAGCAAGCACAAGCGTAAATGTTCACGGTGATTATACGGATGCCTGGGTGCGGGATAATGTTTATTCCATCATTTGTGTATGGGGCTTAGGGCTTGCTTTTCGTCGTCAGGGAGATGCTACTAAAAGCGATCATCTTGAACAAGCCACGATAAAACTTATGCGTGGCTTGCTGCAATCTATGATGCGCCAGGCACATAAGGTTGAAACGTTTAAACACACTCTAAATAATATTGATGCACTGCATGCTAAATACGATACTGCAACAGGTTTACCCGTAGTTGCTGATAATGCGTGGGGACACTTACAGATAGATGCGACCTCACTCTATTTGCTCATGCTTGCACAGATGAGCGCGTCAGGATTGCGGATTATTTGCACTACCGACGAGGTCGATTTCATTCAAAATCTGGTTTACTACATTTCCAGTGCTTATCGTTTGCCTGACTACGGTATTTGGGAACGTGGCAATAAAGTTAACAATGGCCGCACTGAAATTAATGCAAGCTCAGTGGGTATGGCTAAAGCCGCGATGCAAGCGCTCGATGGTTTTAATTTATTTGGCAAACACGCATCCAAGCGATCAGTTATTCATGTTATTGCCGACGCTATTTCAATGGCGCGCACAACCCTTACAGCGCTACTGCCGCGCGAATCTTTGTCGAAGGAAGTAGACAGCGCACTCTTAAGTATTATCGGATTCCCTGCATTTGCCGTAGGCAAAGAAACTCTTGCCACGCAAACACGCGATTCCATTTTAACCAAACTGGGCGGCAATTATGGTTGTAAGCGTTTTTTATGGGATGGCCACCAAACCGTACTGGAAGAAAGTTCGCGGCTTTATTACGAACAAACAGAAATGGTTAATTTTGAAAATATTGAATCAGAATGGCCGTTGTTTTTCACTTATCTTTACATTAGCGCATTGTTTGAAGGCAGCGAAGCAACAGCAAAACACTACCGCAAAAAATTAGAAGCATTAATGGTTCATGTTGATGGTATTGGCTTGCTACCTGAACTCTATTATTTACCGAAAGAAAATATTGAAGCAGAAAAGAAAAACCCCCGCTCACAAACTCGAGTGCCCAATGAAAACGTTCCTCTGGTATGGGCGCAAAGTTTATATTTAACGGGGTTAATGATTGACGAAGGATTGTTACGTTCGGAAGATTTGGATCCACTAAAAATGCGGCGCCGCTCCACCAAATTTGTTAAATCACAAATTGCATTAGTAGTGCTTGCTGAAACCGAAGAAGTAAAAAATATTTTAACTAAACATGGAATTATTGCGGAAACATTACAAGATATTAAGCCTATGGCTGTTATCTCTGCACCAAACTTAATGGAAGCTTACGCGCACATTGGCGAAAATAAAGCATTGGGTTTAACTGGCCGCCCTCGTCGTCGCCTACAAAGCTTAACCACTTCACAAGCACATGACATTAATAACAAAGTATATTTATGCTTAAGTTGGCTGCAAAGTGAAGTAGAAGATTACCGAATGTTTGATGCGCAGATGCTGATCGAATATGTCACTGAAGAGGTACAATATATTCATAAACATTGGCTGAACTCTGAAGTTGCCGTGTTTTCATTTTTAGTCGATAAAAAACTGTGCCAAATACCAAACGTAAGTAATTTCTTTGCTGTTTTTCGCGATTATCAATTGCGCACCGAGCAAGAATATGTCGGCTACGCATCTGCCAACTTTGCCTATCGCGCTTCACGCGTTAATCACTTAACTATTCCCTATTTTCATGTAAATTCAGTTACCTCTTTAACCGATAACGTGACAGCAAATAAGGATCTAGATAGTACTTGGCTAGAAGCACAGGCCAAACATATTCTTGATAATTTTAACAATGAAAATGATATATTCACTTTTCGCAAAGTAGTGAGTTACCTTGAACATCACCCAATGGATCATGCCATTGATGGGCTTAATACTGAAATTACCATTAAAGATTTCATTAGAGAGATTTACAATAGATCACAAAGTAAAAATAATTGGCTGCTCGCACGCCATTGCTTTGCAAAATTAAATTTTTCGCCGGTAGATTTAGGGGACAGCTTAACAATAATTGCTGCCCGAAATTTATCCATTAGCGTTGGAGATAATAACGACACTATCATTAAGGTAGACGCATCTTTCTCCAACACCGAATTCTTTCAAGGTATAGATCAAAACTTTAAAGATCCGCTTGAACGCACATTGGTTTTAGAATTGCTGTCCTCTATAGGTTCCCTTATTCGCACAGATCCAAAATTGTTTGATGGCTTACGGTCCATCCAACTGCGTAATTTTCTTATGCTATTTGCTATGGACAAAGGTGATGCCGATGAGGTGAGTATGCTGGAATGGATTGGCTTGCAATCCCCCTCACGTATTTATAAGAAGCTAAAAAATGTATTAATTTCTCGCACGAAAGTATTTTCACAAGGTATTAATCATATAGTACCGCAAAAAATATTTATTGATGAATACTCAATGATGGACGATGCAATCGCATTTGATATTACCGATACTGATTGGATGGAGTGGCGTTTGTCTCGCGGTTTAATTACTCATTTTGATAATCATTTTCTCAAAGAAATTTGGAATAGCCTCGGGCAGGCAAGACAACTTATTTTTGGACAAGAAAACTCCAAAACATATGTTTTGGATTGTGAAATAACACGACGCTCAATGACTGCTGGTGAAGAAAGTTTTGCGCATCTTATTGATCAACTAACCTATCAATTACATCCTGCTTACTATAAAAGTACTGTTATTGAAGCACTGTATGCTTTCACACAATACTGTGCTAACAATCCCCTCGCACGATTTAAAAAACCCGTTATTTTTAGTGAAGTATTAGATCGTGCAGCTAAAATTTATGCTCTTGAAGTACTGAAAGATAAGATACCAAATTCAACACGTTATCTTGAAATATTTATGCAACAATCACCACATATTCTGAACCTGTACATCACCATGATTTATGCCGCTATGAGTAAGCCAGAAAATTTTGAGCCTGTATTTACTTAATAGGGTCAAACTTGCATATTTCATTTGGCAAGATGAAAAGTACACAGTCAACTGGTAATGGGTAACCAAATTTCCATGCCGCCAACTCCAGTCTGCGGATTATAATTTTCATCATAACGCTCAAAAAAATGCATAAAATTAACTCATTTATATTTAGAAACGCTCATCTTTTTCAGGGTCGAGCTCACGGATAGGCCTAATTTCAATACAACCTAAACGCGCTGGAGGAATTTTACTCGCGAGTTGGATAGCTTCATTTAAATCGCGCGCATCAAGCATATAAAACCCTGCAAGCTGTTCTTTTGTTTCAGCAAAAGGACCATCAGTAATAATCATTTTTCCATCGCGCATACGCAAACTGGTAGCCGTGGTGACTGGCTGTAATGCATTGCCACCAATCATATGGCCGCTAGCACGCAAGTTTTCGCCACTGGCTACGCACTCCTCATTCAGTAATTTCCATTCGTGCTGAGTCATAGCATTGATAGTTTTTTCTTCATAATAAACCAGACAAAGGTATTTCATAATTCACCCATTATTGTTGCGACACTTATTTATTGACCCAATATTTATGTGGCGCAAGGACATGTAAGTTAATTGGTTGAGGTCTTAGTAAATAACTTTTAACATAAAAAGACTTTTTATTTATAAAATACGGCTATTGAGGAGGATTGGCGTTAGGATCCATAAAAGCAAATTCCCATAGATGCCCATCCAAATCTTCAAAACCGTGTCCATACATAAATCCATGATC
>JANPKH010000216.1:0-1998 GCA_031425935.1 Gammaproteobacteria bacterium | reverse complement strand
GGTGGCGGCCAACTGTGGCAGCTGCTACGCAAATTGCTATAAATTTGCGGTTAAATCTGAAAATATTCCATCTTTATTTTTATATTCGTGTCGCAATTTTTTCGTTAATTTCTTTTAAATTACGAGAACAAATTGATGATTAAATGATCGATTTGGCTATTAGTTGCGCGCAGAAAGAATCTTTCTATATTTCAACTTAAAAGTATTTACATGCTTTGAGTAAAGATATGGAGAATAAAAGTTGCAGTTTTTGTTAGTGTTTTAGGTTATGGGCTTTCATTAACAGCCTGTTTAGTTGTGCAACATATCCATTCGCTTTGGTTTTAACACTGATTGTTGGGTGGTTGCTCTATCGTTAGTTGATTTGCAGAATGCAAAAAATAAGTAGGGGTCGTATGAAGCGATATTTTGGAAACCGGAATTTTATACTGTGGCTGTTGCTTTGCTGCTGCGGTTTACCGCTAAGTGCTATGGCTGAGCCATCGTCATTTAATATGACTAAAGGCGTAACCACCATTAGTCATGATGTTTATGACTTGCATATGATCATTTTTTATATTTGTTGCGCCATCGCAGTAGTTGTTTTTGGCTTAATGTTTTGGGCTATGGTGCATCACCGCAAAGCGCGTGGTGTGGTGCCGGCACAATTTCATGGCAGCACCAAAATGGAAATATTGTGGACGGCTATTCCTGTCATTATTTTAATAGTGATGGCAATTCCGGCTACAAAAACTCTAATAGAGATGGAAGACTCTTCCAAGTCTGATTTAACAATTCTAGTCACTGGATCGCAGTGGAAGTGGCATTACAAATATCTTGATCATCCAGTTGAGTTTTATTCACTCCTGGCTACACCAAGAGATCAAATTGAAAATAAAGCGACCAAAAGCGAATATTACCTGTATGAAGTTGATCGCCCGTTGGTGATTCCTACAGGAAAAAAAGTTCGTTTTTTAATGACGTCATCTGATGTTATTCACTCCTGGTGGGTACCTGATTTTGCCATTAAGAAAGATGCAACTCCCGGTTTTATTAATGAAATTTGGACTCGTGTTGAAAAGCCCGGTGTCTTTCGTGGGCAGTGCGCAGAGCTATGCGGTAAAGATCATGGCTTTATGCCGATTGTGGTTGAAGTAAAAGAGTCGGCCGATTTTGATGCGTGGATTGCTGCTCAGGTGGAAGCGCAGGCGCAAGCGGCGGCGGCTGAACAAGCTGCGGCACCTATGACGAAGGACGAGTTAATGGCGCTCGGGCAAAAAACTTATGAGGCTCGTTGTGCGGCTTGCCACCAGGTAAATGGAGAGGGCTTGCCAGGCGTATTCCCTGCAATAAAAGGTAGCCAGATGGCTCTTAAAGATCTCCCTGCACATCTTGATATTGTAATTGCAGGTAAGGCGGGCACAGCGATGCAAGCATTTGGAAACCAACTCAGTACTAGTGAACTCGCAGCTGTAATCACCTATGAGCGTAATGCATGGGGTAACGACACGGGTGACTTGGTGCAAGCTAAAGATGTAGCCGCCGCTATGCCGGCTAAGGAGTAAGAAAGATGAGTACTAATCAACTTAGCGCCAATGAAAATACCGGTCATGACCACGATCATGATCATCACGATCACAAGCCAAGCGGTATAACCCGCTGGCTGTACACTACTAACCATAAAGATATAGGCACGTTGTATTTATTGTTTTCGCTGCTGATGTTTTTTATTGGTGGGATTTTTGCCATGGTAATTCGCGCTGAATTATTTCAGCCGGGGTTGCAATTGGTTGAGCCGCATTTCTTTAATCAAATGACAACCTTGCATGGTTTGATCATGGTGTTTGGCGCCGTTATGCCAGCATTTGTGGGCTTGGCTAACTGGATGATACCGATAATGATCGGCGCACCAGACATGGCATTACCGCGTATGAACAACTGGAGTTTTTGGATACTTCCTTTCTCTTTCACTATCTTGTTGTCAACATTGTTTATGGATGGTGGTGCACCAGCAGCCGG
>JANPKH010000215.1:0-2781 GCA_031425935.1 Gammaproteobacteria bacterium | reverse complement strand
CACGGCGCCGGCACCGGCGACCGCCAACACCAACTTCCTGGGCTCGGGCAACTTCCTCAACAATTTCAGCGGCGGGACAACTTACGCAAGCTCGCAGACCGGGGCCAATTGGGTCAGCGATGGCTCCAGCACCTTCTGGGCCTACTGCATCGACCCCAAGACCGGAACTCAATGGAATACGGCAAACACCTATACGACGGCTTCGCTTGCCAACTTTCTGAACACACCGGCGCCGACTCAAACGGGGTACCAGCAGCAGTTCGGCACTAACACCTTTTACGCCATCAACAACACGACTTACAAAAATCAGAGCGACACGACAGCGGTCTTGAACAACTTGCAAGAGCTGTATTCGCGTGCCTACGCTGACAGCTTGACCAACGCGACCAAGGCAGCAGCATTCGGATATGCCGTTTGGGAAATCATGGGTGAGAGTGCCGTCGGGGGCTATTCGCGTACCGGGGGCGCGCTGCGTTCCGTCGGCTCGAGCACGACTACCAATCCTGATGGGCTCGACAACCAGATCGACGCCTACCTGACAGCCTTGAACAACAACACGTGGTCGAGCATCAACCTCAATACGATCACCAACTACGTGTATTCCGTCTACTACGACCCGGCTCCCCACAGCGCGCAGAATTTCCTGCGCGTGACTACCGCGGGTGTCCCTGAACCGGCGACGCTGGCCCTGGTGGGCGTGGCCATGCTCGGCATCACCACGGTGCGTCGGCGCGCTGCAAAAGCCGCCGGCTGAACATCGGATGTGCTGAGGTGTGATGGCGAACAACCAGCAGGCGCCTGTTCATTCCCCGCTTCAGCCCACCCACGCGACATCCGCACATCGGATCACGGAGAGAACCCCATGGACAGTATTCGCTCACTTTTGCGGGTGGCTTGCTCAGCGCTGGCATTTTTGGCCTTCGCCGCCAGCGCGCAGCAATCGTCCTTGCCGCTGACCGGCGCGATCTTCACGACCTTGTCCGACGGCACCCGCGTCAACGCCAACATCTACAGCGCGAAGTGCGATGCGCTGGGCGTCTACCTTGACGGCGGCCCCGGCCCCAACGCCCCCCAGGGCGCTGCCGGCCTGCCCGATGGCGACTACTTCTATCAGGTCACCGATCCCAGCGGCAAGACCTTGCTGAGCACCGACCCGCAGAAGTTCCGTCGTTTCACCGTGACCGGCGGCATCATCACCGCACGTGTCGCGCCTCAAGCGGCGGGCGATCATCAAACCGGCATTGACGTCGACTACGGTGCGCTGACGGTCGAGTTGTGCCCCTACCTGAACACACCGAACAACGGTGGCGAGTACAAGGTGTGGGTCACGCGAGTTGGCGACTTCGCCGGCAACCCGGACCTCGTCGACAACGGCTACAACCCCAGCTTCTTCCACGGCTTCATTCCTTCGCAGTCGAAGACCGACAACTTCAAGGTCAAGTCCAGGAAGTCCGCCTGTCTGACCATCGTCAAGTACCTGGAGAACGGTGACGGCGTCTACAGCAGCCTGACCGAGCCGCTGAAGACCTGGGCCGTGACGGTCACCGACGCTGCCGGAACGCCGGTGCGGGGCAAGATGTGGACGGGCGATGGCACCTCCGCGAACCCTGAGCTGAAGGTGTGCGCCCTGCCACCGGGCACTTACACGATCACCGAGGACTCTTTCGACCCCGCCGGAGTGCTGTATTTTCCGATCACAGTCATCCTGGACGGCAATTACATCAGGCCCGCCTTCGGCGTCGTCAATGTGACGATGGGCAATACCGACCGCAACCGCATCTTCGGCACCGTGCGCAAGTATGTCTTAGCTGCGCCCAGCGCACGCGCACCGCCGACCACCGAAAGGTGGTCGGCGGTTCCGTTTTTTGCGTTTGCAGACTCAGTCAGCCGCCGACGCCCACCCCACTTGCGACGACCAACCCCAGGCATCATCGACGATGCCGGACAACACGCCTTCTTCCAGCCCCAGTTCGGCTGCCAAACGCGCTGCCTCCTCGCTGCC
Source organism: Gammaproteobacteria bacterium (assembly GCA_031425935.1). Lineage (GTDB taxonomy): Bacteria > Pseudomonadota > Gammaproteobacteria > Pseudomonadales > Cellvibrionaceae > Cellvibrio. Next base: position 779 of record JANPKH010000215.1, on the reverse strand, counting down.
ATGCCGATCCAACGCATCCAGCAGCGCCAATCTCGGCGCCCACGGGCCTTCACGGCGCAGCAGCGCGGCGTTGGCTTCTTCGCCCAGGCGCAGAGGCGCCAGAGCGTCGGCCAAGGGCACCTGCAGCAAGGGCTCGATCAGCGACAGCACGCCCAGGGTGAAGTGCGCGCCGGGGTGGGCCTCCTGGCGCAGCCGGGCGATGGCCTCCAGCACACGCCCGCGCACCAGCGCGCATTCTTCCAGCGCCCGCGCCGCCTGGCGCTTGTGCGCCGCGGCGAGCAGCTGCACCGACAGCCAGCGCCGCAGCTCGGCGCGGCCCAGCATCTGCACCGCGTCGTCCACCGCCTCCACCGCCCGCGGCAAGCCGATGGCTGGGCTGTTGGCGTAGCGCAGCAGGCGGTAGGTCAGCGTCGCGTCGGAGCGCACCGCGTCGGCAATGACGGCGGTATTGCAGTCCTGCGCCAGGTGGTTCAGCAGGCCGACGATGCGATGCGCCGCAGCACCCAGCGGCCGAGACACCGGGCGTTCACGGCTGTGGCCCAGCTGCCCGCCGGCCAGCGTGATGCCGCCACGCAGCGCGCCTTCCAGATCGTCCACGGTCTGCAGGCCCAGTCCCACCAGTCGCACCTGGGGCAGCAGCTCCCGCCAGCGCTGGGCCGAGAGCACCAGGGTGTCGATGCCGCCCGCGCTGGCCTGTAGCACCACGAAGTCGGGCTTCAGCGGCGCGCTGGGTGGGCCATCGGGCACACCCAGCAGCACGCCGCGTGCGCGCAGTGCGC
>JANPKH010000214.1:0-3858 GCA_031425935.1 Gammaproteobacteria bacterium | reverse complement strand
AGTAAGGACCAAGGATTTTAATGCTCAACGGCTTTTCTAATAATTTTTCTATCATCAAACCTTGGTGTGCTAATAATTGTTGGCCAATAATCGGTTTAAAATTGATGGTTGGTTGCGGGCTAATCGTTGGAGTTGGAGCGGTAGCTAGAGGTAAATTATTAGGCGGAGTTGATGCGGCCGGCTGAGTTGTTTCAATAGGTGGCGATGGTTCAGTTGGTGGTGTTACCTCGTTGGAGGATGCAGCTGGAGGCGCTAAGCTGGCCACATTGGTAACGCTTGCAAGCAGAAGTTGTGCATAACGAGCAGGCACTAAAAAACTGACTAATTCACCATCGCGACGGTGCGCAACATTAACGCCGGCGACTTCGCCGTTAACATTTACATTTGGGCCTCCACTCATGCCGGAATTCACGGGGCCAGTAAACATTATTTGATCGCTAAAACCGCGATGCGTTAAGCCGTTGTAAGTACCTTCTGAAATCGTAAAGCCTAAATCAAGAGGATTCCCGAGCGAATACAAATGTTCGCCCTGAGTTAAGGGGGTTGGGTTTTCCGGTAAATTAAAAAAGCCTGTACCTTGGCGATTAATTCGCACTACTGCTAAATCGTGCTGTACATCCACCGCTAACAATTCCAGCGCACCGCTCTTACCTTGGGTATCTTTGTACTCGCCAAAATAGGTTTCTGGCTCTAGCGCAATTTGCGACACTACGTGAAAGTTAGTGATGACTAAATTGCTGGTACCAATTAAAAATCCTGAACCGACGGTTGCCTGGCTGCGACCATTCTTAAGTAGCACTCGTAATTGCAATAAATCATTTTGCGCTAAAGCATAAAGTTTTTGTGCAGTGGAGGAGGCCACTGGTGTGGCAGGCGCTATAGCTGGCGGTGGTATTGAGGACGTAGGGGGCGGTGCGAGCTCCGCAAATGCCGACTTACTCAAGCAAACACATATAAGTGGAAAGCACAAAAACACTGGGAGCCGTAGAAAATGCATAACAGTTCTTGATCGCATAAGTGGTCTTCTGGTGAGGTGTTAAGTGTTCATGGTTGGTGAAAAAAGCTGCCGGCCAGTATGCCGTGAGCTGGCGTGCAAATCCACACCGATGGTTGTTAAAATATTTTAAAGCCACTGAATCCAAAAGTCTTAACAGCCACGTCTATATTCATAATGACGGTAAAACGTTTTATGTGCACATACTATTCACTCGCATTAATGGGGTTATTAATAATGAAACTCAAGAACTTTATCGGTTCAAGTCTATGTCAAGTTGCCTTGGTTAGCGTTCTTGTTACCACATTTTATTCAATTCCTGCCTCGGCTGTAGAGTTAATCGGTACACCTACAGCGGTAGGGCAGAAGGGCAAAGTCCAGCCTACACACAACGATCAAGCTCATGATCATGCTATGGAAGCCGAACACATGAGTATGGGCAGTAGAAATGATAAGTCGTTACACGCTGACCATGAATCGGTAATGGATAGCGACGACGACACAACTGAAGACAAATCAATTGAAGGCAGGTCAGTTGAAGACAAGTCAGATGAAGAAAGTTTGGAGCTGATCAAGGAGCACAACCGGCACATGGAAGCTATGTCCCGCCCTCAATCAAACGACGACAGCAAATTGAACTCGGCCGATATTTTAGTTCCTATCACTGCCATCGTATTTAGTATTGGCGGCGCGATACTATTAATAATGTTCTTAGCAAAACTGCACTATCGCGATAAAGAGCGCCGCGCACAAAACATTAACGCCAATATCGATCGCTTATTAGCGGCGGGGCGTGATATTCCCGTAGAGCTGTTGCGTGGTGACGAATCCTCTTCTAGCGATGAATCTTCAATATTAAGAGACAATATAAATCTACATAAGGGTTTGAAAAATGTTTGTTTGGGCGCGGGCTTATTTGTATTCCTTTCTATCTTGGTTGATATAGAAATTGGGGCCGTAGGTTTTATTTTAATGGGCTTGGGCGCTTCGCAATTACTGTTATGGAAGTTGTCGGGCGTAAAAACAAATGTGATGAAGGGACAGGATTAATAACCATGTCGGTTTCCGATCAGGTATTGATCGCGCGAATTGTAGCGACTAAAGACCAGCATGCGTTTGCCCAGCTGGTACTTCGCTATCAATCACCATTGCGGAACTGGGCGCGGCGTTTATGCGATGGTGATGTTCATTTGGCGGATGATCTTGCGCAAGAAACGTTTATGAAGGCCTATGGCGCAATAGCAGCATTTCGTGCAGAGGCCAAGTTTTCAACCTGGCTTTATCGTATCGCTTTTAATATCGCTGCTAACCGTTGGCGCACTAAAAAAATTGCCTGGTGTGCGTTAGACGATAATGAAGATATAGCAGCAGAAATATGTGAGTTTAAACAATTTGATGCAAAAAAAGATGTGAATGCAGCTATGCAACAACTCAGCGCTGCACAACAAATGGCCATACGCTTATGTTATGAAGATGGCTTCTCCCACGATGAGGCTGCAAGTATCATGAGCGTACCGCTCGGCACTCTTAAAACGCACGTTGCGCGGGGCAAAAAAAAGCTACAATTACTCTTGGCAGCTTGGAGCGAGGTGGCATGATGAAGAAAAACACTAGTGACACAGAGAATGACTTGGATAATTTTGACAATTTTTTATGCGCGCAATTAAAGCAATCGCATGAATATTTACCGGACGATAACTTTACTGCGAATGTCATAGCGCAATTGCCCGCACAAAAAAAACTACGGCGGTCGCAAGAGTATTTAATACTTGTCGTTCCATGTGCAGTAATTACTTTGTTGGTATTAAGTCAGCTCCCTGTCATTGCCTTAATAATAAAAAGCTGGGTGTGGTTATCTTTAATTGATGTGGTGGGTTGGTTGCAGTTATCTTGCATTATTTTTGTTGCAGGATTGTTGGGTCTGGCGAGTTGGTTTGTTAACAAAAGTCATTTGCTATAACTTTCATCGTCAGGCTCTACCCTTCAATTTCATTAATTTTTATTGAATTCCAATTAAAAAAAATGAGCAATCAATCAATGTATTCCGACTTTTTACTGACGAGTTTTATGTCAAGTGTTGGCGAAAAAATTAAATCGAAAAATTACGAAAAATGTTTTGTTAAAGCATGTGGCGGGCAGGGATTGAAGATAGGGATTCGTTTAACTGTCGCTTAAAGTTGGGTTGATCCTTCCAATCTATTCGAATAAATTCCTATCAGGTTTTGCGGGAATTTAATTTAATTACGTCGAAAGCAATCGAGTATCTATGCTGGCCAGTTACCTATACTAAATTGTAGTTTATTTAATATGTACATCATGGAATCTGTGCCTATACTCAAACCACAATACGGTCCATTCAACTCCGTAGGTCACTATAGGTATTTCTTTAGGTGTTGCTATCAGTGCTTAATCGTCCTTTTATTTTGCTGTACTTGCTGGTGGGGTCTTTTTTCTCCGCCGGTTACGCTGTGGCCGACGTTATGCCAGAGAATCATTTTTCCGGGTTCGCCACTCTTGGTCTGGTCAATAGCAGTAATTCTGACCTTGCATTTCGTCGCGATGTAACTCAAGAAGATGGCTCTTACGATGGCTCTACAGAATGGAAAACTGATTCGCTCGTGGGTTTGCAATGGCAAGGCCGTTGGTCAGCTAATTTTGATACCACAGTGCAGTTGGTTGCGAAAGAGCGTCATGAAAATACACTTGAAAAATCGATTGAGTGGGCGTTTGCGCATTATCGCGTTGTCGATGGTTTGGATCTGCGTGTGGGGCGTCTTGGTACTGACCTCTTTATGCTTTCAGAATATCGTCAGGTGGGTTACGCCTTGCAATGGGTACGGCCTCCGCAAGATTTTTACGGGCTG
>JANPKH010000213.1:0-23980 GCA_031425935.1 Gammaproteobacteria bacterium | reverse complement strand
GCCACCGGAAGCAATATCAGCAAGGGCTTGAGAAACATTATGCAATGGCAATAATAAGCGCCCATTAAACCAGTTGATAATGATAAGCGTCGTAAATAGCAGCAGCAGAATAGCCACCATTTGGCTCATGAGCGTCCTATGGACAGGGTCGACCAGTAACTTCCGGTCAAGAACGATCATCAAAATCAAATCAGAATTAGGAATTGCTGAGGCGAAAACTTGCTTTGTTCTGTCTTCAATATCGACTAGATGTAATTCATCGTTGTTGACGATCAGCCTTTCAACGTAAGAAGTTGTGAACTCTTTGGCAACGTTTGTCAGAGGTTTGTTAAGCAGTTTTTCATCGGCATGCGCAAAAACGCCACCCTTGCGATTGATGATGAACATGTAACCTTCACCCGGCAACTCAATATCACGCAACTGTTGCACAATATTGTCGATGTTTACATCTATACCCAAAACGCCTTTTACTGAAGAATCACTGTTTAGTACAGCGCGCCCGAGCGACACCACAGACTTACCCGTTGCAGAAGCAATCGTAGGATTATCCATAAAAGTTTTACGCTGATCCTGCATGGCGTTAATGTACCAACCCCACTTACGCGGATCATCATTGCCAGGCGCCATAACCAATTTATTCGCATTGACCAACTTGCCATCAGGAAAGGCTAAAAATACGTTATCGACGTCAGCAGCAATACGTAATTGATTTAAGTGGTCGTTGTAATTTGCATCGTCCGAAGTTGCGGGGAAACTCTCTAGCGACTTACCCTTAAGTGCAAACCAATCGCCAACATATTTGCTAAAAGTAGCGGATATTCCCGCAACCTGCCGCGCTATGCTGATTTCCATCGCCTTGGTTGCAGACGTATAGGAAAGAAATGCCACCGCACAACCAACCAGCACTAGCGATATACCAACAGAGGCACTGATTTTTCTTCGTAATGACCATTGCGCGAACATTTTGCCCCCAGACGAAAATTCAGCTAACACTAATTTGTTGATTCTTAATACTTATTTATAGCTCAACTTTCTAGCTCAACAACAAAATGATAGCGCAACAACAACTAAATGCATTTAATAAAGGAGGAGTAGAGTAGATAGGCACGCTAACACTTTAAAAAACTCACCTAGCGACACACCTCCATTAGCTTATCGGCATAAGCTTGTAGATTCTTTAATACTTCTTTTTGGTGATCAGTTACCGTAACGTCTTCCAACAAAGTTGCCACACGTGCGCTTAGTTCATCAAACACCAAGCTAGCGCCTGCAGAGGAATCAGTTAAGCGCGAATGACAGAAAGCCAGCCAGCGTTGGCGCTCACCGTCGCTTAATGATTGCGGGAAATTGCGCGCACGGTAGCGAAATAATAATTCTGTAAGGCGCTGGTCTTTAAAAACATAGGATTTTTTAGCCAAGTCATCTGGCGATGCGCTGCGCACTTGCAGCATAATTTTTTTATCTTGTTCGTCAAAAAAACCGTTATAGAGCATTTGCTCTGGATCTGTTTTTTCAACAAATTTATGTTCGCTGTAGAGCTTATAAAGTATTTGTTGCAGGTGTGTTTGCTGGGTCGCCGTTAAATTAACCAATAACTGCCAATGTTTTTCACACAATGATTTATCAATTTGCAAACGCGCGGCCGTTGCATCATCCAACATATTCGGAGGAAGCAACATAGGAGTTTTATTGAGATGAATTTCTTTCAGCGCCAAACGTGTAATACCATCCGGCAAATCTTCGCTTCGCGTAAACAATCGTAAACGCAATTCGTCTATTGATAAACAGAGTAAATCTTGGGGGCTTACACTCAGGTTGTAAGCGATTACCGAATTTTTATTATTTGGATGAATTGCTAATGGCAGCACCAGCGCAGCATTGCCGTGCTCACCAGGAAATCGCGATGAAATATGTAGCAGCGGTTTACGCTGAGAGATGTCAATTAAGCTAGCGGCAAAACGTTTATCACGCAGGCGATAAGCGTAATCATATAGTTTTGGCTGTTTAGTTTTAATAAGTTTTGCTATAGCAATAGTGGCATAAACATCAGACAGCGCATCATGTGCTGCCTCGTGATTAAGATGGTTAGCTTTAGTCAGCATTTCTAACTTAAAACAAGGCTTACCATCTTCATAGTTTGGCCATTCTATGCCCTCAGGGCGAAGCGCGCGCGTCATGCGTACCATGTCAATGATGTCCCAACGCGAATTGCCATTACGCCATTCGCGCTCATAAGGATCGTAAAAATTACGGTAGAGCGCGTAACGCGTAACTTCATCATCAAAACGAATAGAATTATAACCCACACCACAAGTACCCGGCGCACCAAGTTCGGCAACAATTTTAGCGACGAACTCCACTTCAGAAATCCCCTCCGCTAACACAAACTGTGGTGATAAGCCCGTCACCAAACAGGCTTCTGGCTTAGGCAATAAGTCCGGTGCCGGGCGGCAGTACATCATTAAAGGCTCGCCAACGATATTAAGATTTTCATCAGTACGAACGCCCGCAAATTGCGAAGGGCGATCCTGAGCCGGTACTTCACCCCAGGTTTCGTAATCATGCCAGTAGAGAGTGGTCTGTGGCTCAGTTTTCAATTATGGCTCCTATGGTAAAAAAACATCGCTAAATGACATTACGTAAACGTGCAATCTAACACCTGCAAAGCACTTTCCCCTATACTGCCGCCCTATAAATGAATTAATTCAAGGTGTTGGAGCCTGACTATGAGCGATTTAGAAAGCCTATTTGCCAGTAACGTAAAATGGGCAAACGATATTAAAACTCAAAATCCTGATTTTTTTTCCAATTTGGCCAAACAGCAAGCACCAGAGTATTTGTGGATTGGTTGCTCCGATAGCCGCGTACCCGCCAACCAAATTGTCGATTTAGCGCCTGGTGAATTATTTGTGCACCGCAACGTAGCCAACTTGGTGATTCACACTGATCTCAATTGCATGACCGTCCTAAATTACGCGGTAGAGTTTTTAAAGGTGAAGCACGTAATGGTAACCGGCCACTATGGTTGTGGTGGCGTAAAAGCAGCATTGGAAAATCGCAAATTAGGTTTAATTGATTATTGGCTACGTAATATTCGTGACGTTTATTTCAAAAACAAAGCTGTCATGGATGAGCTTACCGATGCCGATGAACGCCTTAATCGCCTGTGCGAATTAAACGTATTAGCGCAAGTTGACAATATCGCCCACAGCAACATTGTGCAAAATGCTTGGGCACGCGGCCAGGAACTGAGTATTCACGGTTGGATTTATGATATTCATGACGGAATTCTGCACAAACTTCGTGCACCCATTGATAGCATTACGCAAATTCCTGAACAGTATCGTCTGTACTAGCTATTTAACAGTACCTTCTTAACCACACCGCCCAAAAGCTTGGTCTATACTTCAAAAATTCCCTATAGACCAAGACTAACTATTCCCATGCCGTTAACCTCGCAACCCATCGGGCCGGATGTGCCCGAGACTACCATGGAAGAAGAGCAGCTACATTCGCTCTTTACTAACACGCCAGTGTCACTGGTAAATACGATTTTGCTTGAAATAATTCTCAGTGCATCTCTGTGGAATGTCATTGGACATGCCGAATTAATGCTTTGGAATAGCATTATGCTTTTCGCCATTTGTTTACGTACGGCTTGCTGGTATTTCTGGCGTAACAACAATCAACTTATTAAAACAGCCCGTTGGTTACTTATTTTTCGTTGCGTCATATGGATTTCCGGAGCGGCTTGGGGTTGCGCTGCGTTTTTTATGCTTGCTAAATACAACCCCACGTACCAAGCGTTACTCTATTTCACTTTAGCAGGTGTGGCTAGCGGCTCATTAATGACCTTGGCAGTAGATAAGCAATCCGCGCTTGGTTTTATTGTTTTAACTATTAGTCCACTGACGTTGCGCTTACTTATAGAAGATGGGCCCATCGCCATCCCATTCGCCTTAATGTCTATCCTTTACGTCATTTTTGTATTATCTGCAGCGGCAAGAGCGCGTCACAATTTAATAGATCAACACCATAAAAACACCAGCTTAACCGCTTTAGGTAAAGAGCGCGTCAAACTACAAAAAATCAATAAATCTATTAGTGATGCCCAGGCTCTATTTATTAAAGATTCAAATATAAAAAATATTTTTCCACAACTATTAACAAATGTATTGGAATTGACGGACAGCAAATTTGGTTTTATAGGAGAAGTTTTTTTTAATAAGGACAACCAACCTGAACTTAGAGTACATGCCTTAAGCAGTATTGGAGAAGACGAACAATTCAATCTTTTTTATGAAAAAAATGCCAAGGACAACATTGTTTTAACTGATATGAATAACCTTTTAGGTGCAGCAATACTTAAAGGCAAAAGTGTCATCAGCAACAATACTCACAAAGACATGCGTGGTGGCGGCATGCCTGATGGCTATCCCGCACTTTTGACATTTGTAGGAATTCCTATTTTCAATGGCACCGCTCAAGTTGCGTTCTTAAGCCTCGGAAATAAAACAGATGGCTACGATGAAAGAGTGGTAGATTTTTTAAAGCCAGTTACCAATACCATCGCCCAATTTATTGAAGCAGTAAGACATAGCAGACAACAAAAAGTATATGAAGAAAAGATATACAACAATACAAAACACACCAAAGCTATATTGGATGATGTGTTTGATGCAATTATTACTATGAATAAATTTGGTAAAATTCAATCGTTCAATCACGCTGCAGAAACCATCTTTGGTTATCAAGAAAAAGATATTATTAATACCAATATTAATCGTCTTATTCCTGAGCCGAGTTCAAAACAGCGCGGCAAAGAGGCAAACAATCAAGGTCTAACGCACACTTACATCATTGGCGCCGGGCAAGAATTAGCAGGGCTACGGCGCAATGGAAAAGCATTTCCCATAGAGCTTGCCATCTCAGAATTATTAATAGAAAACGAACCTATTTACATCGGCGTAGTACGCGATATTAGTGAGCGTAAGCGCAATGAAGAACTAAAAAATCAGTTTATTTCCACCGTTACTCATGAGCTATGTACGCCGTTAACGTCAATTGCGGGTGCGCTCAGCATATTAAATAGCGGATCCCTTGGCCGACATACCCAACAACAACAAAAATTAATTGATATTGCAATGAACAACAGTTTTCGTTTGCAAAAGTTAATTAATGATTTATTAGACATGGATAAGTTATTGAGCAACAGAATGGATCTGCACATTATGCCCATCTGCATTCTGGAAGCAGTTACTAACGCGATAGAAAGCAACCAAACTCATGCGGACAAATACCAAGTAAAACTCAATTTAATAGGCAATCAACAGCCAACACAAGTTTTTGGTGACGCCTACAGGGTACAGCAGGTTTGTAGCAACATACTTTCAAATGCTATAAAGTTTTCCCCACCTCATAGTGCGGTAGAAATTGAAATTAGTGTGAGTGGAAGATATGCAAAAGTGACCATTACCGATTGCGGTAGTGGCATTCCAGAAGAATTTAAAACAAGAATTTTTCAACGCTTTTCCCAAGCAGACAGTTCCGACACACGTATAAATGGCGGTAGCGGCTTGGGTTTAGCTATCAGCAAAGAATTAATTCAACGCATGAGCGGAAACATTGACTTCACTTCAAGTAATGGAAATGGTACTAGCTTTTATTTTGAGTTACCCCTAGCCAATCAAAGCTAGAAATTTTCACACAGGTATGACAATAGAAAAAATTACTTTTTGAACAGTAACCTGCAAAATTAAAAGCGGAACAATGTAAATATTTATTTTAACTGCAAGGCATGCTCTTCAATTTTTGCTTTCCACAATTTTGGCCCCTCAATGTGAATGGATTCACCGCGCGAGTCCACCGCCACCGTAACCGGCATATCTTTTACATCGAACTCGTAAATGGCTTCCATTCCTAACTCTGGAAAGCCCAACACTGTAGATGATTTAATCGCTTGCGCCACTAAATATGCCGCACCCCCTACCGCCATAAGGTATACAGATTGGTTATCGCGAATAGCGTCTATAGCAATTGTGCCGCGCTCCGATTTGCCAATCATACCCAGCAAGCCAGTTTTTTCTAACATGGTACGGGTGAATTTATCCATGCGCGTTGCAGTAGTGGGGCCTGCAGGGCCGACCACTTCATCGCGAACCGGGTCCACCGGGCCGACGTAATAAATGAAGCGACCTTTCATATCTACGGGTAACGACTCACCTTTAGCAAGCATGTCGATCATTTTTTTGTGCGCGGCATCGCGGCCCGTGAGCATTTTCCCACTGAGTAGAATCGTCTCTCCCGATTTCCAATCCAGTACATCCGCAGGTGTAACAGTATCAAGATTAACGCGACGTACGCTCTCACCGATATCCCACGTGATTTCTGGCCAATCTTCGAGCGAGGGTGGGGTTTGATATGCGGGGCCACTACCATCCAATACAAAATGCGCGTGGCGTGTGGCAGCGCAATTAGGAATGATGGCTACAGCTTTATTAGCCGCATGAGTAGGGAAATCTTTAACCTTCACATCTAGCACCGTCGTTAAACCACCAAGACCTTGGGCGCCAATGCCGAGACGGTTTACTTTATCGTACAACTCAATACGTAACTCTTCAGCCCGGTTAGTCACGCCACGAGCCTGCAACTCCTGAATATCCACCGGCTCAAGTAACGACTCTTTAGCAAGGAGCATAGCTTTTTCAGCCGTGCCACCAATACCAATACCAAGCATACCTGGTGGACACCAACCAGCACCCATTTTCGGCACCATTTCCAGCACCCATTCCACAACAGAATCAGATGGGTTAAGCATAGCGAATTTACTTTTCGCTTCTGAGCCACCGCCTTTCGCCGCTACGTGAATATCCACCGTATTACCGGGAACAATGTTGTAGTGAATAATGGCAGGCGTATTGTCGCCGGTATTTTTGCGTGTGCCATCCGGGTCCGCCAAAATCGATGCACGCAATACATTGTCCGGATTCATGTATGCGCGGCGAACACCCTCGTTAATCATGTCGGTAAGGCTCATGTCGCCCTGCCACTGAATATCCATACCCACAGTAGCAAATACCGTCACAATCCCAGTGTCCTGACAAATTGGACGGTGCCCCATGGCGCACATACGCGAGTTAATTAAAATTTGCGCCATCGCATCTTTAGCCGCTTTATTTTGCTCACGTTCGTAGGCTTGATGAACCGCCTGGATAAAATCAACGGGATGGTAGTAAGAAATAAATTGCAAAGCATCAGCAACGCTGTCTATCAAGTCTTGTTGGCGAATTACGGTAGGCATGGGGGCAACTCTTTTTAAGGAAAATAACCCTAATCGTCATCCTGGCTTGAGAATGACGGTGGGCTTTAAATTATTCAAACAGCTATTACTAAACTTTATTTGGCTTAATTTTTTATACCGAGTTGCTGCTTAATTTGCAGCAAATCTTTATTGATGATGCGGCGGTTATCATCAATTGCGTCAATCGCTTCTTCTGCAGAAGTAATACGTGCAGTTACACTTTCTGCACTTTTTAATTGATTTTTCAGAGTGCTCACGCTCGTAGTGACATCTTGCACGCGTTTACGTTGTTCTGCGAGCGCAGCCTCAAAAGCTTCTACTCGTGGAGGTAACTCATCAAACGTTAGTTTATTTGCCAATACATCTTGTTTAATTGAACTAGCGTCATTTTTCACATTACCTAAATCCGCTTTTACGTTTTCTATATTTTTGCTTAAACCACTCAGCTTGTCGGTATGTTCGGCAATTAATTTGCGCGTATTTTCACGAAGATTTTTGACTTCGCCATCAACCGTTCTTATATTAACTTGCAAGGAACCCAACGACGCCGTTGATTCAGTAGAGGTTACATTTAACTGATTTTCTAATTGCGCAATACGGTCTTCAGCTTTCAATAAAGCAGCTTGAGCTTCGTTGAATTTCCAACCAAGAAACCCGGCACCCCCAACGCCTATCAGCGCTACCAACAATGCAATTACAGGCAACGGACCTGCTCCCGGAGTCGGCATTTGAATGGGTCGAGCTTGACGTGGCTCGTCATATTCCGGTGCTGGACGACGACTTGATGAATCTTCGCGTTCACTGCTATTGCTGGTGTTGCTACCGCTGGACAATGTCGGTTCTTTGCGTTCCATTTGATAATTACCTGGAAAATAATAAATTGGGGAAATGAAAACTAGGTTTCATTTGTTGGGCTCATTTGCCGCACTTTATAACAGCTGCCCATGTAAAAATGAAGCCAGGATAAAATCTAAAATAAAAAAAATCAGGCCAAGCGGCCTGATTGTAGTTCATATATTAATACTGGGTGAGCAATCTTATTTAAAACAGGTGTTAACGAATTCCCAATTTACCAACGCCCAGAAAGCATTCATGTAAGTTGGGCGAGCATTACGGTAGTCAATATAGTAAGCATGCTCCCATAAATCCACTGTTAGGATTGGTGTAACAGATGAGTCTGTTAAGGGAGTTGCTGCGTTGCTGGTATTAACAATTGCAACCGAACCATCAGCTTTTTTCACTAACCATGTCCAACTGGAACCAAAGTTATTGATGGCTGAGTTAGTAAATTCTTCTTTGAATTTATCAAACGAACCAAATGCTTTATTGATTGCATCAGCTACCGCACCTGTTGCTGCACCGCCACCGTTAGGGCTTAAGCAGTGCCAGTAAAACGTATGGTTCCAAATTTGCGCTGCATTATTAAATACAGGACCAGAGGAAGTTTTGATAATTTCTTCTAGACTCTTACCTTCGAAAGCAGTACCCGGAATTAAACCATTCAACTTATCAACATAAGTTTTGTGATGCTTACCGTGGTGAAACTCCAAAGTTTCAACAGAAATGTGTGGTGCTAATGCGTCTTTCGCGTAGGGTAATGCGGGTAATTCAAAAGCCATGATGTTTCTCCTAATGTCAGGGTTAATCAAAACGAATTTTTAATATTCAATAAAGCAAATAAAACAAATGCACTGTATATAAATAGTTACGGCCCACTGAGGGCCGTAACTATAACGCAATTTTATGAAAGATTGCTGTTTGCACCCGATGAGGGCGAAATCAAGAAAACTCTTATAAAAACATCTGCGTGCATTTTAAATTTCCAAACAATCAGGGGAATGATTACATCATTCCGCCCATACCACCCATACCACCCATATCGTGGCCACCGCCACCGCCGCCAGCTGGTTTATCTTCTGGCATATCGGCAACCATCGCTTCGGTAGTAATCATCAAACCAGCAATTGAACCTGCAGCTTGCAATGCAGTACGAGTTACTTTTGCCGGATCAAGAATACCCATTTCCAACATATCGCCGTATTCGCCAGTAGCAGCATTGAAGCCGAAGTTGCCAGTGCCTTTTTTCACTTGGTCAGCAACTACAGACGGCTCATCACCAGCGTTAGCAACGATTTGACGCAAAGGTGCTTCCATCGCACGACGTGCAATAGCAATACCTGCGTTCTGATCTTCGTTATCGCCTTTCAAGCCAGCAATAGCAGCAACAGCGCGCAACAATGCAGTTCCACCGCCAGGTACAACACCTTCTTCTACCGCAGCACGAGTTGCGTGCAGAGCATCTTCAACGCGGGCTTTCTTCTCTTTCATTTCCATTTCGGTAGCAGCGCCGACTTTAATTACAGCAACACCGCCAGCTAATTTAGCAACGCGCTCTTGCAATTTTTCACGGTCATAATCAGAAGAAGTTTCTTCAATTTGTACACGAATTTGCGCTACGCGAGTTTTGATTTCTTCAGCATTACCAGCACCATCTACCAAGGTAGTGTTTTCTTTGCTCATGGTGATGCGTTTTGCAGTACCGAGGTGCTCTAAAGTTGCAGACTCAAGATCAAGGCCTACTTCTTCAGAGATGACAGTAGCTCCAGTCAATACCGCAATGTCTTGCAACATAGCTTTACGACGGTCACCGAAACCAGGCGCCTTACAAGCAGCTACTTTTACGATGCCGCGAATATTGTTCACAACCAGAGTCGCCAAGGCTTCGCCTTCAACATCTTCAGCAACAATCATTAATGGCTTGCCAGCTTTAGCGACGGCTTCAAGAACAGGTAACAATTCACGAATATTAGAGATTTTTTTGTCAACCAATAAGATATACGGGTGGTCTTGCTCAACACTCATGTTGTCTTGGTTGTTGATGAAGTAAGGAGACAAGTAACCGCGGTCAAATTGCATACCTTCAACAATGTCCAACTCGTTGTCGAGGCTAGTGCCTTCTTCAACGGTGATAACACCTTCTTTACCCACTTTTTCCATAGCTTCTGCAATCAGGTTACCGATTGAAGTATCGCTATTTGCAGAAATGCTGCCTACTTGAGAGATAGATTTGCTATCCACACATGGCTGAGCAATAGACTTAACGTGAGCAACAGCAGCAATAATTGCTTTGTCGATACCGCGTTTCAGATCCATTGGGTTCATGCCAGCTGCAACAGCTTTCAAGCCTTCGTTTACGATAGCTTGTGCTAAAACGGTAGCAGTAGTAGTACCATCACCGGCGTCATCAGAAGCGCGTGAAGCAACTTCTTTCAGCATTTGTGCGCCCATGTTTTCGAACTTGTCTTTCAAGTTGATTTCTTTCGCAACTGAAACACCATCTTTAGTCACGGTAGGTGCACCGTAAGACTTTTCCAATACTACGTTACGGCCTTTTGGGCCTAGCGTCGCTTTAACAGCATCCGCAAGAATGTTTACACCGGCCAACATACGTTGACGTGCGTTATCACCAAATTTAACTTCTTTAGCTGACATATTTTCAATTCCTTCAAACTTTTAGTAACAGGTCGAAATCGCGCGAAGGCAATTCCACTTAAATTTTTTATCGAATTAGTTGCACTAACGGCTTAAACAAGTACAGCTTTAATATCCGACTCACTCAGGATAATCAGATCTTCACCATCAATCGTAATAGTATCGCTGCCAGCATATTTGCCGAACACTACAACATCACCTACTTTTACATCTAACGGGCGCAATTCACCACTGACCAAAACGCGGCCACTACCCACTGCAAGTACTTCACCCTGATTTGGTTTTTCTTTAGCAGCGCCTGACAATATGATGCCACCAGCAGTTTTGGTTTCTTCTTCTTTGCGGCGAACCACAACGCGATCGTGTAACGGACGAATTTTCATGGACATAAGTCTCCTAACTAACAGTTGAACTAGCTTAATGCGTGATGTAATGAGCCAGTATTGATAAACAAAAAACGAACTTGGCGCGACTCAATGCGCAAACACTCAGCCGCCAAAAAGCGGTGAACTCTATGTGGGGTGCGGATTAGCGATTTCAACCGGCGAATTATAAAAATTACAAAAAACTTTATCCCATAAGATGATGCGAAAGCCAAAACGACTATTTTTTAATCAGCGCACAATGAGTTAGCTTGATTTTTACCCATACTTATTAAGATCGATTTATATGGAGGCGCTGCACTCAACGCTAAAAAGGGCGGCTCAAGGAAACAGCAGCAAGATGATTTAATGCAACGGAAGCAACTAGTTAAATTTTTTATTTAGAATCATCATTAAAAGCAACTCGATCCCTAATTTTCTCAAAAAATGCCCTTAGGTTGTAAAAACGTACTAGTAATATCTTTCGCTGCGACGCTCTTTATAACCACCTGCTGCCGCTAATAAATGTCACGAAAAGTTACACATGAATTTTTTCCTTTTTCGCAGAAATTTAACTTTGAAAATAGAATTTACAATTCAAATAAAATTATTTCCTAACAATCTAATGCGCTAGCCACAGCTACACACCAGTAAGCGCAGCCCTTTCATCGCAGGCGAACTTACAAATAATTTTACTCGAACCTATCAAAAGTCCGCACAAAATCTGCATTCGAGCTCCCACAAATACTGGCACACAGCTTCCCACAGCCCAGTTTAAACTGGGACCGAAATAGACTTGCGAAAGCATTTTTTTTGGCTGATTATTTCGCTTGGCTTTGTAGTAGACGGCACTGCGTTTTTACAAATACCGACAATAAGCGTGTCTTGTCGTAGAGCCATGTAGCAGTAGAAAGCATTGCAAATTGAGCTTTTTTTTCATACTACACCCTAACAATAATTGTATTTTAAAAGAATGTTCAATGCTGTTCTTATATGGATGCGTTATACAGGTTTGGTCCTTTTGACGACCGAAGTATCACCACGCAAACAATAAACAACCAGCTAAAAATGACTTCCGTAAGATAGTTTTTTTATCGTTATTGAAACTAAAGAGAAACCATATAGACGCTCAAAATTTATTTTTTTAAGTTCACTTTTCCTAGTGAACTTCGCAATTTCAAGTACCAGTTTTTAAAACCCGGCTTCTATTAACACGAAATTTACCTAGGTTTACCAGGTTTAATAGGGGCCACAACATTAATAATAATGAGGATATCTGTATGCTCAACCGTAACTCCCTTAAATCTACGCTGATAAGCAGTAGCTTATGTATGCTGCTCTCTTTGAGCGCGCAAGCCGTTGTTTACCAAGCCGAAGACTACAACGTTTTTAACGATACTACGCCGGGCAACATTGGTGGCGCGTATCGAAATGAAAATGTCGATATACAGGCTACCCAAGATGCAGGCGGTGGTTTTAATGTTGGTTGGATTGAAGCCAACGAATGGCTCGTTTACCACAACCTTCATATTCCTACCACCGGCAGCTATACCATCAAGATGCGTGTTGCCAGCCAATCTGGTGCTACAGCTTCAGTGGATCTCAACGGCGGTGCGGTACTTCTAGGCGATATGATTATTCCATCAACAGGTGGTTGGCAAAGCTGGACTACGGTTACCAAAACCGTAAATATTAATGCTGGCACTTACAATCTAGGTGTGTTTGCCAAAACTGCTGGTTGGAATTTTAACTGGATTGAAGTGGTATCTAACGGTGGTGGTAGCTCTACCGGCAGCGTTGCTACCCTTTACCAACACTGCAATTATGGCGGCTGGTCAGCTGGCTTTGATGCCACAGGTTCATATGATATGAATGCCATCATCGCTAAAGGTGGCAAAAATGACGATGCCTCCTCACTTCGCATTGCCCCAGGTTACGAAGCTGTTATTTTCCAAGATTGGAATTTCACCGGTGCATCGGTAGTGATAGGCGGTGACAATGCCTGCATCAGCAATTTTAACGATCAAACTTCTTCCATCATTATCCGTAAAATTGCGGCTGGTCCTACATGGGCTGACGAGTTCAACAGTATCGACATGAACAATTGGAGCTTTGAAACAGGCGGTGGCGGCTTCGGAAATAATGAGCGCGAATACTACACCAACGGCCAAAACTCATTTATTCACTACGATGCAGCTGCAGGCAGCAACGTACTGGTGATTGAAGCACGCAGAGAAAACCCTGCCAACTACGGTTGCTGGTATGGCCGTTGCGAATATACTTCGAGCCGGATGGTGAGCAACAACAAGAAAACATTCAAATATGGCCGCATAGAAGCACGTATGAAGCTGCCACAAACTCAAGGTATTTGGCCTGCATTCTGGATGCTCGGTAGCAATATTGGGCAAGTAGGTTGGCCGGCCTGTGGTGAAATTGACATCATGGAACACGTTGGTTTTGAGCCCGCTATAACGCACGGTGCACTTCATGGCCCAGGTTATTCTGGCAATACCCCGTTCATGGGCACCAACTACCTTAATCACAATGTGGACGCGGCTTACCATGTTTACGCCGTAGAGTGGAATACTAATGGTATTTCTTGGTTTGTAGATGGCAATAAGTTCTACAGCGTAAGCAGAGCTCAAGTGCAAACTTACGGCAACTGGGCTTTCGACCAACCTTTCTTCTTATTGTTGAATGTTGCAGTGGGTGGACAATGGCCGGGGAATCCTGATGGTTCAAGCACATTCCCGCAACGCATGTCGGTAGACTATATCCGCATCTATCAGTAATAATGAGCTACAGCGAGGTAGTTAATCGCTAGGAAAAATAACGGCTGAATCAATTCTGATTCGGCCGTTATTTTTTATCTGGATTGTGCTCTAAAATTTCCCCTTTGATTAACCGCTCTTTTGTGTCAGATTTGGGATTAATATCACGCTCGTGCTCATACACATTCCCACCAAAATTTTGATCGTTAGCGCCAAATTTTGCCGAGGAAAATGGGGACTTAAACGCAAATTTACTTACCCAACGCTTCAATAAACTTTTACGAATAGGAGGGATAAATAATAAAATCGCCAAAACATCCGTCGCAAACCCAGGAATAATAAGTAACACTGCCGCAATCGCTTTTACTAACGCATCCGCCAACATCTGCGCTGGAGCAGCACCAGTTTTTAACTGCCGCGCAGCATTCAGCATCGCTGTCGCCCCTAAATATCGTAAAATATTTATGCCAACAAATGCGGCCCCAACAAGCCACACAACTACCGCTAAAGCGCCAATTTCAGCACCGACTTTGATAAAAAGATATATTTCCACCGCAGGTAGCAGTAACAATAATATAAAAGGCATAGGAGCTACTTCTCTTTCAAAAGCAAGGATGTGTGTAGTGTAACATTCGCAAATAATCGAACACGAGCGACTTTGCCGCGATGCAAAAAACCAATCAGGAAGCTATTTACTTGGCACTTTCGACTATACCCAGTGGTCGCGTTATTCCCTACGGCCAGTTAGCAAAACTTGCGGGCCTGATTAATGGTGCACGGCAGGTCGGGCAAATGCTACACAATTTGCCGGAACACTCAACTTTACCTTGGCACCGAGTTGTTAATGCTCAAGGGAAAATTTCTCTACCTCACGATTCAAAAGCTTATCAGGAGCAACACCAACGTTTAATTTCTGAGGGAGTTGAAATTAAAAATGGGAAAATTAACTTGCCGATTTACGGCTACAATGACCGAACTTAATCACTGACGCAGCAGCAACATTATGACGATAGCTCCCGCAACACAAGAAGATAATAATTACAAAGGCTGGAGAGGTATTCGACGAGCATTCGCCACGCCTTCTGCATTAACGCTCCTCCTGCTAGGATTCGGCTCCGGGCTTCCATTCCTCTTGGTCGGTTACACATTGTCTACTTGGTTACGCGACACAGGAGTAGCACTCAGTGCGATTGGATTAGTAAGTTATGCGAGCTTTTTTTACGTACTCAAATTTTTATGGGCCCCCTTAATTGATCGCTACCCCCTACCCTTTTTAGGCCGCAGAAAAGGTTGGTTAGCCATCTCGCAAATCATCCTTATAGGCGCGCTAATTAGCATGGCACTGTTAGGGCCCACTTCATCGCTTGCCCTGTTCGTGGTGCTAGCAGGATTGGTTGCATTTGCAGGAGCAACTCAAGATATTGTGGTGGATGCGTACCGTATTGAAATTGCACCCGTGAAATCGCAAGCTGCACTCGCAGCTGCTTATATTTTAGGGTATCGCATAGCACTTATTTTATCAGGTGCCATAGCACTTTATTTAGCCGAATTAGTTGGCTGGACTAATGCCTATTTAACGATGGCAGCCTGCATGTTATTGCCCTTGATTGCGGGGCTCCTATCAAAAGAACCAGACCCTACAAATGCATTGTCTATTCGTGAAATTCATCTGCGCGATGCATTTTTAAAACCCTTTCAGGAATTTTTTTCACGCAACGGCGTACTGCTTGCTTTAGCTTTACTTGCCTTTGTGGGTCTATTCAAATTGCCCGATCAAATGATTGGCGTACTGGCGGGACCATTTTATTTAGACTCGGGTTACACCAAAGCAGATATCGCTACAGTATCAAAACTGTACGGAGTTTGGATTGGTATTGCGGGAGCATTTTTAGGTGGGATCTGCGTTGCGGCTTTTAACATTAGACACGTGCTGGTAGTTGCAGCCATTGCCGTTGCAGTTTCCAACCTTGCCTATTTGTTGATGGCTGTTCACCCTGCGGAAACCTGGGCATTTTTTGCGACCATTAGTGCTGACAATTTGTCGCAAGGTTTTGCTGGCGTTGTGTTGGTTGCTTTTATGTCTGGATTGACAGATCGCAACTTCACTGCGACACAATATGCACTGCTCGCGTCATTGGCGAACTTACCCGGTAAGTTTATTGGTGGGGTATCGGGTTATATTGTAGAGGCAACGGACTACCAAACATTTTTTATATTGAGTACATTTTCCGTAGTGCCCACATTGTTATTGTTAGCGTGGCTATGGAATAAAATTTACACCAAATAATATAAAAACTTTATGTAGGGCGCCGCTTGCTGCGCCCGGAAAAAGGGATAAGAATGATAGCGCGGCAAACAACACCGCCACGCATAAAAAATAACTAATGTGAAAAAATTAATCGCGGAAATTAGTATATTGCAGTGGTATTTCAATATCCGAAGCACGCAACATAGCCATGCACTCTTGCAAATCATCTCGCTTTTTACCGGTAACGCGTACTTGCTCGCCTTGAATGGACGCCTGCACTTTCATTTTTTCATCTTTAATCATTTTGACAATTTTTTTCGCAAGTTCAGTTTCTACGCCCGTGCGTACAATAATGTCCTTCTTTACTTGCTTGCCAAAGGTTTTGACATTTTTAACTTCAAGACATGAAATGCCGATGCCATTTTTGTGTAACGAACTCCTCAATGCATCCAACATCGAATCGAGCTGAGGCTCAGCATCGGCGATTAGGGTAATTTCATAATCCTTACGATCGTAACGTGCATCTACGCCTTTAAAATCATAACGATTAGTGATTACGCGCGAGGCTTGATCAATGGCGTTAGTAAGTTCATGTTTATCAACTTCCGAAACAATATCAAACGATGGCATAGTTTTACCTCAGGATCTTTTAAGACTTAAAAACTGGTTATATTAAACAAGGTTGCAAAGGCAATCACGCCTACACAAAATAATAAAGAACGCGAGTAAAGCGGGACACTGGATTTCACTAACGCAAAAGAATAAGCCGGCTCGACTTGTGGGCTCAATGTAACACCTACCAAATCCTCCATCGTTTCTTGCGCATTTTCGATAGCTGCTTCAAATACTTCCGCGGCTTCCTCAGCCGTGTCAGGTGTAGCTTGTTCACTTCTAATTTCATCAGATTGTCGATATACATCAGTAGGTGCACTCAATGCACCGCGAAGGCTATTATTTAAAATAGTAATGGATGAGCTGCTTGTATCCAACAAACTTTCTCGCCATGGGCAGCTATCAAAATTACCGACAAACGCCCAGGTTAATCCCATTAAACGTACTGCTGGCCATTCGATCAACCATAGCCATCTATCGGCTAACTGTGACTCTACGGTATTCGGTACAGTTTGCTCGCGATAAATTACGCTTAAACGATATAATAATGCACCTATAGCACCAGCGATAAAAAACCAAAACAAAACTGCAAAAGTGCGCTCAAACCCACGATAACTAATTACTTTAAGAGCATGCGTATGTAATGTTTTCCAATCACTAATATCACTATCGTTATCATTCAAAACAACCTGACCACGCATATCAGCTATGATTTTGCTTGCCATCACATTATCGCCACGAGTTGCTGTAGCAATATAATTATTTACTTCTGCAATAAAATCTCCGCGCCCCAAGCTGTACAACAATACTGGTACATAAATAAAAAATAAATAGGGTGAAGGCCCATGATCCCTATCATCCCAAAAACTGATCGCCAAAATACTAACGACGAGCAAAGCCAATGGAAGAACCAACGCCAATATCATCGGTAGCAAGGGAGCAGATGACGCTGATGGCAATGCGCGCAACTTGTTCAGTAAACCCACAAACCAGGAATCATGATGCAAAACAGACCTGTAAGCTGTGAGGTAAACTATGGCCAATACGGCGATCAAACTCAAAAAAATCATATACTACTCGCTGGTGAGTAAAGAATGGAAACGCGCCCAATCAAACGCAGGTCCAGGGTCAGTTTTTCGTTGTGGGGCAATATCACTATGGCCAACTATACGCTCAGGTGTAATTTTAGGGTAAGCCGCTAATATCTGACGAGTGACTTCGTCCAAAGCGATGTACTGATTGTTAGTGTAAGCAATATTATCGCAACCTTCCATTTCAATGCCGATACTATAGTCATTACAATTTTCAACACCATTAAACGTTGAGGCTCCTGCGTGCCATGCCCGCTCTGTAAAAGCAACAAATTGCGTGACGTGACCCAAGCGGTCTATAAAAAGATGAGCCGAAACTTGAAGCTCAGCAATAGTTGCAAAATAAGGGTGAAGAGAAGGGTCCAACTGATTGCAGAATAAAGCCGCAACAAACCCGGTGCCAAATTCACCAGGCGGCAAGCTAATATTGTGGATAACAAGGAGGCTAATCTCTTGCCCTGAAGGGCGCTGGTTTGCATTGGGTGATGGGCATTGCGCCGCATTTGCCAACCAACCATCAACTGAAATCACTGGAAAGTACCCACTTATCTAATCTAGCGGGCATGATAAACCTTGAGAAAGCGCTTTGCACCACAAGCAGACAACAAACTTTGCTATAAATTAATACCTACTATCTATTTGCACGCAAATTACCTATTACTGCTTCCAATGCGCGATCAAATAACATGCCGTCATCCAATAAATGTAACCGACCAGACTTAAGTGCTAAAGCCAAACTCATACGCGATTCTTCTGCGACTTTCATTCCCGAACGGTTTACGAAAATATATTTTCCGGTAGCGCGAATAATCGCCGCTAAACGACAGCGAAATTTTTGCCCATCATCACTTTGCATTTCAAACCAGCTACCTTGAGTGATATTGCCTACCAATGCTAAATGCTGATCGCCCTCAGGTAATTCATTTTCTACTGCAGTGACATGCTCCGCATTACCGATAACAAAAGTCTCAAGTGAAGCTAATGATGTATCTTTTTCTAAAACTGGCGCAATTTCCGGATGAGCTACTGAAGCAATAGCAGCAGGAGTAATTACGGCTTTCGCCTCAGCGTTAACCGAGTTAGTTATTGAATGCGGAGGCGTTACAACTTGAACATTAACTTTTACAGGAGTGACTGTCGCAGATTGGATGGCACTAGCAGGAGCGGCTGAAGTGCTAGCTGCAGATTTAGCACTGATTACAGATGTGTTGTTGATTACAGGTGCGCTGCTAACGCTTTTACGATCGGGTGATTCACTCGCGAGAGGAGTTGTCGGCTGCGCCACATCCGGTACTTTAGGTACAGCACGCAAACGCGTTAGATGTAACGCCTCCAATTGCTTAAACAATTGTGTGGTTTCAAATGGGCTGTAAGAAATATCCTCCAAACCATGACGTAATTTTTGTAACAGTTCTGGTACTAATTTTAACAAACCCTGGCGATTTTCTTTATTTAACGGCGCCGTTAAACTCCACACTAACTGTTGCGCAGTGCGAACACCTGATTGCCATTCGTCGCTATCTACGCCTTGCTTTAAAGCGCTAATAAACAACACATTACCCCATGCATCACGCAATAATTTGTGCGCAGGCGCAGGTAAGTCATAGCCGGATGTAATGCGATTTAAAATTCCATCCACTTGCCCACGAGCATATTCCGATTTTGCTTTACCATCTTCCGCATCAATCGTGCGCTGCTCCAAAATTTGCGCACGACGTTTATCTTTTTCAAGAAATGCACGAAAATCCGTTAACAAATTATTGAAAATACTCATGTCGGTTTCGAAATCCGACAATATAGCCTGAACTGTTTCTTCCATTTTATTGAACAAACTATCTTTACGTTGATTTTCTTCGCTACTCTCCTGCCAACCCAATGCTGCCATCGCCATTTCGTTTAGCAACCGCCGCGCAGGGTGGCCACCTTTACTAAAAAAAGATTTATCAGCAATCGCAACTTTAACCATGGGGAGTTGCAAACGACCAATTAATGCTTTCATCGGCGCAGCTAAATTACGATCATCCAAAATAAAATCAAACATCATGCTGACCAGATTAATAATATCATCGTCAACTTGATTAATAGCAGGGGGCGGCTTATTTGGTTCTGTAGTACCCAATAAACTTTTCAACAAATCACGCACATTTAATTGTGCAGAATTAGCAGATGCAGCAGCATTAAAACTATTTTGATGTTGCGCAAGCGAAAGAATTTTTACTAATTCCTGGGTAGCAATTTCTTCACCCGTATTGCGTTGTGCAGGCGCTGCATTACGCGACCCAAATAAATCACGCAAGGTATGTAACACTTGATTTGTTTGATCGTCATAAGATCCTGAACCAACAACGCCTTGTTGATTGTTTAACGAAGTTCCTGCATTCGATGAAGCCCCTGCGTAGTTCGCTGAAATCCCTGCACCATAATGACTAGTAGTAGAATCAGATCGTTTTGACCGAGTATCCGGCTTTAGCGAAGCCATGATATTTGAATCAATTAATAACTGATTGAGCGCTTTAAATAAATCTCCTAACTTCGCCATTACCATGTTATCGAATAACTTAAACAACACTAATTTGGCTTTTACATCTATATCTAAAGTTTTTGAAGCCTCATTAAAAGCATTGCAAATAACATTAACACCAAGCGGATTATTTTTTTGATAAACTTTGACAGGAACTAAATGATCTATGCGTAATGTTAAATGTTGAATGGCTTCGGCAAATTGCTCATTAGCTTTATTAATCATAGCTTCAAAAGCAACCATTTCCTCAAGGTCATCATTTTTAACGAGCGATAATTCATCCATTGAAAATTCTTTATTTTCCATGCCAACTTCATCGCGGTAAGCCGTATGATCCAGAAGCTGCGCAAAACGAATATCGACACTACGAAAAAAAGCAGTTTCCATCGCCCTGCGACGTAAGCGCACCTCGCGCATGGAATCAAAATATAAATTTTGTTCATGATTGTTATTGGCCTTATCAGCCAATTCAAACATAGCATCATCAACTTTATCAAAAAAATCACGTAACAATCCTTGCAGGTGCTGGCGCGCTTTATCACGTAACGAATGCATTGCTGCTGGCAAGCGAGCCAAAACAATTTGCACAGGGGTAACTGAACCCCTATCCGGATTCAACTGCACCACATTGCTATGCTCGGAACGATGCTGATCAGGAAGAGGATGTTCTGACATTATACTCACCACCAAAAGAACCTTTACCACTTGAGTATAACGAAACCTTTTACACTCTCTAGCGGTAAATGTTCAAGGCGAGAGCCATATCACAATTAGGAATAGACGGTATTTTTTCTTATACTTTTTAACGATTGTTTTCTCTTAACGCTTAACTTAGCGCTATAAACATTTCACCAAAACATCCTTTATATCGCTTAAATAATCATTTCGCCAACGAAACACAATCGAGGTATCATAGGCGCCCAACAAAACAATGACCGCATTATGAATCATAACTTCTCCCAACGTATTCCAAATCTCGTTAATAGTATTTTTAACA
Organism: Gammaproteobacteria bacterium; assembly: GCA_031425935.1. Classification (GTDB taxonomy): domain Bacteria; phylum Pseudomonadota; class Gammaproteobacteria; order Pseudomonadales; family Cellvibrionaceae; genus Cellvibrio. The sequence goes on along the minus strand of JANPKH010000213.1, from coordinate 2,586 downwards.
ACGTCAAAGCAGCGCTAAATGAAGATATAGGGGCCGGTGATATTACTGCCCAATTAATTCCAGCGCATCAACAAGCAACTGCAACGGTCATTACTCGTGATGATTGTATTTTTTGTGGTCGCGATTGGGTGAACGAAGTGTTTAAGCAACTTGACCCTAGCGTGACCATAGAATGGTTTGTAGATGATGGCCAAGTTGTACCTGCTAATGCCACGCTATTTAAACTGAACGGTACCGCTCGCAGCTTGCTAACCGGTGAGCGCACCGCCCTTAATTTTGTACAAACTCTCTCAGGCACGGCAACTATCAGCCACTACTACGCACAGCTGGTTACGCACACTTCCGTTAAATTATTAGACACACGCAAAACCTTACCGGGTTTACGCGATGCACAAAAATATGCAGTGGCTTGTGGCGGTTGCCACAATCATCGCATTGGTTTGTACGATGCTTTTCTTATCAAAGAAAATCATATTGCCGCAAGTGGTGGAATCGCAAATGCAGTTAATGCCGCGCGCAATATTGCGCCAAACAAACCAGTCGAAGTGGAAGTTGAAAACTTAAAAGAATTGGACGAAGCCCTGAATGCAAATGCGGATATTATTATGCTGGATAATTTTACGCTTGAAGATATCTATACCGCAGTTGCAGCTAATAAAGGAAAAGCAAAACTTGAAGCTTCTGGAAATGTAACGGAGCAAACACTACCCATTATTGCTGCAACAGGAGTGGATTATATTTCTCTTGGAGCGCTGACTAAACATTGTCGGGCGGTGGATCTGTCGATGCGAATCATAAAATATTAAATACAAATTAACGACATTCACTAGGTGCATATTTGGCTAATAATGTACCTGCTGCGACATTTGTTAAGCCTCTACTTATGGCTGTTGCTTGTGAAGCACTACCACAAGCCCAATCAACTGCACCACTCGATACCGCCGTTGGAACCACACCCTCTACGTTAGGCGAAAACGTTAATGTTGTAAGATTTAATATTGTAGGGATGCCATTTCCCGCTGTGGCCGATAAGATCACTGTAATCGTCCAAGGGGATCCAGCCACTATGGTAATATCGGAAACGTACTTAGACCTTTTCTCCGCGACTGCTATTGTATTGTATGTAGTTGCAGCAGCTGTCATTCCGGTAATTCCATCTACTTGAAATGCTTCACTCATTAAAAGCTTGGAAGCGGACACAGCGACTATACCTTCCCCAATTTTTGCTCTTACCGTATAGTCTTGATAAGCAGGAAGTGCAATTGCTGCAAGAATGCCAATGATAGCAATCACAATCATTAACTCAATCAGTGTAAAGCCTTGCCTATTCTTTTTCATGTTAGCTTATCTCCATACTCATACAATTACATTAAATATAAAGTACATTCCACATAAAGCTACATAAGCAAAAAAAATACCAATTACTGCGTCATTAATTTTTTTTCAATATTGCCTTTAAATCCACCGAACTTGCGCCATAAGAATCGTCCAAAGGCTTTAATTTACTCATCATCATAATTTCAGCGGTTTCAATATTAACAACAGCAACCAAATTTTTAGTTTTTCCTACCAGCGGAATATAACCAATTTTGTCACTTTTTGACGAAAATTGATTTAACAAAGCGTCCACCTCAGCCTGCTGATTTTTATTAAAAATTTTAATGAGAGCTAATGGCTTTGCAGCTTCAACTACTGCTTTTTTTACCTCAACATACGGCAGGTAATATTCAGGCAGCTGCTGCAGATCATCGCCTCCTGCCACAGCAGTAAGTATTATATCTTTTGCTTTATCTTGATCTTTAGGTAATTGCGCAGCAATAATTTTTGGCCCTAAATATGGCAAGGATTTAAATTCATTATAAACCGCACGATTCAATTTCTCTTGCGGTAGCTCATTTGCATATACAACATCAAACCGTCCGTTATTGAATACAACAAATACTGGGCGCGCATCAAACAACGTATGTAAGCCGTAGAACAACGCCGCTAGTTGAATGCACCCCACGATAAAAAGATCGCGCTTTAATTCCTTTTTTTTTGTATTAAACACAATCAAGGTTATGAGTGGCCCCAACACAACGTCAACCAGCACCAATATTAAAAAAATATCGCTTACTCCACTGGCATAGCTCAGCAACCCCGAATACCAATACATGAAAACGAGAATCGCAGAAGCTCCAACAACAGAAGCAGAAATCACTAAATGTATTCCGCTTGCATAAAAACGATTTAAAGATTGAAACGTGGACATTAACTTACCTCATCATTCCACCAAAAAAGAAGCCCGCATAAGCGGGCTTTAAATTACTAAAAATAGCGAACACTAGCAATTAACGACACTCAGAAGGTGCATATTTAGCCAAAAGTGTGCCGAGTGTTCTATTAGCGAGAAGACGCGCAGTAGCTGTTGAAGCTGTAGCACTCGTGCAAGCCCAATCAATCGCGCCAACCGAAGCCGCAGTAGGTGCAACTAACGCAACATTTGGTGAGAACACAATAGTTTGGCCGTTAACTGTGGTAGGAATACCATTAAGTCCGTCAGCTTTAATGGTCACAACAATCGGCCATGGAGTTGCAGCACCGGTC
>JANPKH010000212.1:0-1970 GCA_031425935.1 Gammaproteobacteria bacterium | reverse complement strand
GATGTCCAGCAAGATCACATCGGGCCGTAGCTCTTCGGCCAGGCGGATCGCCGACCGGCCATCGTAGGCGGTGTGCACTTCGTGGCCCGCGGCGCGCAAGAGGAACGCGAGGCTGTCGGCGCCGTCCTGACTGTCGTCGGTCACCAGAATCTTGCAGGCCGCCCGTTGCGCGGGCGGTGTGGAGGATGCGAGCTGACTGTTCGAGACGATGGTCGCAAGCGGCAGCGTGACGGTGAACTCGCTCCCGTGTCCGACGCCCTGGCTCCACACCGACACGGTGCCGCCATGCAGTTCGGTCATCTGCTTCACCAGTGTCAAGCCAATGCCCAGTCCGGTTTGCGAACGGCGCATGTCGCGGTTGAGTTGCACGAACATGCCGAACACGCGCTCCTGATCCTCAGGGGCAATGCCAATGCCACTGTCACGAACCACTACGCTGACCCGGTCGGCGTGTGGCGCGGCTGAAATCCTGATGCGGCCGCCGGCGGGCGTGAACTTGGCGGCGTTAGTCAACAGGTTCAGGAAGATCTGCGACGTGCGCGTCGCATCGACCTCGAGACGGCATGGCTCAGGAGGAATCTCGGTCGTCAGGCTGACGCCGGCCGCGGTCAAGTGCGGTTGAGCCGTTTCGATCGCGCTCTCGATGATGGTGCGCAGGTCGATGGCCTGCCGCTGCAGGGTCAGGTGACCGCGGGTAATCCGGCTGATGTCCATCAAGTCGTCGATCAGCCGCACCAGCTGGGCGATCTGCCGGTCCATGACGCCGGCGGCCTGGCGAGCCGTGTCCGAGAGCTGCTCGCGGCGCAGGATTTCGGCGACGTTACGAAGTGGGGCAAGCGGGTTGCGCAACTCGTGCGCGAGCGTCGCGAGGAACTCGTCCTTCAACTGTGCTTCGTACTGCAGGCAGCGCTCACGGTCTTTCAGCGCGGCGCGCGCCTCTTCAGCTTCGTGGGCGCGGTGCTCGGCCTCGTCCTTGGCCTGGCGCAACTGGGTTTCGACCGCCTGGCGCTTGGTGATGTCGACCAGCAGCCGCTGGCGTTCCTCGGCCAGAGCGACCTGCTGTTCGCGCTGCACCGTGACATCGCGAAACGCACCCAGGACGCCGGTCAATGTGCCGTCCTCGCGGCGCTCGGGATGCGCACTGTACTCGACGTGCACGAGATGACCGTCCTTCGCGATCACCCGCGCGTCGCCATGTACGTCTTCGCCGGCGCCCGCCCGCTTGAGCGCGCTCTGCAACGCCATGCGGTCGTCGGGGTGAATCAGTGCCAGCCCCGGCCGGCTTTGCAACTCGTCGAGGGTGTAGCCAAGCAGCACGTGAAGTCCGCTGGTCGCGGAATCAATCACGATGAGGCCGCCAGGATCGATCCGGGCGTGAAACGCAAAGTCGGACGCGAGTTCGCCGATCAGGCGGTGAAAACCTTCGCTCTCTCGTAAGCGCGCCTGTTCGACGAGCAAGCGTTCGCGGCCGCGATACAGATTGCCACACAGCCACGCGACCACGATCATAACAATCCAAATCGTGACCACCCGCGCGGCAAGGTTGGTGGCGTCAACCCGGCTATCGAGCGCTGTCATCAGGGGACCGATCGCAGCGCCGCCGAGAACACCGGCCACAATCGCGGGCCGAAGCCCGTGGCGCCACGCGAGCACCGCCACGCCCAGCACGAAAGCCGCCCCGGCTACATAGCTGGTCCAAATCGCGACTGGCACGATGACGGCGAGACAAATCGTAAACACGGCGACGCCGCGCAACAGGTCTTGCCAGATCGTCGGGCGTTTGGCGGTAGCTTCCGCTTGGTGGCGCATGAAGATTCGGCCTATTCAGGCAAACGAATACCCAAAAAGAGCAGTCGAATTCACTGAATCTAGTGTCCCGCTAGACGAAAGCAAAACGGGTGCCTAGGGCGCCAGCGACTGCAGGTAACGAGACGGCAGGCGGTGATCGAGGCGCGACTCGATAAAACGCG
>JANPKH010000211.1:0-6916 GCA_031425935.1 Gammaproteobacteria bacterium | reverse complement strand
CATAAATCATATAAGAAAGATCGCGGTTTTCATCTGAGTGAGTAGTATAAAAATTGTCAAAATGAATGCCGAAACCCTGTGATACGGATTCATGGTCTTTTTTAATATTGGCAATGTGGGCTTCAGCGGTAATTCCCTTCTCTTCAGCTTTTAGCATAATTGCGGTGCCATGTGCGTCATCAGCACATACGTACAGGCAATGGTTGCCGCGTAGATTTTGGAATCTTACCCAAATATCGGTTTGGATTTGCTCCAGCATGTGGCCGAGGTGCAAATCGCTGTTGGCGTATGGCAGGGCACTAGTAACCAGTATTTTACGTGATGGGGTTGTATGAACTTGAGTCATGAGTTTTTACAGGTTCCGCTGGTGGCCCGCAGTGGGCTTTAACGAGGGTTTAGTGTTTATTAAAAAGGCGCGCACTATAGCATTTTGTGGGGGTTTTCGTCAGCAATGGCATACTTTTAGAGGGGCGGAGTGAAGTATTTGAAGCGCATCTTCCCGATATTCCTTCTTGAGTCATAACAGGCACTAATTATGTGGCTTTAAGCGCAGCTGCATTTTCTTGGTGCGTTTAGACTTATTTCAACAGGTAAAACCCCGCAATTTGTTGGCACACATTTCGCTCCAATAAAATTATCGATAATAAATTAAGGGTATGTGAATGTCTAAGCCGGTGTTTTTTGATGAAATGTTGTTAAGTGCAAAAGAAAATCGCGCGCATTACGAACATTATGGACATTGGTTAGATGCGTTACCCAGTGATAGATTGGCGCGAAAAAAAGCAGAGGCTGATTTAACTTTCCATCGTATGGGAATTACTTTTGCAGTTTATGGTGAAGAGGAAGGTACTGAGCGTTTAATACCGTTTGATTTATTACCTAGGATTATTCCTGCTGATGATTGGAGTATGTTAGAAAAAGGATTGGTGCAAAGAGTACGCGCGTTAAATTTATTTATTCACGATATTTATCATTCACAAGAAATTTTGCGTGCGGGAGTTGTGCCCGCTAACCAAGTGCTATGTAACGCGCAATATCGCCCTGAAATGCAAGGCGTTGATGTTCCTAATCAAATTTATGCTCACATCGCTGGCATTGATATGGTGCGGGCTGGTGCGGGGGAATTTTATGTGCTGGAAGATAATTTGCGCGTGCCATCGGGCGTTTCTTACATGCTCGAAAATCGCAAGATGATGATGCGTTTGTTTCCCGAATTGTTTTCTAAGCATGCGGTTGCACCCGTTGAACATTATCCCGATATGTTGTTGGACAATTTACGATTGTGCGCGCCTCATGGTGTTGATAATCCTACCGTTGTTGTGCTCACTCCCGGAAGTTTTAATTCTGCCTATTTTGAACACGCTTTTTTAGCGCAACAAATGGGCGTGGAATTAGTAGAAGGTCGCGATTTATTTGTGCGGGATGAATCGATATATATGCGCACGACACAAGGGCCCAAACGCGTCGATGTAATTTATCGACGGCTTGATGATGATTTCCTAGACCCGCTCGCGTTTCGTCAGGATTCTATGTTGGGGGTTGCTGGATTGTTGTCCGTGTATCGTGCAGGCCGTGTGACTTTAGCGAATGCTATTGGTACCGGCGTTGCGGATGACAAATCGATTTATCCTTACGTACCGGAAATGATTCGTTTTTATTTGGGTGAAAAACCTATTTTAAATAATGTGCCTACGCACCTATGTCGCAAGCCAGAAGAACTCGCTTATGTATTGGATAATTTAAGTGAGCTGGTGGTGAAAGAAGCACACGGTGCTGGTGGTTACGGCATGTTAGTAGGCCCTGCGGCGACTAAAGCAGAGATTGAGCAATTTCGCGGATATTTAATGGCAGATCCTGCGAAATATATTGCGCAACCGACCTTAGCGCTATCGACTTGTCCGATCTTTGTTGAGTCTGGCATTGCGCCCCGCCATATCGATTTGCGCCCTTTCGTTTTGTCTGGTAAAGAAATTCGTATGGTACCCGGCGGTTTAACTCGCGTTGCTTTGCGTGAAGGTTCGTTGGTAGTAAATTCATCACAAGGTGGTGGAACAAAAGATACCTGGGTTTTAGAACGGTAAATATTTTTTGGCATTTAGTGATCAAATTTTCAGAGGTAAAACTTTTAAAAGGTACAGCACATGTTATCACGCACTGCAGATTATTTATTTTGGTTGGCGCGTTACATTGAGCGCGCAGAAAATTTGGCGCGATTGCTTGATATAACCTGGCAAACTTCGTTAGTGCCGCAAACACCGGAAAGTGCACAACGAAATTGGCAGGCTGCACTTTTGTGCCACGATCAATTGCCGTCTTATGTAGAAGCCTATCATGAGGTAACGGCTGAAAAAGTTTTAGCGTTTATGGTATTCGACCCGAACAACCCATCATCTATTTTTTCGTGTTTAAAAAATGCGCGCGAAAATGCAAATGCAGTGCGTGGCACTCTTACTCAGGAGATGTGGGAGACAATCAATTCAACGTGGATAGAAATGGTAAAAGTAAGTAAACAAAACTTGCGCGATGAACAACTAACGGACTTTTTTGAGTGGGTAAAAACACGTTCTTCACTATCGCGTGGTGTGACTTTTGGCACCATGTTACATGATGAAGCATTTTATTTCATTCGACTGGGTACCTACATAGAGCGTGCGGATAGTACGGCGCGGCTATTGGATGTGAAATATTACATGATTGCTGAAGATGAAACCGCTGGTACCTCGGCAGATTATTATCAATGGGGTGCTTTGCTGCGCTCAGTGTCTGCATTTGAAATTTATCGTCGTGGTTACAGAGGTTCTGTGTCACCGAGTCGTGTAGCAGATTTGCTCATCACTCGCGCTGACATGCCGCGCTCGTTGAACGCTTGCATTATAGAGGTGGAGGCTATGTTAGAAAAATTGGCTAATCGAAACTCGAAAGAAACTCAACGCTTAGCTGGGCTATTAAGCGCGCAATTACGTTATGCAGACATTGAGGAAATACTAGCATCAGGTTTACATCCGTTTTTAGAAAAATTTCAAGAACGTGTTTACGATTTAGGCCTGCGTATTAGCCATGATTTTTTATTACCTATGCGTGCTGCTTAATTTCTATATTGAATGTGCAGCTCATCACTAGAGGAAAATATTATGTTACTTAATATTCATCACGAAACACTTTATCGTTATTCGTCTCCTGTTGATTACACGATTCAGCATTTGCGTTTAACACCGCGTCAGGAAATGCAACAACAAGCATTTGATTGGAAAATTGAGGTGCCGGGTACCTATCAGCGGCAGCGGGATACTTATGGAAATGTCGGGCATATTCTTGTGCTTGATCAGCCGCATGATGAAATCCGCATAACAGTTACAGGGCAAGTACAAATCGCTCGCGAAAATGCTCATTTACCCTCGGACGGCGGAGAAGTGCCATTGCTGGCTTTTTTACAGCCTACCAAACTCACGATGGCTAACAGTGCGGTTTTAACCTTGGCGAGTTCGGCCTATAACGCGCGTCTCGGTAAATCCAAAGTAGGCTCGATTGACGCCATGTTTGCGCTTATTCATCAAATTCAAAAGGCAGTGACTTACTTGCCTGGTACCAGTCACGTGTTTAGCACTGCGGCGGATGTTTTGGCGGTAGGGGCGGGTGTTTGTCAAGATCATGCGCATGTTTTCATTGCTTGTTGCCGAGCTTTAGATTTACCGGCGCGTTATGTTAGTGGTTATATTTATCCGGGCGATACCGACCACGCGTCCAGCCATGCGTGGGCAGATATTTGGTTAGATGGTTTGGGGTGGGTGAGTTTTGATGTTACCAACGCTAATTTCGCTGCATCAGAGCATTGTCGTTTAGCCGTAGGGCGAGATTACTTGGATGCTTGCCCTGTCCGCGGTGTGCGCCACGGTGGTGGGATAGAAGCCATGGAGGTCGCAGTGCGAATTGCGCATCCAGAAAATAAAAGTGTATTGGTACAATCAATGATGATTGAAAAACCAATGCCTCGAGAATATTTGAAAATTGCGCAGCAGTAGAAAACACTCTGTTGGGCCACAACCAAAGTTTATTTTATGACATATTGTGTAGGACTGAAGTTAGATGCGGGTTTGGTTTTTTTAACGGATTCTCGTACGAATGCTGGCGTTGATTACATTAGTACTTTCCGTAAGATGAGTATTTTTGCGCGGCCCGGAGATCGGGTTATGGTACTGCTAACATCGGGTAATTTAGCCATAAGTCAGGCGGTATTACATGAATTAAAATACGCTGATGACGATGTAGCTGCTAGTCCCCTCAGCAACGCCAAAACTATGATGGAAGCAGCGCGGATTGTTGGCGATGCCTTGCGTAAAGTTTATTCACGCGATAGCAATGCACTGCGAGAATTTGGCTTGGAGTTTGCGGCCAATTTTATTTTTGGTGGTCAAATTGGTCAGGCGAAGCCTGCGCTGTTTCAGCTTTATGCGGCGGGAAATTTTATTGAAACCACGCCAGATACGCCATATTTTCAGGTGGGGGAATCAAAATATGGCAAGCCAATTCTAGATCGCATTATCAAAACATCTACTACGTTAAATGACGCCGCTAAATGCGCGCTCATTTCTATGGACTCAACGATTCGTTCCAATTTATCTGTTGGAATGCCGCTTGATTTGTTAATTTACGAGGCGGGAAGTTTGAACATAAAAACCTATGTCAGTATTGGTTTAGACGATCCTTATTACCAACAGTTGCGTAATAAGTGGGGCGATCATTTAAGGCAAGCATTTAATGAAATGCCAGATCCTTACTATTAGTTTCTTTTATCAATCTTATTTTATTAATTCATTCGCACGCGTGCGCCTCATCGCTTATGATTATTTTCACTTGGAAAAGTTAGATATGTAAGTTAGGTATTTTTGTCTCTAAAATTCACTGATATTTTTCAAATAAAGGTAATTTTTTCAGATTGATTTGTAATATCTTTAGCCAATTCTGTTGAATCTTCTATAGTTCAACCTGGATCACAGATCTAAAGGATAGTCAATCAGAAGAGGCACTCTTATGAAATTCCACACACGGTTAATTCCATCATTTAACGCGGTTCATTTTATTGCTCTTTCGCTGGTACTTGTCGGCTGCGGTGGCGGTTCGTCATCAAACACCACTCCCGCTCCTGCATCAACGGCAACGAGTTCAGTGGCTGCGAGCTCAACTCTTGCAAGCTCTACAGCTGCGAGTTCTGCGGCCGCCACTACTATCACAATTAGTGGCGCTGCCGTTGCGAGAAGCACTGATGTTGTTGCCGTAGCTTCGCTTTATGAAAATTTTGGCAGATTTATGGCTAAAATAAATCCCGTTGCTCGCGTTTGGGCAGCTACCGATACAGGCTCAACAGGAAACGAAGCTCTGCCCAACGCCGATGTTGGATTGGTAAAAGTTTTTGGCGGTGGTAAAGCGGAAGAGGTCGTTGACATAGGTACGGTAACCACCGATGGTACAGGTGGATTCACAATTCCTGACGTTGAAAAAGTGCCTGCTTCTGACGGTACGGACGAGTCTTTTTACTACGAAGTGCGCATAACCAAAGGTGACCTTACACTTAAAACGCCGATAGCCGCCGATACCGATGTTGAGGCCAACGTTTCGCCGGAAACAGATTTAGCCGCCAAAATTCTTTCTGATGTAGTTGATGTTCCCGGTGTGGATAATCCTCCGCTGCCATCGAATAAAATGGTGGAATCAGTACGCGAGTTAGTGTTAGGTGAAGCAGCAGATTTAACCGACAATAACTCTATTGAAATTCCATCGCCGCTCTCCGCTGGTTTCGATGCCAATTCCGTTGCAGCAGCTAATGGTATTGCCGCAAGTGGTGGCAACGCTGAAAAATTATTTAAAGCCGCAAGTTTTAGCGCTGAAGAAATGGCGTTAGTGAATGACCCAAACACAACAGACGCAGATGCCACAGGCTACATTAATCGTGTTATTCGCGAAGGTTGCAACCAGGCACAAACTGACTACTTACCACAACCTATTGCTGAAGCTTTCGGTGAGCATTTCACTACAGACAATAAACTGACTGCAACACAAATTGTTGCAGCTTACAACGCAAACTTTACTGGCCCGCAAATTGTGTTAGCGACAGTGGTTACAAATTTCAAGGCAATGCTAACGGAAGTATCTGAAAAATTAGAGGCCCCTGCAGCAGGTAGCAGCGAAATTGCTAGCACGAATCAATTAGCGCTTTACACCATGCGCGATTTGGACCCAGCAACGTTTGCAGCGGATACTCCGCTAGATGCTGACCAGGCACTTGCTTTCGTTCAAACGTTGAGTTCGCAACAATGCCAGTTCACATCACAATTAGATTTGTTTGGTTTCATCGCCGACTTATTGGAAAAGCCATTATTGGATGCGCCTGATATTGCATTTGCAGATATCTACCATAACAGCGGTTTTAATTGCAACGAAGGGGCTGGCAAAGGCCACTTTATGGCAACAGTAAAAGTGAGTCGTAAAACTAAAACGATTACCTCAGTCACTGTTGCTTCAAACGATAGCGATGGAACTGTGCTCGGCGGCGATGCGGTGGAAACACTTACAGCTGGGCCAACTGGTTTGTTTAGTACCTATTCGAGCAACACTGATGGCGTGTGTGTAAATCTCGGCAAAGAGGTGAGTTACACAGTGACGGCAAATTTCAGTGATGCAACTTCGGTAACAGCCACTGTAGATCGCAATCATCCGCGCATTCCTGAAGCATCAAGTCAGGTTTTCGTAAACGATACATTCCAAATGGGATCGGGGAATAGTGCAAGCCCAACTGTTGTTCCTGTTTCAAGGCCGCTGTATCAATGGACTTCACCTGCAGCGATGTTCAACCAAATCACTTTAGACAATGCAAACATTGCAATTAGCGCTGCGTTGTTAGCGAGTGATTACTCAGTGAAGT
>JANPKH010000210.1:0-1728 GCA_031425935.1 Gammaproteobacteria bacterium | reverse complement strand
CCCAAAGTTTCTGATGAACTCAGCGACATACTGTCTAATGATTACAACGTAACTAATTGGACGGAAGAATATGGCACATTCTTCAAAGCAATTCGCATGGAAAAGACCATGATCTTCTTTATTTTATTGCTAATCGTCGCCGTTGCCGCCTTTAATTTGGTTTCAACACTAGTGATGGTAGTGAATGATAAACAAGCCGACATTGCAATCTTACGCACATTTGGTGCAACGCCACGCACCATTTTAGCCACTTTCGTTGTACAAGGCTTTGTGATTGGCCTAGTGGGAACGCTACTAGGATTAGTTGGCGGAGTTTTACTCGCGTACAATGTCACAGCTGTTGTCACCTTTATTCAAAATATTTTTCATGTAAATTTGATTTCTTCTTCGATTTACTTTGTTAATTATTTACCTTCTAAACCGCTATGGTCGGATATTTGGCAAATCTGCACCATTGCCTTGGTTTTAAGTTTATTAGCGACGCTTTATCCTGCTTGGATGGCTTCCCGCACCCAACCTGCGGAGGCATTGCGCTATGAATAATAACGACAGCACCATTTTGCGTTGCGAAAAACTTAGCAAGAGTTATAAAGACGGTAAAATTGATGTACAAGTGTTTGATGAAGTGAATTTATCCGTACAATCCAGTGAGCGTATCGCCATTGTCGGCCCTTCTGGCGCTGGGAAAAGCACACTGCTCCACTTGCTTGGCGGACTAGACCAACCGACTACCGGCAAAGTTTGGATTGATGGTGTGGATATTAATGCGCAATCCGAGCGTAATAAAAGTCAATTACGCAATCGTTCCTTAGGGTTTGTTTACCAATTTCATCATTTGTTGCCAGAATTCAATGCCTTAGAAAATGTCGCTATGCCTTTATTAATTGGCAATACCCCACCCAAATTAGCCGCTGAAAAAGCACGACATATGTTAGATCAAGTGGGTTTAAGCCATCGCACCCTGCATCGATTAGGCGAGTTATCCGGCGGTGAACGCCAACGCGTCGCCATTGCGCGAGCTTTGGTGAATAACCCACTATGTGTGCTTGCTGACGAACCCACGGGCAATTTGGATAATCATACTGCTGGCCAAGTCATGGAGTTATTGTTTGATCTAAATGACCGCCTTAAAACAAGCGTGGTGATTGTAACGCACGATTTGTCATTAGCTGCGCAGATGGATCGTACTTTGACTATGATTAATGCACGGCTACAGCAGAATTGATGTTTTGCTGTTCACGTTGAATTAAGTTTTATTATCAGGAGAAAATGATGGCTATTATTACTTTTAAAGGCAATTCCATTAAAACAGTTGGTTCTTTACCGCAAGTTGGCAGCCCTGCACCTGATTTTGTTGTTACTAAGGCTGATCTTTCTGAGTTAAATCTCAGTGATTTACGCGGTCATAAAGTGATTTTAAATATTTTCCCAAGTCTAGATACACCGGTATGTGCAATGTCAGTTCAAAAATTTAGTCAGAAGCAAAATGAATTAGGCGACACCAAAGTAATTTGTATTTCCGCAGATTTACCATTCGCTGCTAATCGTTTTTGCGAAGTGAACAATATTAAAAATACTGCTCATGGTTCTGTTTTTAGGCATCCAGCCTTTGGACAGGATTATGGCGTTACTATTGCTGAAGGTCCTTTGCGTGGTTTATTGTCTAGAGCGGTAGTGGTGTTAGGAGCCGATGGACAAGTTCTTTATACGGAACAAGTTGCGGAAGTG
>JANPKH010000209.1:0-9310 GCA_031425935.1 Gammaproteobacteria bacterium | reverse complement strand
ACTTCACTGGGGCTTACAATATTTGCAAGCGATGGGTTTACCTCCGAGCGAACAAATTCAAAATTAATCGCGAGGATGGCTTTCCAAGCCTCGGTTAAATCTATAAACACTTGGTTCAAAACCATTTGTACTACGCGTAACTCTGTTGGCGTAAATTCGCGGCCTTCAATTTTTGCATGGCGGCCATCACCACCAAAAAAATTATCTACCAATTTAAATACCAGCTTCGCATCCAGGATAATTAATGCTGTGCCACGTAACGGGCGAAACTTCACCATGTTTAAACTAGTAGGGACATAAAGTGTGTGAACATACTCGCCAAACTTTTGTATTTGAATACCACCAACAGAAACATCTGCCGTTCTTCGCAACAAGTTAAACAGGCTAATGCGTGTATAGCGCGCAAAGCGTTCGTTAATCATTTCCAGCGTAGGCATACGCCCACGAACTATGCGGTCTTGGCTAGTGAGATCGTAGTTTTTTACCGTACCAGGCTCTTCAGCTAACCCAACATTTATGTCGCCGTCATCAACACCATGTAAGAGCGCATCAATTTCGTCTTGCGATAATAGATCTTGCACAGGCCGCTACCTTTATTTATTGCATAACAAAATTTGTGAAAAGAATTTGTTCTATATTAGGTATCTTACTTTTGTCTTTTATGGGTTTTTCAGCAGTGTCTTCTTGCTCTTTAATAAGTATGTTTTGTACTATTTTAAGTGCTGCAGCGCGCAGCTTTTCTTTACCTTCAACAGTTTGTAAGTCATCAAAAGTTTGGTTGCTCAATAACAACACCAAACCATTGCGTACCGCTGGCATATGCAGTTCTAATATTTTTAAAACTTCGGTATTGCGATACATAATTGTTATCTCAGTTTGTAAAAAACGTTGTCGGCCGCCGACATCATAGTTCACAGTGAAATTAGGTTTAAGCGCCAAATAGCTAGCAGGAAGTGGTGGGTCAACGGGCTCACTGGTTTTAGCTGCTGTACTTTTTACTGTCTTAGCACTGCTGTCAGTAACCTCACTATCCTCCGCTTCAACAGCAGGCTCTTTAGGAGATATTAATTTGATGACACCGACAGTACCGCCAATAGAAATAGCAACTAACAAAACACCCAAGCCAACCAACAACAGCAACTTTTTTCTTTTTTTCTTAGCATCTGCTGCACTAGCAGCGGCTGCAGCAGCTTCACCTTCTTCGCTTTGTTTTTCGCCTTTCTTATCTGCTGCCATGTCAAAACTCCGTCACATTTTGTCGCTAATGGGGATTTAGCAATAGCTATGCCAGCTATTGCTCACTAAAGCGTAGCAGTGGATTAACTGTTTGCTAGGAAACCGTGGCGACTATCGAGGGTTTTTAACGCAAAATGAAATAAGAAATAATAATGTGTACAAATTTCAGACGAATGATTAAACAAGCGGCATAATTTTTTGCAGAATCCTGCCCACCCTATAGCGATGGAACGGAAATATTTTTCATTGAAATTTTTCTTTAAGGTAAAGCGGCTTTTTCTTTAAAGGTAAGCGGCTTTTAATTTAAAGTTAAGCAGCTTTTCCTTTGTTCCAAAATCGACTCATCAGCGGTTTAACACTTGTTCCATGAAGTAATATTGATAGGGTTATCACCACCAACGTGAATCTTGTCAGTTGCTCGGCCAAGGGAGTTGGCAGGCCGTGTTGAATAGCGTACATAAGATAATAAATTGAGCCGATACCGCGCACACCAAACCACCCAGTCATACCGCGTAGGCTCCATGACGTGGTAGTGCCAATGAAGCATATAAATACACTGACGGGTCGCGCTATTATAAAAAGGAACAGTGCCAAGCTGACGGTTTGCCAATCCCAATACTGGATCGACAACATTCCGCCAAGCAGCAAGACCAACATCATTTCAGATAAACGCTCCAAATGTTCCTCAAAAATTAATGCTTCCGAACTGATAATAGGGGACGGCTCTGCTTCTACTATTTCATCGGTGGACTCAGTTATTGGCGCGTCTGCTTTAATTTGGTCTATTTTCCGTTGCTGAGCCCCGCTGAGCTTCAGTTCAGTTTGTCGTAACGCTACGCCCGCAAAAAAAACTGTTAGGAATCCCCAGGCATAGACTGAAACGCTTAGCCCGTAAACTAAAGCGATGAGCCCCAAGCCGACCAAATCATCAAGTACTTCATGTTTTGGATCATAGCCACGCAATTTCCAACCAATGCGAGCTAACATCACGCCACCTACGATGCCAATCACGATTGCCGCAGAAGTTGCCCATACGACGTCAACCAATACCCAGCGCCAGCCAAAATCGCCGAGCTGGTGCAAACCCAACAGACCCAAGCCGAGCATTACAAACGGAAATGCAGAGCCATCATTCATTCCGGCCTCGCATGTCAGGGTAAAGCGAAGCTGATCTCTATCGCCATGGTGACGTGATTGAACATCGGTGGCCAGGACAGGATCTGTGGGAGCTAGAATTGCGCCAAGCAGAATACCAGCGCCCAAAGGGAGGCCCAGCAAGTAATAGGAAAAAGCGGCAACCATGGCAACCGTCAATGTCATCGATACCCAGGCAAGCAATATCGGTGGACGCCACCGCCTGGGTAACACTGGCACTGGCATTTTTATCCCTGCTGAAAATAGCGAAATGAGTACTGCAACTTCGGTCAATAATTCCAGCAAAGCGGACTGTTTTAGCGGGTCAAAGTGAAATAAGTTGAGCACCATAGGCCCAGCAATCACTCCCACCAATAAGTAAAAAATTGATGAACTGAATGGGGAGCGACCCAGTACGGTTGAGGTTAGGCCTCGCCCTAACAAGAGCGCGCCAATTAGCAGAAACCACTGCCCATTAGTCATCTAATATCCAGTCTACATAACAACACAATGTTTCAAATATCTCCCTACCGAACAACGTTAAAAGCAATACTTTAATGGATTTTAAATAAAACAAAACTCACAATGATTTTCTATATCAAATATCTCAACTGCTAAGTGCGAGAATTGTAGATGTTTTAAACATGACCTTCTTCTCAATATGTGAAAGTTGAAAAAAATTTGATAGGTTTTTTGTAAGCTTGATAAAAGAGTGTTCAGTAAAAGAGTGTTCAGAGCTGGGGAAGTTCATTACAGATCTGCAATTCCTGTTACGAACTAACTAACCCGATTCCAATTTCATAATGCTCGAATTTTTTTCTCAAAGCTACCATTGCTGAGTGCAGAATTTAATTCTTAAGCGAGCTTATTCTTATGGTGGCGCGTTATTCTTTATTGCAGAGAATTGGATGGTGTAATCATATGTAATGAGTTTTTTGCGCCGTTTTTTTGGCAAAGCTTGGCTTATTTATTCTACAAGGGCTTAGCCGATTTTTTCTTAGGCGAGCTTGGCCTGCTTTTTTCTAAGAAAGTTAAGCGCGGTATCAGGCAAACGGCTGTCTATTAAGCGTAATGGTCCACTAAACGCTGCTGAAGAATCGCAGAGATACTTACTGGAGTTTCGTCATCTACTAACTCGGTTGAATCACCATGAGATTGCGGCCCTTTACCTTCACCTTGGTGACGCTGAAAGGATTTATCTGAAACGTCAACATTGACTAAATTTAAGCCTTGCTCATTAAACATGTCGCGCAATCGATTAAGATTTTGGTCTAAAACTTCTCTTACGCTGGCATGATGGCTGGTAAAACTCACACTGGCTTGATCTTGATTCACACTAACCTTTACTTGCATTGGTCCAAGATCAAGTGGATCCAAACGTATTTCAGCTGCAGTAATATTCTGTGCCGCTAACCACAATACTTTTTCACCGACCGCCTGGCTCCATTGCGGTTGCCCTACGGTGACGGGGATGGCAGTTTGCGCAACAAAACTTCGCCCCGCTGGCGACAGTGAATCAGGCCCCCGACTTAAAGAATCCAGCACCGAACCAAGAGGCGTAGTTGTGTTGGCATTCAGAGAATTATCACCACCCTCACCTACTAATTGATCAAACGTTTTATTGCTTGCATCCATTTGCTTGGCGGTTACTGTTTGCACCATTTTTTCAAACAAACTTTTAGAATCCATGGTGGTATCTATTGTTTGCTCATCAGACAACATTAAACTGCCATCGACAAGAGCAGTGGATGCATTCGAAGAATTTTTAAGTGACATTGAAGCAGCAGTAGCAGCTAGTGCCGTTGATGCCAATGCTACTGAAGCCTCTTCTATTGATTCATTAAAATGAGTTTTGGTTTGATAAGACGACAACGGAGCATTAACAATATTCGAAACAAAGGTTTCAGTATCAGTTGATGTAGAAGTGTGGATATCCAGCTGTGCGACAGCTATCGCACCACCTTCACTTGAATCCAACTCACTTTCAATCTTAAAGTCTACTGTTTCATCGTTAGCTAAGGTTGTAGCAACTGGCTGCTCAAGACCCAATCCTAGTGCTGATTTGGCAGGAATGGCCGCAGCAGTGTTTGAAATAAGTTGTCCAGAAACTTCTTGTTGTTTTTCTTCTTCGTTTTCGTTATTTAATTTATCTTGATTACTAATATTCGCTTTGGATTTATTGCTAATCTGGTCCGTATTCTTAACAGACTTATGGACATTGTCGGCCGGCTGATCTACTTGTTGGCGCGCAGCATTATCGTTAGCTTTAGTACGATTATTTTTAGCAACAGCTGTGTTATTTTTAGATAATTTTTGTTTTTCGATAGCGTCAGTTGTCGTCACTGATACTTTCGATTTTTTTTCTTTCGCAGCCTGAACATCATCCATCGTTTGCTGAAAATTAGAGGGAGAATAATCTTGAGCCATTCGGGTCGCCGCATTATTATTTGCTGGCTGTTGCGTAGGCGCTGTATTTGCAACGCTCATTAAAGTTGAATGACCATTCATTGCCGTCGCTCCTGTACCGTTACGGCAAGTAGTTGCCGCTTTCGGTAATAATTAGGGTTATAAAAGACCTAACAGGATAAGAGCAAGGTAAGTGCCAAGTTTGTCTTAGCAAATATTTTGAGGGAAAAATGCTGCAGAACCTAGTGTGTACAAGAGCGAAAGAAACACATAAATAAAAACGGATGGACAAAAAATTATTGCAAATAATCAGCCAGCATTTTTTGAATTAACGCAAATTCTTCTTCGATGCCACGCAAATCTTCAGCAAAATTTTCAATATTTGACGCAAGTGCTTTATGTTCCAATGAGCCACATAAGCTAGCTAAATGTAAAACACCTAAATTACTGCAACTACCTTTAAAGCTATGCGCCGCACGGCGGATAGCGTCGCTATCGGTAGAATGCAATAAAGACTGAAGTGAGGCCACACGGCTCTTGGAGTCAGCTAAAAAAGTTTCAACTAACAATAAAAAATCATCTTCCATAACTTCTTTCAATGCGTTCAGTGCATCGTAATCAATATGTTGTTGATTAATCATCATTTACCCACTCAAAAATTACATCTACTTTGTTACCACAACCATAGTAGTGTACCGTTTTACATAATTTTTCAACCAGTGCAATACCGCGACCACTGTAACCCAGCGTGGAAATATCCCTACCGCTTAGCGCTACATAATCAAACCCTTTACCACTATCCTCAACACATAAATTAAGTGTGCCACCCACAGCGTTAGCCGAGAAGGTAAAATCAATGCGTACAAAACCTTCCGTTATTTCGTTTAAGAGGTGCTCGCGCAAACTATAATATTCTGCAAAACCATCTGGCGATTTTTTCAGTGAAGCATCTAAACCTAAAACACCGTGCTCCAAAGCATTTGAATATAATTCAGCCAGAATAGTAAAAAGGCTGCCACTGAAACTTCGCAACTCTGGCACTTCCATTAAAATATTCAGCAAAAAAGGTAATGGATCAAATACTTTAAAGCTGGCGGGCTTTACCTCAAAGCTCATATTCCAGGTCACCATGCATAATTCATGGCGAATAAAAGCGCGCTGCGCTTTATTGTCGAGAAGATCCGGTGCCTCCATTTTTATTTCAATGAAAGACAAATCATCATCCTGCTCGCCGCCACCTACAAATTCTTTTACATCGTGAAGTACTTCGGCGAATAGGCTTTCTGGCTGTTTATTATTGGCAAAAACAGCTAACAAACTTTCTTCACCGTACATATCTCCTTCCAGATTGCGGGCCTCATGAATTCCATCTGACCACATGAAAATTCTATCGCCTGCATCTAAATCAAAATACTGTACATCATCTTTAAAACTTCGCTCAGACAACACACCTAATGGCAAATGTGTTGATTGAATGTAAATAATACTGGCATCTTTTTTTCGATAAATCATGCCCGCGGGTAGGCCACCATTCCACACTTTAATGCGATTGCGCCTAAAATTTATATCGATCATGGTGGCACAACAAAAAAGCCCAACCGGCAGAATAGCTTTTAATTTTTTGTTGATTTCACACAACACATCGGACATCGAAAAGCCTTTGTGTATCATGTCGTAAAAAATAGATGCTAAAGGCATTGCGCCGATGGCTGCAGGCAAACCGTGCCCGGTAAAATCACCCAGCAAAACCACCATATTGCCATTAGGACGAATAGCGGCAACCATCACGTCACCGTTGAAAACAGCTAGTGAGGATAAAAAATATTGCACATTACTAGCGTTCAAACATCCACTATGGGCGACGTTATCGAATACTTGTTTAGCAACTGTTTGCTCTTGCAATAACCGCTGATGATGCTGCGCCAATTGATCACGCTGGGTGAGCATAGTGGAATGCAAACCGCGCATGCGATTAAACGATTTAATTTTGGCTTTGAGGATAACGCGATTATACGGCTTTGACAGGAAATCATCGCCGCCAGCATCAAGACAATGAACCAGTGATTCAGTATCTTGCAACGACGTTAGAAAAATAATAGGGACAAGTTCATCGCCAGCTAATTCTTTGATTTGTCGCGCTGCACCAAAGCCATCTAGCACTGGCATAAGCGCATCGAGCAAAACAATATCGGGACGTTCTTGCCGGAAAATTTCGACAGCTTCAAGACCATTCTTCACAGAAAACACTTGATGCCCTTCTTTGCGGACAATCGCTTCCAAAATCATACGATCAGAATCAGTGTCATCAGCAACGAGGATTTTTAGGCGGTTTATCTCTTTCATAACGAAATCCCAAAGCAACTACTTCCATTCACTATCCGTTGTGATGAGGGTAATTTTCCAATCGATTTACTGAATGGTGAACAATTGTTCAAAGTTTGAAATTAATAATATTTTTTTCACATCCGGCGAGCAATTAATAATTTCAATCCTGGAACGCTCCCCACCCGCATGATCACGCAAAAGCAACAACATGCCTAACGCTGAACTGTCCAGGTAAGATGTACCTTGCAAATCGACACAATAGTGGCTGGGAGTTTGTGTAAGTTTTTCATAGCAATTACGAAAATCTTGGTGTGAACTGAAGTCAAAACGTCCTTGAATATAAATGGTGAACTGCGCACCGTCTGCGGAAACAACTGATGTGATAGCCATGTTTTACCTCTTTATCACATTATTCGAAAATTCGTTATGTGCATTGTCAACGGAATCTTTTATTTAATGGGTTCCTTAAACCATTAGGCACCTCGCTTACACGAAGCATTATTACAAACCTAAGGGTAGCCGAAAACTATCATTTGTATAGTTCCGCATAAATAAAAGCATAAAAGTTTATTATTACAATTCTTTACGGCTATATTGCTGGTTGGTCAACTCATCTAATTCTTTTTGCAATCGTTTGTCTAGCAGCAAATTTTCATCGCGCTCCAAACGCTGGATCAACTCTTTAATAGCTTCGCACTTTTGGTGCGCCATATGCCAGCGCTGTTGAATCTTATCAAGTATTATAATTAAACGCTCGAGTTTAGCTTGCTGTTCTTTACAAGCTTCCCCTAAACGCTGAATAAAACTGCTGTATGCGATTAATTCGTGCGGACGAACGTCTACTTTTCGCGCAGAGTAAGTTTGCAAATATTGTTTGGCATAATCATCCAATTCCCGCAACTGCTGTTCTTCAACGGCGACCAATCCTCGCTGCTGGCTCAGTTGTTGGCCAATTTCTTGCTCTTTGCGCTCGGCTAAAATTAGCACTACCTGTAAACGCTTAGCACGTGATTCAACCATGAGACGGTCCCAATACTAACAGCTTATGTTGGCATTATTAAAATGCTAACTAAATCGCCATTATTGTCGATGTTGCGCCGCTAAAGGTCCCGCTTTTGGTGAGGGGGGTTTAAGCAGTACATGTAGATTAGCAACAGATTCTGGCATCAATACCGGTTGCGTAATACCTTGTTGAATAAAGGCACGTAAATATGGAAAACGCTCAATGGCTATATCCGTTTCCGCATCCGCTCCTTGCGCATACGCTCCAATGGCAATCAAATCACGGTTTTGTTGGTACCGCGAGAGCAACTGTTTGAAGCGCTGCATCTGTTTGAGATGTTCGTCCGAAACGATGTTTTGCATGACTCGGCTGATAGAAGCTTCCACATCAATGGCAGGGTAAATGCCCTCCTCTGCCAGTTTGCGCGAAAGCACTATGTGCCCGTCAAGAATAGCTCGTGCCGCATCCGCGATGGGGTCTTGTAGATCATCGCCTTCTGTTAGCACGGTATAAAACGCTGTAATCGAACCCGAACCTTTTGCGGCATTACCAGCACGCTCAACCAATTGCGGAATCTTCGAAAATACCGAAGGAGGATAACCCTTAGTAGCGGGGGGCTCGCCAATTGCCAGAGCAATTTCGCGTTGCGCCTGGGCGAATCGGGTGAGTGAATCCATTAGCATCAGAACATTTAAACCCTTATCACGATAGTATTCAGCGATGCGGCTGGCTAATTGTGCTGAACGCAAACGCATCAAAGGTGCGTCATCTGCTGGCGACGCCACTACCACCGCACGGCGCAAACCGGCGTCACCCAGAATATGGTCAATAAATTCTTTTACTTCTCTACCGCGTTCACCGATTAGCCCCACTACCACCACATCGGCAGTGGTAAATTTTGTCATCATGCCCATCAAAACACTTTTACCAACGCCGCTTCCTGCCATTAAACCAAGCCGTTGGCCGCGCCCCACTGTAATCAAGGCATTGATAGCGCGCACACCGACATCGAGTGGTTCGCTGATGGGGTGACGTTGCATGGGGTTGATTTCTTGTGGTGTAAAATCGAGGGTTTCATCACCTATTAATGGGCCTTTGCCATCGAGGGGCTGACCAATTCCATTCACCACGCGGCCTAATAGTTGCGGGCCAATCCGTATGCCTTGTTGGTTGGAAACAGGCACTACCCGCGCGCCAGGCTGCAAG
>JANPKH010000208.1:0-7052 GCA_031425935.1 Gammaproteobacteria bacterium | reverse complement strand
AGAGCACTGGCAAAAAACCAGCGGTCTCCCGAGGCCAAGCAAGCGAAAGTGTAATTAACCGAAATATTATAGGTTCTGGACCCCGATCTGTAGCACAAGCAGGCATAGTCGGCGCATCAGTTAATACTAGCTTTCAAGGATCTACCGGTAGCAACATAGGGCGCCTATCTCTCGGCCTTAGCTATGAATCAACACGAATAAGCACTGGTTTCGGTTATGTGCTGCAATTTGAGCGCGGAGGAAAAAAACATGTAGTGGTGGCCACACGAGGGACGCGACCGGAAATTGGCTACCCCGATTTACTTACAGATGCGAATATAAGTATTGCTCGACATATGCCTGGAATAGGTCCGGTTCACAGTGGATTTTTTGATACTTTTAATTCAGTGTTACCCGGGCTAACCTCTGCTTATTCGGTAATTGATGAAGCCGATGTTGTTCATTGTGTCGGACACAGCTTAGGTGGCGCGGTAGCTAATCTAGTCGCTATCAATTTGGCTAAACGTGGCTGCAATGTGCGGCTATATACTTTTGGAGCCCCTCGCGTTGGCCTTATGGCTGCTTCATACGATAAAAAAATGAATGCACTTATCGGTGAAGAAAATATGTATCGAGTTAGTCATAATCTCGATCCCATTCCTATGATCCCGGTGGCACCCTATATTCATATTCACTCTAGAATAACGGACAAAAATAACTTTTTCCTTGGCTCACCTATTTCCTCGATAAGCATGGACAATCATGATACAAACAATTACATAAATTCTGTCGGCGGTAAAAATTGGCTTGATTTGCGAGCCGCAGCTCTAGCTGAATATGAAATAGATAAGCATTTCTTTCAAGCTTGGATGAAAGATGAATCATGGCTTAAACGCTCGCTAGGTATTGCAGGAAGTAAGGGCATGGTAATATTGCTCAGAATTCTGCGTGGAATGCTGGCCGGTGCCGGATATGCAATGGCGGGTATTGCAACAACTTTTGATTTGATTGCACTGGCGATAAACAGTGGCCTCAAGTTTATAAGCGCAGCTCATTCTGCCATACTAAAGTTTATTGGTACGTGCGCAAAAGTTGTTGGTATGACAATTGAAATTTCACAAGCTGCGTTAAAAACGCTACTCAATAAAATGATAGCCGAATTAAAAATAGCAGCCAAATTAGCAATGGTTGTAGCTGCAAAGATTGCTAAGTCAAAAGAATTCAATATTATTCTTACTACTGCAACAGCAGGATCCATCGGATTAATGATGCTTTAAAGTGGGATTAGCTATGCCGGTTTGGATACTCACAACAATTACAATAGTATCTGTCGTTCTAATATTAGGAGGTGTCCTTAGCTTTCCCTATGTATTAATGTTCTTCGGTGTATATGGTCAAGCTCGACAAGAACCGAGAGAGAAACTAATTGTTACTTTGCTTTGGCTTGCCCCATTGTTTGCCGTGAGCTGCCTCGTAGTAGCGTGGCTCTTCAGAGAAAGTATAAGCTACATCGCGCTGCTTCCATTGGCCTATATAATTTTGTTATGGAATATTCGCGCAAATAAGCAAGATACCTCTGGCCCACAAAAACGATTTGCAGATAAGCAACAAAATCAGGATGAACAAAATATAGAACAAGAATATAAATGGGAATCCTGGTCAGCGCAAAATTCACCAAAGATCTATTTGTCTTTTGAATTTTGGGCTCCAAACCTGTTACAAGCCACAAAAATCCGTGAAGAAGTTGCAAAAAACCCACAACTAAGTAAACCGGTGAAGCTTACTAATGAGTCTAACGATAGCATATCAATTTATGTCTATTTTGATTTAGAAAAAGTTGATCGAACACTTATCAATAAATATATCACTGCAATGCTAAATCTTGCTTGGTTGTATGAAAGTGAACTTGTTTCCACCGAAGTAGAATCAGTGCTGCCGAGCTGATATCAAAGAGAAATATTTCATGAATAAAACTGAATTTAATTTCGTTATCATTAATATTTTCGGTATTGCTGATCAGGTATTTGCCCGTCAATGCGGATCATTTTTGGAAACCATAGCAGAAGACGGCAATGCAGCTTTTTCCGTTCAAGCGGCCGGACTGGAAGATTTTCAAGGTGATGTAAACTACCAGTTTATTATTGATCAAGGGTATAGATCTGTGGAATCATTAACCTCGGAGTTTTCGGCAGCTTGGGCGAAAGTAAATGCATCTTTTTTGGAACAAGTTTTAACTGTATTACCAACACACCTACCCAATCTGATTAGAAAAATAAATGGAGAAGAACTAAAAATTTGGGTGGATTATGTTGTTGATTTGCCGGAAGAAAATGATTTTAATCGCGCACACCAATATTGCCAAGGACTCTTTCATTCTGGCGGCCAAGGCAACGATATTATCCGCGAGGCCATAGCTGATGATAATGTAAATCTGCTTGTCGATAATGAAAAAAATATTTCATTAGATGCAATTACATTTGAGGATATCAACACCGCGTTAATGATTGAATCAGTAAAAACTTTTGAATGGTTAGCTGTACGTGCAAGCCTTACCGATGAGCAAGTGCTTGGCATGCTGGAGTATGTTGTCAGCGACCTTCCCTATTTTGAGCGAGTGTACGCGACACTTACCCCATCAGCACATGTAAGAGCCGCACTAGAAACCAAAGTTGTTGCCATGGGTGAAGCTGGAGTGCTTGCATTTCTACAGCAAAAATAAGCAAAGCCCATAAGCCAGCGGAGTAGAGAATGAAAAAATTACATATCGTTTTAATGACCAGTATTTATGTAGGACTTTTTGGCTGTGGCGACGCAACGTCGAATATAGCCGTAACTAACGAAACACCGCATTCATCAATAAAAAAAGAAAAAATTGCAACTAAAATATTAGGCATTAGCGACTACGAATTTTTTTTCAATGATCAACCAGGAAAAAATATTACGTTTAGCATTCCCTCGGCGGAAGAATGCACATTAACCTTTGCCAAATCTTCATTTGCAATAAACTTTAATGCAACAACTAATATTGCTGAAGGCGGGAAATTTGACTTATCATGCCTTACGCGCGCCGGCTTATTTATACTTGATGATAGCAAACAAACTTTTGCAACAATGAACATTACAGAATTAACACCAACGCACGCAACAATCGTTGTTGGTGCAAAGCTGTACGCAGTACGAAAGAAAGAATTTTTAAATCTGGAAAATATTGTTATGACAATTACGGAGAATGAACTACTTAGTATAAGAGAATAATCAGAGACACGGCTTTCACCAATACAATCCCACTACAGACCGTGTTTAAAATTCACCAAGAAAATTATTTATAAAATTGAAATCACATGAAAAGCGCTAATTTAATTACGGAAATTTTCCGTAATGCGCGTCGTGCCTCATCTGTAATCTATTCATCAGACGCATGTATGTTGCGCGCTTAATAAAGTCTTTTAAAACGAACGCGTCTTGAACACTGTAGACCTCTCTTGCTAACTCCCGTGGTATCTTTGGGATTAATGACTTCATATTTCTAATCATCTAAATTCCATTCACAAGAAGTAACAACCCAACCACTTTTAGTATCTCTTCTATCAGGCTCTTGAGTTAGTTCGCAACGTAAATTTTTCGGCTGCCCTCCAAATTCAGTATATTTCTTTTTATCAAGCTTTCCATTACCCCAAATTTGGTATTCATTTCCTTGATAATGCACAAATAGTTTTTGATGTGAAACAAATTGAGCTAATGGACTAATCTTTTCAGTTTCACTTTTAATTGGAAGACTAAAATTACCATTCTTATCTGCATAAAAAATATCGGTTTCACCTACATTATCCTTCCAACTCACATTTCTTATAATTTTTGCTCGCGCTGCAGGCCTTCCTTCAAATGTTAACTTTCCCTCCATAGGAGAAAACAAAACCACTTCCTCTTCTTTGCCTGAAAATATTGCCACAGCAACTCCTTTCGTTGAAAAAATAACACGATGAAAATAAAGCACTGATTAATAATTAATACAACACAGAGGAGTTTTCAGTTTGCAATTTCATTAGCTCCATCCCACTTACAAGAAGACCACACTCCTCCTGCTTTAGTTTCTATCCTGCCCCATGGTTGCCGCTTTTGTAGTGGCGGCCGTATTGAGATGTTTGTGGATGGGCTTTGCCGCAGGGACTATATTAATTTATTTGCCACCATCCACCATGTTGACCGGCGATAAGAAGATTGGTAGCCGTCATCTTTGCTCCTTAATGCTATTGTTCTAGATAATTCCGTATTGCTGTTTTAACAAATAATTTTTTGGTTTTAATTTTAAAAAATCCAAGTGCAGAAAATTTCTGCACTTGGATTTAATGTTTAGTTACTTACTAAAGACAACACGGTGACCAGTAACCAAATCAACTGCTAATATGGCGCCAAGATCGGCATCTGAGAAAAAAGCGTATCCATTTGCATCCGCAATCGCAACGCCATAACTATTATTAACAACATTATAAGGATTATCTGACGTAACGCTTGAGAGAAGAGATCTATTACCTGTGGCCAGATCTATCGCAAATATTTTCCCTGAAAAGGTTTCAGTCACTAACGCACGTTGATTATGCTCATCAAAACCGATAGCGCTAACATATTTATCGTCAACCACGCCAAAAAGATCACCAGTACCCGTCGAGCTATTTGAAAATACACTACGCACTCCAGTAGAAGCATCTATAGACAGAATTGCTTGCTGTGAATAATCACTAACCAAATATCGATTAGCTGCTTTATCTTGAACGATACTATAAGAGTTATTAATAGGATTAGCGGCATTCGGAATACTCTTTTTTGCATCTGAGAGCACACTGAAATTATCAAATGCTTGGTTTGTTGCAATCACAGCGCCATCTAAATCATTTATAGAAATTATTTTTACTATTTCATTTTTGATATCTACAATTAATGAAGAGATGCTTTTATACAGCACGTTAGAATGAACGTGCATTTGCGAAGAGTCTGCCAAATCAATATCAATATCAATAATTTGATCATAACAACTAGCATATACGTGCTTGTAAATAGAATTTATTGCGATTCCTAAAGTGTTGCAGGAAGTAGTCGCAAATACTGAACGTTTACCATTCGTTAAATCAATGCTTGTTATATTAGAGCTATCATCTGTTACCAATAACCGATTTCTGCCACCTAATTGATCTAGAGCTAAGCCCCATGCAGTATTAAACTCGTTACCCCCATTTATTACTGGAAACGCGCTTGTTATCGGCGCTTGCGTTATCGCCACATGCGCCGCATCAGTTGCGATATTTCCCGCATCATCTTCCGTAACTACAGTGATAGTATTTTCTGTGGTTGCTGTTACTAAAGTTGTTGTGTCTGTGAGAGGAACCAGCGCTTGCCAATTTGCAAAACCATCTGCAGTAGTCGCTGTTACGCCATTCACTTTTACGCTTTTGATCGAGTAAGCGTCGCTCGCAGTACCGCGCACTAAAATAGTATTGCCTTCGGTCATTGAAACGGGCGGAGGAAATAAAATTTGTGCGGTGGGTGCAAGAACATCTGCAATCGTAGTCACGGTATAAGTTGCACTTACACCACCAATCGTAAGCACTGCATCTACGGCAGCTGAAGGGGCTGCAGCCGCCGTTGTTCTTACAGTCACGGTTTGCGCTGCACTAACAGTGCCTGCCACGCTGGTGTAAGTGCCACCATTAATGGAGTATTCACCACCGGTAATGCTGATAGGTACGGCCACATTGATGCCGGCTACAGTTACAACTGCCGAGGTATTCACGCTATTAGGTTGCACACCCGTTGCGGCAGGCAGCTCAAATGCATTCGGCGTAGCATCGGCAGCAATAGTAGTCACACTGAAACTACCTGTTACCCCACCAATCGTAAGCGTTGCAGTAACGGCAGTGCTGTTACTGGCTGACGTCATCACTTTTACTTTGACGGTTTGACCAGTAGTAATTGTGCCCGCTGTACTGGTAAAGGCTCCAGTACCAATAGCATAGGTGCCGCCAGTAATGCTAATGGTAGAAGCCGTATCAATACCGCTGATGGTAACTGTTGGCGAGGTTACCTCACTGCTAACTGCTGCACCGGTAACGGCGATAAAACTAAACGCGTTAGGTGTGACGTCTGATGGAATAGGCGGCTTTTTATTGTCACTACCACCGCCGCAGGCAGAAATGATTGCAATTAAACTCAGAATAAAAATACTTTTTAGCGAACGTTGAAACTGCTGTTGCATCGCCATGATGAATGACTCCTTTTGGGATGGATGTTTTAAAGGGAATAAAGTACGCGCGGATTATGCCAGAGGTAGCAAGGGATGTGTGTGACTGGGTTAAAAATAGAAAGTGATTAAATGCACAGCAACGAAGACCCAGCAATTTTACGTGCCACATTACTTGTGAAGGAAATGAATCTAATTGATTAAGATTTTAATGATTGAATAATAGCGATTGTTTCCGCGGTGTAGCGCAAACCAAAATGACTAATGAACTCATCAAAAAGTTGGAACTCAAACTCCCTTAACAATTTTTTACTGTAGGGATTTTGGCGGCCAGCGTAGTGGAGGCTGTCTATTTCTATACATGCCATCAATACAAATCGGCTATTAATTGGAATCATGGCTACAGGTCTTGGCATGGTACCTTCAAAAAAACAAAGCTGAACCATAAGCCAATCAATGTGCTCTTTTTTAATTAATTTAGCGTGATAACGGTTTGCCAACGAAGGCAATGTCGGGTCTTCACGATATTTTTCCTCATGATTTGCAAATGAATAGCTCAGCCACGTAAGTATTATTTCTTCAAAACTTTCGGCACAGAATAAAATATTTTTCTCGCGCTGCAATTGGGTAACTTCTATTATGCTCAATAATAGTTCACATTGAGCAATATCATCTAATGAATTAGCGTCTTCAAAAGACCATCGTTGTGTCGCCAATTGAATGCAGGGATGCTCTTGATCATCCGTGTCCCAGTCTCGTGTATCAATTCCTCTAAAATCCTTAATGCGCAATACGGAATCTTCATTGTGTCGGTTATTCGGAACAATGGGCAACCGCAATG
>JANPKH010000207.1:0-4074 GCA_031425935.1 Gammaproteobacteria bacterium | reverse complement strand
CGGCACTGGTTCGCAAACCCTGGATGGTTCGAATACCTATGACGGTCTGACAACGGTTTCGAACGGCTTCCTGGTCGCTCGCAACAACAACTCGCTCGGTTCGACCGTCGCCGGAACAATCGTGTCGAGTGGCGCTACGCTGCAGTTGGAAAACAGCATTGGCGACGTGACGATCCCCGCCGGCGAAGCATTGTCGATCACCGGCACCGGCATGCCTGGCAGCGGCGCTTTGGCGAGCTCGGTCGGCAATAACAGCTACGCTGGTCCGGTGACCTTGACCGGCAACAGCGTTGTGCATGTCGCTACGAATTCGCTGACGATCGGCAGCGTGATTTCGGAAACGGGTGGCGTTCGCGATTTGACCAAGACGGGTGCTGGCCAGTTGATCTTCAGCGGCACGGGAACGAATACCTTCACAGGTACGACGATTCTCGACAACGGCACGTTGACGCTGAACAAGACCGGCGCATTTGCCATCAGTGGGCCTTTGCAAATGGGTGCGGGCAACTCGAACCAGCCGAACCTGCGGATGGGGCAATCAAATCAATTTGCACCAGGCGTTGTGATGACCGCCGCAAACACGGTTGGCAATTACACCCGTTTTGATTTGCTCGGTACAAGCCAAACGCTTGCAGGCATTCAAGACACGCTCGGCAGCTTGATCGTTCAGAATGGCGGCACGGGTCTGAGCATTGCGACTGACGCGACGCTCACGATCAACAATGCCGCGAACAACTCGCTCGCCAGTCACATTCGTGACTTCGACAACACCGCTGGCGCTGGCAAGTTGAATATCGTGAAGAATGGTGCGGGTTCACTCACGCTGCATCCAGTGCCGACGGTGGGTCCGCGTGTTTCGTACACAGGCACCACGACGATCAACACCGGTTTGCTGGAACTCGTCGATCTCAACGGCGTGCTGGCCTACAACAGCCCCACCACGGTTAACACCCCCGGTACATTGGAAGTTGATTCGTCAGTTCCATTCGGCACTGGCTGGAATTTTAGCCAAACGCTGAGCGGCAACGGCACGTTCAACAAGACCAACACGGGTGTGTTCGGCATCACGGGTTCGATGAGCATGTCGGGCCAGATCAATGTCCAAGGCGGACGATTGCACAACAACGGCGGAACTGCCAGCTGGACCGCGAACACTGCCGATCTGGATGTGGCCGCTGGTGCGGTGCTAGATTTGCGAGCGAACGACATCTACATCGACGCTCTGACCGGTGCCGGCGAAATCTGGAACTCAAGCTCCAGCGGCGGCAACAGCGACGACTTGATCGTGGGTGTGGCGAACGGTTCGGGAACGTTCAGCGGTATCATTCGCGGCAACGATAGCCAGGCCGATAACAACCCGGAATCCGCCTTCGTTCGCCTGATCAAAGACGGCAGCGGGACCCAAACCCTGTCTGGCGTGAATACCTACTCGGGCACGACCGCGGTCAACGCCGGCACGCTGCTGGTGAATGGCACGAACAGCGGCACGGGCGCTGTGAACGTGAATAACTCCGCAATCCTGGGCGGCAGCGGCACTATCGCTGGTGTGGTGAACTTGCTCAATACTTCGCGCCTCGCACCAGGGGTTGCTGGTCCGGAATCGCTCGCCACGGCCGACCTGACCTTTGTTGTGGGCACCTTCTTTGACGTGGAAATTGGCGGCACGACAGCCGTTTCGCAGCATGACCAGATGAATGTGACCGGCTCGGTCACGCTCGCGAATGCGACGCTGAATCTGCAGCAAATCAGCGGCTTCATCGTGAATCCGCTGGTGGCTCAGCAGTTCATCATCATCACCAACGACGGCCTCGATGCGGTGAACGGAACGTTCAACCTATTGCCGGAAGGCTCACCGGTCACGTACGGCGGTGGCACACTGTATGTCTCGTACAGCGGCAACGACGGCAACGACGTGGTGCTGTACAGCCAGCCGACCGTCAACGGCACCGCAGGTGACGACACGCTCGTCCTGCGACAGTTCAACGCCACGCTGAATGAATTCAGCTTGAACGGTGCTGCCTATGTCCAAGTGACCAACACCCTGCCGTTCCTGTTCAACGGCCTGGCAAACACCGACTTGATGTTGGTTGATACGAACAATGGCGATCCGATCGCGACTGGCGATGTGACTTACACGGGTGAATTGCTACGCGTCGAGAAGAATGGCGGTGCTGCGAGCGATACGGCGGCTTATGTTCCGAGCGGAATCGCCGGCAGTGGTACCGTGCAACTGGCGGGCTACGGCGACATCAACTTCAGCGGCACCACGAATGTTGACTTCGTGAACCTCACGACCGTCAACTTGCAGACCGCTACGGTCGATGATTCGCTGACGCTCGCCGATGGTAATACCGCGACGAATGCCGGAACGGTTCCTGGGCCATACTCGATCGTTCCTGTTGCCGCGCTGACGGTGAGCGGGTCCAACGCGATCGTTGGCTTGCGAAACGTGACGAATGCCAACATCGACACCGTCACGGGTGGCGGAAACGGCAACGATGCAGTAACGATCAACACTAGCACGGGCGCTTTCAGTGTTACCAATCTGGACATCACGACGGGAGCGGGCACCGATTTGGTCACCGTAACCGGTGCCTTGACCGTGAGCGGCAACATCAGCGTCAGCTCGCAGAACATTGCAGTCAACAACACGCTGACGACTGGTGCGGCCAGCACCGCGACGTTGAATGCGGGCGCTGGGGCCATCACGACGAGCGGTGCCGGAATCGATGTCATCGCTCAGAACCTGATTGCGACGGCGACGACCGGTATCGACCTCGATACGACGGTTCTGAACATCACCGCCACCAACAGCGGTGCTGGCAATATCAACATCGATGAAACCAACGGCGCGAATGTACTGAACGTCGCAGCCGCGAATGGCACTGCCACGGTGACGTCGGCGACGGGCAACTTGAACGTCACGACTGTCTCGGCCAGCACTGTGGTCACCCTGACTGCCACGGCCGGGAGCATCACCGACGCGAATGCCGGGGCCAGCAATGTTTCGGCTTCGTCGCTCACTGCAACGGCGGCTACGGGTATCGATCTCGACACGACGATCACGACGCTGACGGGCGCGAATGTGACGGGCATCGGCGCGATCGACATCAACGATCTCGCAGGCGGCCTGATTGTGACGAGTGCGACCACCGCCAATGGTGCGATCACGCTGAATGCCACGGGTGGCGACTTGACGCTGACCTTGGTGACTGCGAATGGAACGGCCCGCAACATCGTGGCCACAACCACTACGAGTGGCAATGTTCTGGTCGATAACGTCACCGCCGCAGGTGACAACATCCAAATCACAGCTGTCGGCAGCATTCTGGAAGTGGTGGCGGGCGATCTTGCAGCCGATCTGACTTCGGCGACGGCAACGCTGGCCGCTGGCACCGGAATCGGGGCTGTGGGCGCCGCGATCGAAGTCGACTTCACGACCCTGACGAGCGCGACGGTAACTGGCACGGGCATCATCAATCTGGACGACGTCGCGGGCGGACTGGTGGTAACACTAGCCACCACGAACGATGGTTCGATCACGCTGAATGCAACCGGCGGGGATCTGACTCTGACAGCGGTGACGGCTGGCGGAATTGGTGCGGATGTGACCGCCAGCACCAACACCAGCGGCAACATTCTCGTCGCCTTGGTCGATGCGACTGGCGATTCGATCTCGCTGTCCGCGTTTGGCAGCATCAGCGAAACGGCCAGCGATGCCGCAGCCGATCTGATCGCGGCCAACGCAACGCGCACGGCGAGCACCGGCATTGGCAGCGGCAATCCGATCGAAACGACTCTCGCAGCGCTGACTGCGACCAATGCGACCTCGGGCACCATCGAGATTGAAGAAACCGACGCGATCACGCTGGTCTCCGTTGTGCAATCGACGGACAACAACGCGAACGACATCATCATTTCGGCTGGCGGCACCATTACGATCGGCACCGTCAATGCGGGAACGACTGCTGGCGATGTGACGCTGACTTCGACCGGTGGTTCGATCATCGATAACGCGAACGACGCGGTCGCCGATGTGATCGGCGATGTGGTCACCTTGACCGCCTCGACCGG
>JANPKH010000206.1:0-3980 GCA_031425935.1 Gammaproteobacteria bacterium | reverse complement strand
ATCATAATTAAAAGAAACAAAATTATGGGCACCAAAAAACGAAAAACCACGTTGCAAACCAACAAGATCCGCCTTCCAGCGCTCAACAAAAACCTCCTCCGGCAAACGGCAAGCTTCCTCTGCTGCTGCATCAGAAAATTCGCAACAAATGGGACAAACCAGCTCGCAGTCACAAAGCGAACAAAGTACTGCGCAAAAGAATGAACAAGCTGCCCAAAATCAAGACAATTTAAGTGAAGAACAAAAACAAGCACTGGAACAATGGTTGCGTCGAGTACCGGATGATCCGGGCGGCCTACTACGCAATAAATTTAAATATCAATATTTACAAAATCGCCAAAAAAGAGCTGATGGCGAATTTGAAGCACCAAAAAATAACGCTGATCAACGCTGGTAAATTAAATGCCTCGCCGTAAACAGCGAGGTATATTATTGTTTCAAAAATCTATTCCGTGGCAAGCCACGGAGAATTTAACCCTCGCTAGCGATTAACCATCACGAAAGATGAAGACTATGTTTAATAAAACTAACAATTTGCAACACAAAATATATCGCATGCTGCTTATACTCGCTATGTTTGGCATGGCTGCAATAGTACAAGCCAACATCCTAACGGCGAATGTCGACAGAAATACGATTGCTCTAAACGAAACCTTAACGCTTATCGTCACTGCAGATGAACAAACCAAGGATTCACCCGATTTTTCGGCGCTCAACAATGACTTTGAGGTGCTGGGCACCTCGCGCAGCTCATCTTTTAGAATCATAAATGGCAATGCCGAATCCAGCACTGACTGGCACATCACCCTTGCACCCAAACATGCAGGCACGCTACTTATCCCCTCATTTAATGTTGATAACGCAGTGAGTGATGCCATTGAAATTAATGTGGTTGAGCAAAACCAAAACCAGACAGATAGTAATGAACAAGTACGAGTCGTCGTCGAAGCCAATAAAACTTCAGCCTACGTACAAGAGCAAATTTTAGTTAAAGTAAAACTGATAACAGAAGTCAGCTTAGCCCAAGCTGAAATGCAACCGCTGGAATTAAAAAATGCATTAGTGGTCAACACAGATCAAACTCAATATCAAACCACAATCAATGGTAAACCACATTTAATCGTTGAAACCAGCTTCGCCGTTTTTCCACAAGAAAGCGGTGAAATTATTATTCCAAGCTTAAGCTACAACGTCTCAATCAATGACGCACGCAATGGCTGGGGCGACCCCTTTAGCCGCGGTCGTAATAATGTTTTGCGTTTACGTTCGGCTGAACAGCGCATCCAGGTTAATCCTGTACCTACACACTACGATACGAAAAACTGGCAGCCTGCAAATCAATTAACTATTAGCGAAAGTTGGAGCAGTAGCCTTGATCAATTAAAGGTTGGTGAACCTGTGACGCGAACCATCACAATTAATACTGATGGTTTAACCGGTGGGCAAATAGTACCGCTTGCGAATAATAGTGTAGATGGTTTAACTTTTTATCCGGATCAAGCGCAAACGAAAGATAATAAAAGTGCGCAAGGTGTACAAGGTTCACGCGTAGAAACAACCGCTATAGTACCGAATCGTGGCGGTGACTTTACCTTGCCAGAAATCAATGTTAAGTGGTGGGATAACAACACCCAAACCATGAAAACCGCTACCCTAGCCGCTAAAACAATTCATGTTGCAGGTGATGCAGCGCTTCAACCATTATCGAATTTACAAAATATCCCAACCAATAACACAAATGCTAATACTCAGCCCATCACTGCACCAACACCTTCCATCCAGGCGTCAAGTGTATTAACACCCTGGCTGTGGGCAACGAGCATTTTCTTTGCACTGTTATCTGCTCTACTGGCTATTTATGTTTGGCAATTAAAATCGCGATTAGCAAAATGGCAAGCTTCACAAACGCACAGTGAAAGTGAAATGGCACAACGAGAAAAAGATATATGGAATGTTTTGAAACATGCTGCAGCAAATAGAGATGCACCCGCACTACGCAAAGCCATTGTGAATTGGGCAAAATTTCAATGGCCAACACAACACATTAATACACTAGATGAGATTGCCAAACTGGCAATGAATGAAAAGCTAACCGCCGCGCTGAAGCAACTCGACGAGTTACTCTACAGCAATCATTTTTCTACCGAATGGAATCCAGACGCATTACTGACACTATTGAAGGAATGCAAAAATGAAAGAAAAAATAAAACAATATCACCCGAATTAAAACCTTTGTACGCAAGCAGGTAAGTTGTATATGTAGAAGAGTACTTGCTTAAGGCACTTACTCAGATCTTTTTGACAATGAAAGTCGATATCCTCGTAAGGCGGGAGCCGGTAGACGAGCGAAGCGACCATACGCACTCATACCTCTTGTGCAATGAACTTTAGCACTACTGAAAAAAATTGATCGGGAGATTCACAGTGCGGAAAATGCCCGACGTTAGGAAAAACCTCATATTGAAATTCTCTACTACAACGTAGAATCCCTGCTGTAATCGACAAAGTATCGACGCAGCCATCCAGCTCACCAATAATTGTTATAGTAGGTACCGATAAATTATTTTTCATTAACTTTATCGGTGCTTTGTGTAGCTGACGATAATAGGCTAACGCAGCGCTAGGGCCCGATGTAGCGAAAGATTTTTTTACCAACGTGAGTTGATCACCATAAGCACTCCAGCCGGGAGACCAACTTTTGTATAACCAATCCAGAAATGCATAATTTTTTATCGGCAGTAGTTTATCGGCAAGCCAGGGAATTTGAAAAAAACATATATACCAAAAATATTTTATTTGTTTTGCTGAGAATTTTAGCTGGGGATACGGGGGAATAGAAACCAGAACAAGCTTGGTTATTTTTTCTGGTGCAATAGTCGCAGCAATTTGCGCAGCCAAAGAACCCCAATCATGCCCAATAACAATCGCTTTTTTTTCATTAAGAACACTAATAAAATCGAGAATATCCTTTGCCAATGCAAGCAAACTGTAATTATTATCCTTAGCAGTTCCGCTAGGAAAATAGCCCCTCTGAAATGGCGCGACCACTCTATAGCCCTGATTCGCCAGCATCCGCATAACAGGTATAAACGAATAAGCCGTATCAGGAAAGCCGTGTATACATACAATCAATGATCCGCTACCAATTGAAAGATAAGTAAAATCAACTTCGTTAATAGTGACTGTGCTCGTTCGTATCTGCATAATTTTATGCGATGGAATGTCCATTAAGATAACTGAATAACTTTCTTTAACATTCTGCAGACATATTCGATATCAGCTTCTTTCATTCCAGGATAAAAAGGTAGCGCTATATTTTGCCTGGAAAATTTTTCCGCATTGGGAAATTCTCCTTCTACAAATCCATATTTTGACTGATAAGGTTTTTGTAAATGAATACAATTAAAATAATCCCGGGTTGGCACTCCAAGTTCAGCTAGTTGGGCCATAACAATAGGTCGCTTTAAGTGTTCGTTCAATTGAATCGTATAAGCAAACCAACTGGTTCGCGTTGTGTGTTTTGAAATGCGCGGTAAGCTTATGCCATCAATATTTTTTAAATATTCCGCGTACTTTTTGGCGATATCTTCGCGTAAAGAAATAAAATGATTTACACGTGAAAGCTGGGATAGCCCCAAGGCTGCACTCATTTCACTTAGGCGATAGTTATAGCCAATTCGAGAGTGCGACAACCAGGAATCGCCACTAGCTCTACCCTGATTTCTAAGGCAGCGGCAGATCGTAGCAAACTCGTCGCTGTTAGTTACTATCATCCCCCCCTCACCTGTAGTGATTTGCTTGTTGGGATAAAAACCAAATGCGGCTATATCCCCTAAAGCGCCAGAACGCTGGCCGCTTGTCTCCGCGCCAAGAGTTTCGCAGGCATCTTCTATCAGAGTTAACTGATGCTTATCGGCAATTTGTCGCAGCGGTGTAACATGTACTGGCTGATGAAATAAATTAACAAACAATATTGCACG
>JANPKH010000205.1:0-9057 GCA_031425935.1 Gammaproteobacteria bacterium | reverse complement strand
CTCAGCATCGACACAGCGCATAGCATGCTCTTTACGCACCTTTTTTGTCATTTCAACTCTGTCGTGATGACTAAACATCCCCACTTGGTCCAGCCAACCGTTGACACCCCAGATAATTAATGGAATATCGAGCTTTGTAGCTACTTGAACTGGAAAGGTTTGGCTACCCGCAAGTACATGCCAATAAATATCGCCAAATTTCTTTAACGTTATTTTGGTAATTTCTTTAATTGTATCCGGACCAACAGTGGACATCATATGGTCACAATCCAACTCGGTAATAAGACGAGCTAAATTTCGTACACCAACTTTGGTACTAAAATGAGTATTGTAAGTAACCAATAAAGGATTCAACCCATATTTATTTTTTATTTGATCGACAACGAAAAAATCATCGCCAGTTCCCACCACCGGAATTACACAGTCGAATGAACTGCCCGCCTTACCTTTATACTGATGCAATAAATTTTCTAATTCCTTTTCCTTTAGATCCCAATCGATCTGATATTTTTCTTCATGCACGCGACAGCCGCTACAAACACCATCCTTATCAAAAATGATGTTTAGTGCATGATTATTTGGATAAAAACATCTGCTACAAAATTTCATTGTCTTCATGCCTTAAAATGGGCGACCAAGAAGGTCTAAAGAAAAATTTTCATATTTAACTTCTGAACTCAAGCGAACATTTAAACCCGAGCTACGCATTTGTGCTTTGGCGGCAATAGTGCTGTGCTCCACATGCTGAAAAATGTTTGCGGCAGCCACTGCCTGACAACCACCAATAGTAACGGCATCCGCCAAATGTTCAAATCGACCAACACCACCTAGCGCCACAACGGGTATATTGACAGACGAGCTAATTGCCTTCAGTAAGTCCATATCATAACCAATTCGTGAGCCGTCACGATTAGCAGAATTGAGCAGAATCTCCCCCGCACCAGCTGCTTCGATATCTTTAACATGCTGAATTAAATCAATGTCGCAAGCTTTCGCACTGATGTAGTCATATACCTGATAGCCGTCATTAGTAAGGATTGCATCTACTGAAACGGTAATGCATTGATCGCCAAAAATATTGGAGGCTTGCGTAACAAAGGCCAGGTTGTTCCGGACCACTGAGTTTAAACAAATTTTGTCCGCACCTGCTTTTAATAAACTATGGATGTGCTCCAGCGACTTGATTCCACCACCTACAGTAAGAGGAATGAAACACTCTTTCGCGGCCCAGCTCACAAGCTCAACATTTGGGGCCCGAGACTCACGTGTTGCGTCTATATCAATAACTACTATTTCATCAACATCCCATTTGACAAAAAACTCAATAGCAGTTTTAACATTTCCTATTGGTAAATATTTATTGAAATTGAAACTCTGCACCACTAAGTCATTCTTGGTCAAAATGCATGGTATAAGTCGTGTTTTAAGCATTATTTTTACCTATTGACAATACTGCCCAATCAAAAAAGCTCCGCAAAGCTAATAAGCCATTTTGTTGACTTTTTTCTGGATGAAATTGCATTCCAACGACATTATTATTTTTAACTGCGGCGGTCGTTAGTCCACCGTAGTCAAACTTGGCCAGCACATATTTATCATCACATATTGCATGCAAACTATGCACAAAATAGAAATCCTTATCAGAATGTAAATAAGAAAAGATGCTATCGCTGGATTGCAAAATAAGTGAATTCCAGCCGATGTGAGGAAGACGAAGGTTACCTTCTGGACTCATGTACTTAACCTTACCTGGAATCCAGCCGAGTCCTTTGGTTATTTCTTTTTCTTCAGACATATCAAAAAGAAGTTGCATACCCAGGCAAATTCCAAGTGTCGGCTTTTTTAATTCAATAACGGCTTTATTCAGGGTAGGGACAAGTTGCTTATCAAGCAATTTTTTCATGGCATCAGGAAAGGCACCTACTCCCGGTAGAATAATAATATCCGCAGCTAAAATTTCGTCTGGATTTGACGTCACTATAATGTTGAAATTACCCACATGATTTATTGCGTTCTCTATAGATTTAACATTACCCATTTCGTAATCTATAATTGCTACACGTAATTCATTTGCCATTTTAAATCCCATTGAATCAATATAGTGAAAAACCATCGTCTACGATAATATTTTGTCCGTTGACAAAGCTTGACATTGAAGATAATAAAAAAACTATTGCGCCAAGCACATCATTAACATCTAACATGCCTTTACCAAAAGTCTTTCCTTTATAAGCCTTAAGAAAATCTTCCGGTTGGTAATCAAATATGCCACCTGGACTAACCAGGTTGACTCTAAATCTACTATCAGCAACATATTTAGTAACGTATTTTGATAAGTGAATTAAAGATGATTTAATTGCCGCATATTCAATGGGCATGGTCATTTTGGTATTTTCATAAATCTCAAATTTGGGAGGCACTACTCCGTAGATAGATGAAATATTGACGAGTGATAAAGGTGTTTTATTACGCTCAAAATATTTTGCACATTGCTGCATGAGTAAAAATGAAGAACCAAGGTTTAATGTTAAGTTTTCATTAAAGTCACTTAAGTTGACATCATAAAAATGATTCCCATAACTCTTGTTTCTTGGGTAGGATGAATTTACTACACCGGTAATTCCAGATGCATTATTAAAAAAGTCTGCAACAGCTCCGGCCTCAGTTAAATTTAACTCAACAATGCTTACTGATGCTTTTTGCACGTCAATTTCACGCGACAATAAACGTTCCGTTAACCTTAAAGTATCAAGGTCCGCCGCCACAACGGTCGCACCGTTCAGCAATAACTCTTTAACTAACGCCGAACCCAAGAGTCCACCGGCACCCACAACTAATACTTTTTCATTATTAAGATTCATATAGCTCCACTTTTCATAATTGCTTCTGCAAACATGAAATCGTAGATATCATCTATATCTACCGCTCTCACCTTTGGAACAGTTACGGCAACAACCTTACCATCGAAGATAGAACTATTCTCCATTATGAATTTAACAGGAGCGGCATAGACTACCGTCGTAATATCAAAAATTTCCGGAACTTCTTGCCTTCTGGTGACAGCTATATCTGACTTAATCGCCAGTTCAAGGCTATCGTCTTCCAGTATTCTCACCATATTGAAATATGGACTCCGACTAGCCTCAGTAACTGATATACAGATGTCCGCCTTGCTTTCCCGTAGCTTATCCAGAGCAGAGATAACATCTGTGCTATTACGTAATGGACTTGTCGCTGGAAGGCTAACGAAAATATCGAAATGTCCAATATGTTCATTCACGTGCGTGATAGCATGCCGCCATGAAAGCCATTCAGGACTTGTATCTGTCGCAAGCTCAGAAGGACGCATTATTACATATGCACCGTTGGCTTTAGCTACTTCAGCAATTTCATTACAGTCAGTTGAAACAACTATATAATCTATAGAAGCAACCGCCTTAGCAGTTTCTATTGAATACTGTAATAAAGGTTTACCATTCAGGAATTTAATGTTTTTCCCAGGCAATCCTTTTGAACCGCCACGCGCAAAAATAAATGCTACTGTTTTCAAGCAGATTTTCTCCATTGATTGGTTTTGTGAGCTTCGTCAACAAGCTCCATCACTTTTACAGATGATGTAAGCATTACTAGATTGCTGGAATGATTTTGTATTTCTTCCTCAAAAGCCACTAACATATCAACATACATATTATTCTTATCATAATCGGCATCCGAATATAATACTTCCACCGTACGTCCATGATAAAGGGTTACGGAATTCCCTATCAAATCCCATACCAGCCGCCCTTTTTCGCCAATAATTTCACACTTTCTTTGCGTAGATTTTTGTATGAAGTCAAGGTGGACAGAAACATGAGTACCGCTATTGAGCGTCATAGTTAAATCAACGATTTCTTCAACATTCAGATCAAGTTCACTCGTCGTTCTCAACCAACTATGATGAAGAGTCAAGTTTCCAAAAAGCCAAATTAAATAATCAAGCTCATGACTTAATTCCAATAAGGCTCCTCCACCTAATTCACGATTGGCAGAAACCGAATCTTTATAATTTTTACCAGGCCTCCAATCAGGTAAATATTGTCCAACGCTAGCTTGAATATTATAGATAGCGCCAATTTTGCCGCTCTCAAGATACAATTTAATAAAGCGCGCAGAGGGTAGAAAGCGCAAGCAGTAGCCTACTGTCACACACTTTAAGGGAGAGTTGTTGATATAAGTAAGTAAATCCAATGCCTCATCGTAAGTATGAGCAACAGGCTTTTCAATTAAAACTGGAATATTTTTCGCTAATAGTTTTTTGGTTATCCCGGCATGAAAGGGCGCCGGTGACGCAACAATGACATAGTGGGGTTGTCGAGCGACGAGCTCATCGAAAGCAAGGATTTCATCTGCATGCTTCAGTAACAAACTATTTTTGCCGCTTGATGATACGACATAAATTTTTGAATCTGGATGTAAGAATCTCAAATTAGCAACATGTCGATTGGCAATACTTCCCATTCCAACCACCGCAAATGACTTCACGATTAAAACTCCAAATTCATAATGTCAATTTGTGCCCTGTTGTAATCCTCTATCCGACCAATATCCAACCAATATTCATGGATAGGGAACATCAAAACACGGCGCTTTTCTGCAATAGTTTTTTCTAAAAGGGTTGGCATATCAATTCGCGAGTTGGGCTCAACTGATTTGCGAACGACAGAATTAATTAAATAAATACCTGCGTTTACAAAAAATCGTTGTATCGGTTTTTCCACCATACTTATGATTTGGTTACCTTCACCATTTATCACACCGAAAGGCACCTGATATTCATAATCACGGACGCACATAGTTGCATCAGCGTTATTTTTGTTGTGAAAATTTAGCATGCGTTCAAAGTTGATATTAGTTAACAAATCCCCATTCATTACAAAAATAGGTAAATCATTTACATCGCTCGGCAATAACCCCAACGCCCCACCTGTACCTAGCGGAGTGCCCTCATGCACGTAAGTAATATTGACGTTCCAACGAGAACCATCGCCAAAGTGTGCTCGAATCATTTCAGGCAGATAGTGAGTCGAAATATAAAAATTTATAAAACCAGCCTTAATGAAATTATCGAGCACAATTTCTAATATAGGTTTATCGCCTACTCTAAGAAGTGGCTTAGGGCAATTATCAGTTAACGGTCTTAAACGAGTCCCAAAACCACCTGCCATCAAAAATACAGGGTTTTGATATTGCACATCTGAAGCAAATTTTTGCAGTGTTTCTAAACCTACAACTACGCCCTCATTTAAAAGAGGGATTGCAAGCAGTTGCTCACGCTCCATAAATTTTACCAAGTCTCTCCTTGAAGTACCGATTGATGCAGTTAAAGGTTTAGAATTCATTACTAAACTAACAGGGCTATTTAACTTCAAATCTTTTAACAATCCGCGCCGAATATCTCCATCAGTTACGACACCAAGAAGCTTAAGTTCGTCATCAACCACAAGCGCAATACGCAAAGATTCGATATCTATTAATTTAAGCGCATCAATTATAGGCAACTCAGGCTTAATAAGAACATTTTTCCAGCTATAGCTCATTTTCTATTTTCCTCTGTGACAGAATATGGTTTTGCACCGTATAGCTTGGTACCTGCAGTTAAGTCTTTCGTCACAGATGCCCCGGCTGCCACCATGACTGAGTTTCCAATATTGATTGCCTGGATAACATTTGCACCTGTACCTACGTGCACAAACGCACCGGTGATCACACCGCCACTTAAAGTTACCCCTGGTGCCAAATGATTATGAACACCAACTACACAATCATGCTCGACAATAGAGCCACTGTTTACAATACTGTTAGCACCTATTTTTGCATCGGCATTTATAATTGCACCAGGCATAACTTGAACACCTTCCTCAAGATGTGCAAACTTAGAAACAATTGCATGAGGTGAGATTACAGTCATAAACCTATATCCGGCAGCAATTAATTTTTCGTAAATTGTGAACCTGGCAGTTTGCCCAGGCAGAGAACCAATGCCATTTACGAGTAATATCTCCGCAGGATCAAATGTAAAGATTTCATCATCATTGGAAAAATGTTTAAGACCAGAAAAAATGATATTTTCAGATTTTTTTTCTGGAGCAATGACACCAACAATATTGCAATTTAACTGCAGCAAGATTTCCAATAAGACTTTTGCGTGACCGCCAGCACCTATTAAAAGAACCGATTTACTCAATGATCAATTCCCCTGGCTGATAATCACGATTAGCGCTTTTACCTAACATATCCCAATAACTAAAAGGGCTTATTCCATTTCCCGGTCGCTTTATTACAAGATTCCCGGTATTTAGTTGTTGTCCTGAATTAATAGCTGTTGCTGCCACAATGCTTTTTCTAGCAACAATTTTATTTTTAACTTCAGATGGCGTAGGACACTTAACACCCGTGCCAAGCGCAACCTCTAGCTGCCGAATAGCTTTAACCATTGTCGCAAGCTCATCGGGTTCCAGCGATGCCTTATGGTCAGGACCTTCCATAGATTTATCTAAAGTAAAATGTTTTTCAATAATAACGGCTCCGCGCGCTGCAGCCGCAATTGGAATAGTAATGCCTTCGCTATGATCTGAATAACCTGTGGGGACATTGAAAGCAAGCGCCATGGTGTCCATAGCCTTTAAATTAATTTCATTCATTGGCGCAGGATATTCCGTTGTGCAATGCAGCAAAATAACTTTTTCTTTTAATGCCTTTTGTCCAGCCTCCGAAGCATAAGCCCGCTCAAATGCTAACTTTCCTGGCGAAGTATTTACATCTGTTGTGTAACCGAAGGCTATAACACCTAAAACTGCTTCTATTTCTGATAAAGTCGCCATACCTGAGGATACTATTAGA
Organism: Gammaproteobacteria bacterium; assembly: GCA_031425935.1. Classification (GTDB taxonomy): domain Bacteria; phylum Pseudomonadota; class Gammaproteobacteria; order Pseudomonadales; family Cellvibrionaceae; genus Cellvibrio. Next base: position 2,175 of record JANPKH010000205.1, on the reverse strand, counting down.
TTGCATCCAGTCCGCGCATGCTCCAGTACAAGCGGCGCATTAGTGATCTCTCCTGAAGGAATTTTTAACCGCTTCAATCCCAAATCGTTGACCAGAAATGCAAGGCTCTCAGAATCGAATGCTGTCGATAAAAATTCGATGCCAAGCCCGTTGCAGTAAGCCACTAACTTATGGTGCGCTTCGTAGCTCAACTCGAGTCGGCTTAACATCGCAAGTTGCGACTCTTGTCTACCTGAATTAGTGACTTGATATTCTGCTTGCGCAGCATAATTCGTCACCAAATTTTTGGCTTTAAAAGTTTGAAATTTAACAATATCAGCACCAGCTTGATGAGCAGCATCAACTAACTTAAAAGCGAGATGTTCATTGCCATTGTGATTCACTCCGGCCTCGGCGATTATACATGTCATATCAGTTAATTCCGATTAGGTCATAAAAAGGCTTAACGCCAGTGAACTTCATTTGCTTAATCATATTTAATATTCGTTGGCTTGTATCTCCCTCACCATAGGGATTTACAATAACTTCATCTATATCTTTGTAGCAGCGGGAAATCGCGATGTTTATCGCATTTATTATTGACTCAGAATTTACGTCGCAATGAAGCACACTTTTGGCCGCAAGGCGGCCACGTTGACGAATACCGATGTTGATGGACGGGACATCAAACGAAGGCGCTTCAATTACTCCACTAGATGAATTACCAACCACTGCCGTGCAATGTTTTATCGCACTTAAATAACGAACCTGTCCTAACGATGGAACAACCAGCACGCGTTGCGGATACCTATTAGCATATGTTTCAATAATTGGAATAATTTTACGCCCGCCATCATCAGCATTTGGGTAAGTGATAATAACCTGATGATCCTGGAATTTATCTAGAGCGTAAAGTAGCGCTTCAAATGAGGCGACAGGGGATTCGTCACCTAGAGTGACAGGATGATATGTCACGAGAAAAAATGGCGGACGTAGAGCAAAATTTAAAGATGCAGCAAGCTCCGTCATGCTCATTAAAGTTGTTCGCTTTAAATGATCCAGGCCTATGGCTCCTACATTTTTTACGCGATCGGGAGACTCACCCATTTGGATAACACGTCGACGGTATTCTTCGGTAGAGGTTGCATGTAAATAGCTTAGTTTTGTTATAGCATGTCGCATGGCGTCATCATAAGCACCTTCTGTAAGTTCACCGCCGTGCAAATGTACCACTGGAATCCGCAAAATCATTGCTGTTTGTGCAGCGGCTAATGCTTCAAATCTGTCACCAAGTATTACCAAAACATTGGGATTCATGCGAGATAGAGCATCCGCAAATCCAAGTATGCCTAAACCAATACTTTTTGCTGTACCAACGGCAGAATTCGACGAAAGCAAAATTTCAATTTTTTCGTCAATTTGAAATTTATCCATTTCAATTTGCTGATAAGTCAACCCAAATTCTGGAGAAAGATGTGAACCTGAAACTAAAAGTTGCAACTTTAATTCAGGATCCGCCTGAATGTCTTTAAGCAACCAAAAAAGCAAACCATATTCTGCACGGGTTCCAGTAAAAACAGCAATTTTCATTATTTGTTCACCAAGCTTAAGGGGGAGCTAGGTAGATTAACTAAACAGGATTCGAGCCACTCCGAAACAAACAAATCTCCCCGCGGAGCATTTGCAAACATAGGCAATCGATGCATCAGTTGCCACACAGGTCTTGTCATAACCCCTACACTATTTGTGCTTTTAAGAAGGCTATCTCGAGATATTTTATTTGGGCAAATTATCGCATTTAACCAATAATTTGATTGCGCGTATTTTGGTTCTTCAACAAACACCAATTCATGATTCGCAAAAAAAGATTTATAGTGCATGGCTAACGCACGCTTTTGCTTGAGAAAAGTTGACAGCATCTCCATTTGTGCGCATCCCAAAGCAGCATTTAAGTTGGGCAAGCGATAGTTAAAACCAGCTTCATCGTGATAAAACTCATACGGGTGCGGTACTTTTGCTGTAGTAGTAACATATTTGGTTCTTTTGCCATCTTCTGTATCTTGACACAAAACCATCCCACCCCCGCCAGTCGTTATAAAAATTTTTACCATGAAAAACAAATCTGCCAAAAAGCCAAATTTAACAATTTGTTTAACATTATAAAAAAAAACCAAACATTACCCAGCATCCACAAAA
>JANPKH010000204.1:0-2476 GCA_031425935.1 Gammaproteobacteria bacterium | reverse complement strand
GTTGCTGACGGAGCCCTCGCTGCTTGTGTATTATCCTTTTCCCTTGGTTTTTTATGTTAATCCCGCTAATTCCGCTTTGGCTGAGCGCATCACTTCGGGGCTAAAAACAATTGGCAGTAATGACGTGTTAGATGTGCTCTTTAAAAAGCATTATGGAAAGTATATCGATAAGCTTGAGTTAAAACAGCGCCATATAATTACGTTAAAAAATCCGATACTTCCTGTAGAGATGAAAGATTTTAAACCAAGTGTGCTGAGTGAATAAGTACACTTATCGCTTTCGTCGTTATTTTTATTTTTAGTGTTTAAAAGCCGTGTTAAATTTATTAATGGCGCTTGAAATTGCATGAGCTGATCTAATGAAAAATTATTTCAACTAATGTAAAGTCTAATGCCATAAAGTGTTGTCGTACGCCACTATAATAATTTGCATTATTTACATTTATTATAATAATAAATAAAATATCCAAACTTTATCGCATATATGTTTGTTTAATTAAGTTATTACGTTGTGCGCCATTTTATGACTTGTTGCAATTGAACTAAATCCGTTTGGATTCTTTCTGCTCGCCCAAGAATGTAAGTTAATTGTCTAATTTGGAGTGTGACGCTTTTCGTTAGATTGGTGTTGCTATAACGGTTACTGCGCAACTGCCTGCTTGGGGATGACTATTTCCAGCAGGCTTTTTTTTGTATATTCGATATGAAAGCGATGCTTGGAAAAGCCAAATAGGGATTTCTTTTCCAGCTGAACCGGCGTTAAGAGTATTTCATTTATTCTAGTTTAATTGCCGGTTGGGAAAATTCATGAAATATAAAAGTCATCCATTTTATTGCTAACACTGATTGGCGGGCGTTTGACGCATCGCTGCTTGCGGGGTTCCTCTGCCGATCCTGATATTTTCCGCTTAAACCTAGCTTTTCCTTGACTTTGACGCATATCTTGGGAGAATTGCGGGTTCGCTGGATGGCCAGCAGATGGCCGATAAGCTCGGATCTTCATCTGCTCCCCGATAAGTCACCCTCTTGTCGCACCATCCACCTGTGCTGAAGCGCGTCCACCGACGTTGCCGACCCGATATAAGCTGCAGAATTACCCAAGCGGCTTGCCTAAATCCGATAAATACCACCCTGGATGTTTATCGTAGATTTTTCATATTCTCGCGGTAAATTTTGTTTTTACACATTGTTCAAATTATTTGTTCAAGCAAACTCGCCGTTTCGTTTTCTGTGCTGTGCAATGTTCTGAATGAACCCTGTCAGCCACAATTTTGTAAATAGACAGAAAGTCTAAAAGGGGAAATAAAAGTGGAAATGCTTTCAGGCGGAGATATGCTGATCCGCGCGCTGAAGGACGAAGGCGTTGAGTTCGTTTTCGGCTATCCAGGCGGTGCGGCACTGCATATTTACGATGCCATCTTTCGTCAATCTGATGTTAAACATATTCTTGTTCGTCACGAACAAGCAGCTACTCATGCTGCCGATGGTTATGCGCGCGCGACCGGAAAAGTCGGCACGGTGTTGGTGACTTCTGGGCCTGGTGCAACTAACGCGATAACCGGAATTGCTACGGCCTATATGGATTCAATTCCCATGGTAGTCATTTCTGGTCAGGTGCAAAGTCACTTGATCGGGGAGGATGCATTTCAGGAAACTGACATGGTGGGTATTTCACGCCCGGTGGTGAAGCACAGCTTCATGATTAAGCATCCAAGTGAAATTGCTGAAGTCGTTAAAAAAGCGTATTACATTGCCTCGACTGGCCGCCCCGGTCCTGTGGTTATTGATGTGCCTAAAGATTTAACGCACCCGGCACACACTTTTCCATATGCCTATCCAGACAAGGTCAAACTGCGGTCATACACTCCTGCCACTCGTGGGCACGCGGGCCAAATTAAAAAGGCTGTGCAGTTATTGTTGGCCGCTAAGCGCCCTATTATTTATACCGGCGGTGGAGTAATACTCGGTAATGCCAGTGAATTGCTGCGTCAATTGGTGCGTATGCTTGATTATCCCGTGACAAATACGTTGATGGGTTTGGGTGCTTACCCAGGAACTGACAAACGTTTTCTCGGGATGCTCGGGATGCACGGTACGTTTGAGGCGAACACCGCGATGCACCATAGCGATGTGATTCTGGCAATTGGGGCACGTTTTGATGATCGCGTTACTAATACCGTGAGTAAGTTTTGCCCTAATGCCAAAATTATTCATATTGATATTGACCCTGCATCCATTTCTAAAACAATCGTCGCGGATGTGCCGATTGTTGGGGCGGTGGATAGCGTATTGACCGACATGATCGCTTTGATTCACGAGTCGGCAGAGAAGCCAGATGTGGTTGCTATTGCTGATTGGTGGAAGCAAATTAATGAATGGCGTGAGCGTCACGGTATTTACACTCAGCCGCGGTATGACACAACGAGCGACAAAATTAAGCCGCAAGACGTTATTAAAGCGATTTGGGAAGTCACCA
>JANPKH010000203.1:0-4866 GCA_031425935.1 Gammaproteobacteria bacterium | reverse complement strand
ATAATTTATTACCGTATTCACTCAAGTGATCGTCGTCATAATAAAGTGGGCGTTTATTAATTGATCCAAAACATGTTGTCGCATCACAAAGATACGCGCTTGGGTCCATCACCATTGCGTTGCAAGTTTTTGCGGTACTGCTATTTAAATCCCTTACCGTGTAATTATGGCTATCATAATCGTGTCGCGTAATACTGACATCGATTTCGCGCGCGTGATACATTTTGGCACGGATAATTGTTTGCGGCACATTAACACCCATTTCAGGTATAGGTTGCATAATAAACACCGGTCGCTTTTTTGATATGTTGCATATGTGATTAGCGTATTGTTCGGTGAACAGCGGCCTGAATGCTTTTTCAGTATTTGCTACACCATTAAGATAAATAGTTGTGTTTGGGCTTTTTTCTTCGGCGGTTAATAATTTTTTTGTAATATGGTTAATGAGAATAACGGGCACCCCGCTTAGATTTTCATCAAGATAAGAAAGGATTTTTTTATTATAAGCGCCGCATTGATCAAAATAAGGCGTTGAAAGATTCATCATGGAAATGCAACCATCTGCGCCAAGGAAAAGTGCACCACCTTGTTCTGCGGGGATCGCAGCAGCCACCGCGGTTATCGCCGCATTAGAATGGCTGTCACCAATAACAATAACGGCTATTTTAGATTTATTTTCCCCAAACACACACATAGGGGATGTGGGATCGCTATTGGGTACTACGAAACACTCAGCCCTTGGGTTGCGATTTTTTTGTTCTTTATCTGCCACAGCGATAAATTCATCAACTCTGAAAGGTAATCCATCAAAGCGAAATATGATTAAGCCCGCACCAATAATCACTGATGACATCGCAGCGTACTTCCCTAATTGAAATAAATAGTTGTTGTGATTAACTGAAGAGCGCCCATATTGTTCAACAAAAGTGTAAGAAAGATGCGCTAGGCCTAGTGAAATTACTATGCCGGTTAATGCCCACAGCGGAGTTTGATACAGACCAAATAAATATAAACCTACAACCACCGGCCAATGCCACAGATAAAGTGAATAAGATGTCGACCCCAAATATTGGGCAAATTTATTGCCAGTAATGAAAGAGTTTTCCCGCGCAGCAATCAAAATTAAAACTGTACCTAACACGGGTATTAATGCGAGGGATCCTGGCCATTTAACTGATGAATCTAAAAATATGATGCAGGGAATAATAAGTAACAGTCCAGCCAATTCAAGCACAACAGATTTTTTGTGGCTGACTTGTAGTGCGAAAAGATACACTAATCCGCCACTCATCATCTCCCAGGCTCGGGTTGGTAATAAGTAGAAGCCAGCTTCAGCTTGTTTTGCTGGGAAGAATGCAGACAATAAAAAGGAACATATTGCACAGAGTAAAATGATCCAACGTGTATTTTGCAATGTGAATAATTTTTTTATGATGACAATTGCTACCGGATATAAAATATAAAATTGCCACTCTACCGATAAAGACCACGTATGCAGCAACCATTTTTCATGGGATGAAGTATCAAAGTAACCAGCCTCTTTTAAAAAAAGAAAATTGGACATAAATGTAGCAGCGCCAATCATTTGCTTGCCGAAATTTTTAAACTCATATGGCGGTAAAGTAAACCACGTGAAGCATAATAAAATAAGACAGAGTACTAATAGGGCCGGCACGATACGTTTCGCTCGAGCGAGATAAAAGCCGGTAATTGAAAATTGATCTTTCTGCAATTTGTTAAAAATAATACTTGTCATCAAATAACCAGAGATCACAAAAAATATATCTACTCCTGCAAAGCCGCCCTTAAAGTAGGCAACATTGAAGTGGAATAGCACGACAGCCACAACGGCAATGGCTCTTAGCCCATTAATATCTTTTCTAAAAACCATACCTTACCTCGGCGTGTAAATTTGCAAATTCAAAGAATTTCACGTGGCAAATAATTAATTAGTCTTAAATAGTCGGCACTTTATCAGCTTCACTTGTTTCATAACAATTACGGAAGTGGAAAATATTTTTCATCAACAAGGAGCCCATTTGTCTGGGTAGTCAAAAGTTATCGGCCACTATAAATTATTGTCGTTGTCGGCCGCTTATGAGATGTACCGAACCGAACTCTTAACGATACCTCTCTATATTGTATTTTGCTCTTAAATTACATTGGAGGTGTTTATGTGCGTTAAATTAGGTTCAGCTATTTCAATCATTATGGACCGTGTTGTTGCTTTAGTCACAATCTGTACTGCTCTCGCGTTAGGCTCAACTGCTCATGCAGTTACTATTAATTTTGACGACCTTGTTTTCACTCCAGGTGAAGAGGAGTTCTATTGTTGGTGCGATAATCCAGTTACTGATCAATATTTGTCGCAAGGTTTGGTAATTAGTGAAGGATATCTCGCTCAATATGGGCCTGAGAGTGCTCATCCTGTTTCGCAGCCTAATTACTTAATAGGTGGAAATTATTTAAAGTTCAGTTTTGTGGGACCCTTGCCGACTTCGGTTGGAATGTATGTAAGTTCTTTTCATGAAGAATCTATTTTTCTAAATGCATTTGACGCAGCAGGGCAGATGATTTCAGCTAAAACATCAGGTTGGGCTGGGCCTTTCGACGATACTCCTTACCAGCCCAATCAATATATTTCGTTTACCTCACCAATTGGCTTCACTGGAGTTTCGCTTGAAGGTTTTTATAACATGCGTGTGAGTGCGGCAGTTGATGATTTAACCTATGAATATGCCTCGGTACCCGAGCCTCCATCGCTTATCTTGCTGGGTGTGGGTTTGCTTGGCTTTGCTTGTTTACGGCTTAGGTTGCGTCTTACGGAAAAATAAAAAATTATCTATCGCTTCCCTGTATAGAATATTTTATCCCTGCAATCCCTAACATATCTCCACAGGATATGTTAGGAGTGGGGATATTAATGCTATTAGGTAAAATTTATAAATAAAAACTGTAAACAATAAAAAATAAGATACTCAAACCAATAGCGGGAAGTACAACAAGCCCCAAGAATAGATGTACGCCAGTTCTGTGTTCAGCAGAAGTACGGTAATACGTTTTAAAATTTTCAGTGAGTTTCTTTATGCTCATATATTTATTGCCTCATATCTTGTGATTAGTCGGCTGATATTAGCAGTTTTTTCGCTAGGAATTGAAATTTACACCGAGTGAGATTCTCTTGTGTACTATTTTTTGTTCACTAGAATTTTTAGTATCGTTGCTCTTCTACAATTAAATACAAATATCTTTTAAAAATATAACCGTCTGCCTACGCCGTCCTCAAGTGCTTACCAAAACAGATTATATTGAAAGCGGACCACACTTGCTCAGTGTCACTAAAACGCCAAAAGCGAGACTCAAATGAGACTCGCTTTTTTGTAAAATTAAACTTCAGAACAGCAGTGCCCATTCAGTCGGCAACCGTTAGATGTAAAAATGTTTATTAGAGAATAAAAAATGTTGATTTTGGCGACAAGTAATATTAAGAGTCGCTTAAACTGCTGTTCTTTATCAGGTATATGGTTAGGAAATGTAAAGTTAGGCTTAAAAAGTGTCTACTTTTTTTAAACCTGCTATTTTAAGTTACGTCAGTCATAACAATAATGATTTCCGGCTCTGTCGAGAGTGCTCGAATACGATGTCCGTATGCTGTCTCATTTTTTATTGATTCTTCTCCTTTAGATAAATTCACTTGCAAATTATTGCGAAATTAGTTGGGCAGTAATTTGTGTTGTAAGTAAAAATCTTAGGCGATACTTGTTGTTCGAATAATAATAGTTTTGCTTTAACTTTAATTTTCTTGAGATTTTTTCACGTTAATTAATTTTAGTTGTTGCTTTAGTTTCAAATGCGTAATGAAGATCTAAATAGATAATAAAAATTAAATCCAGATTGAATGTCGTGAAATACATTTAAACGCTATGTGAGACACGCTTTCAGTAATACGTTACGCGCTTTAAATAATAAAAAATCGCTTCAGCCAAGTTAGGCCGAAAGCAGATGTTGTGCTCGATATGGTGATACATGGATTCGAGCTTAAATTTTACCCTTGTTGTATTTATTCTTGTGCTTGACCACCTTAACAATAACGATCTATGACCCTGCCGAATTGAATTATTTATCGGCAACGGTTTTTTTAAATTTATGCTAATTAAAATTCCAGGAGTTCTTTATGAGCAGATTAAAAACCTTTGTGTTAAGTCCGACACGGGTCCGTTCCTTAAGGCGAGCAGCTACCATTTGTGGGTTAGGATTAGCAATAATCTCTACTTCATCGCAGGTTAACGCAGCCTGTACCTATGCGATAGAGTCGCAATGGGGCAACGGCTTTTCAGCAAAAATAAAAATTACCAACACTAACAGCGCACCGATTAGTTCATGGTCAGTTAGCTGGCAGTATGCAGGTGGTAACCGGGTCCAGCCAGGCAGTGCCTACAATGTCAACTTGACGGGAAGCAACCCTTACACCGGAACAAATATTTCCTGGAATGGCAACATTCCCGTGGGTGGAATCCAGGAATTTGGGTTCCAGGGGACTAAAGCTGAAGGTTCAACTGCTGAAATTCCAACGATTACAGGCGCCGCGTGCGGTGGGGTTCCTGCCTCCTCTACGGCGGCCGTCAGTTCTAAAGCTAGTTCGAGTGTGTTGAGCAGTGTACGCAGTTCAGTGGCACCAAGCTCAACGCCGATCGCCAGTAGCCGTGCATCGAGCAGTTCCATTGGTGTCGGTCTTGGCAATTGGCAATTAAGCGCTACCGAGTCACACCTTAACTTTGTGACTACCAAAAACACCCACACAATTGAAGTGCACAAGTTTGATTCCTTATCCGGTTCGTTGACAAACGCCGGTGTTGCCACTTTGAG
>JANPKH010000202.1:0-10153 GCA_031425935.1 Gammaproteobacteria bacterium | reverse complement strand
GTCCAAACCAAGTTTCATCGGTGTAGCACCAATGTTTTGCAACCATTGCGGGGTGGTAGATGCACCTTGGAGTGCAACTACATAGTCATCACCCAGACTTTGTTGCACGCGTTTACGGGCAGGCATTTGCTGATCAATGTTGCGAAAGCGAATCAATGCAGTTTTGCCATCCACTGTCGCGCCAAAGTAGTCGATATTGGCTTCCTTTAATGCGCCTTCAACTTTTGCGAGCACTGCGGCATCCATAATTACACCGCCGGATTGACCAGAAATTTGAATGGCTGGGTCAGGCGCATAATAATTAGGAATTGCATAAATCAGTGATAGGACAGTGACTGCCAATAACAATAGATATTTCCATAGCGGGTAGCGGTTTAACATAAAGATCCCGTGGCGAAGGTAAGTTTTTATCGTGATTAATTTACTATGCCGTCATCCTCGCGCAACGGGGATCCATGTCGTTAAGGCCGGATCTAGCTGCGATAGGGTGACGATTCTCGAATTAAACGCTGACTTATTGTAATTTTTTAATAAGAGAGCTGTGGTACATGAAGCGCCGGATTATACCGATTTAATAGGTGGTAACAATGACTTACCACCCTGTTTGGCCCCTCGGTCGTCTATTGTTGGGGTGCTTTTGGTACTTCCAACCCTTGTAAGCTATAAAACTCCGTTAAAAAGCTTTCAAACGTGCCTTGGCTGAGCGAATTACGGATATCCGACATCAAATTTTGATAGTAGCGAAGGTTGTGAATCGTATTGAGTTGCGCGCCAAGCATTTCATTGCATTTGTCTAAATGGTGGAGATAGCTGCGGCTAAAGTGCTGACACGCATGACAATCGCAGCGGCTATCGAGAGGGCTGGTGTCGTTGCGATATTTGGCGTTGCGCAGCTTAATTACACCTTCGCTGGTAAACAAATGGCCGTTGCGGGCATTACGGGTGGGCATTACGCAATCAAACATGTCGATGCCGCGGCGCACAGCTTCGACGATATCTCCAGGCTTGCCTACCCCCATCAAATAACGTGGTCTATCGTGCGGCATTGCAGGGGTGAGGTGTTCAAGTACGCGCAGCATATCTTCCTTTGGTTCGCCCACTGATAAGCCGCCAATAGCATAGCCATCAAAACCAATATTAGTCAGACCGTTTAAAGATTCCGTGCGCAGATGCTCGTACATGCCGCCTTGCACAATACCAAATAGCGCTGAAGGGTTATCGCCATGCGCAGTCTTTGAACGCGCTGCCCAACGCAGCGAAAGTTCCATTGAATCGCGAGCTTGTTTTTCGGTAGCGGGGTAGGGTGTACATTCGTCAAAAATCATCACGATGTCTGAGCCTAAATCGCGCTGCACTTGCATAGATGTTTCCGGGTCTAGATACACCTTGCTGCCATTAATAGGCGATTTAAAAGTCACGCCTTCTTCCGTAATTTTCCGCATTTTTCCCAAACTAAAGACTTGGAAGCCGCCAGAGTCTGTAAGTATCGGGCCTTGCCACTGCATGAAGTTATGTAAGGTCCCTGAGTTAGCAGGGCCGTGCGCTTTAACCACATCAACGCCAGGGCGCAGCATTAAGTGAAAGGTATTACCGAGAATGATCTGTGCGCCTATCTCTTTAATATCGCGTGGCAACATACCCTTCACGGTACCGTAAGTTCCTACCGGCATAAAAGCCGGTGTTTCCACTACTCCGCGTGGAAAGGTCATCCTTCCGCGGCGCGCGCGGTCATGCTGGGGGTTGCATGTTGTGTCTATTTCAAACTGCATGAAAGAGTGGCTCACAGAATTTTCTCTAAATTAAAAAGTTGATAAATTTTAAACAGTTACAGAAATAACTTCATGCTCTGCAAGAGTATTTTTTGTAATAAACATCGCGTCGCCGTAGCTGAAAAAACGATACTCTTGGGCAATGGCTTCGGCATAGGCGTGCATGGTATTGCGATAGCCGGCAAACGCCGATACAAGCATTAACAACGTTGATTCTGGTAAATGGAAGTTGGTTAGCAACGCATCAACTACATTAAAACGATAGCCGGGGTAAATAAAAATCGCGGTCTCGCCTTGATAGGGGTGAATTTCCCCTTTTTGGTGAGGATCAGTAAACCCCTGAGTTGCGCTTTCAAGGCAGCGCACGCTGGTTGTGCCCACCGCGATAACGCGCTTACCAGCAGCTTTAGTTTGGCGAACCAGCTCGCATACTTCAGCCGATAAATCCATAACTTCTGAATGCATATGGTGCTCGGTGATGTTGTCAGCGCGCACTGGCTGAAACGTACCTGCACCAACGTGTAAGGTTACAAACGCTGTGTTAACTCCTTTTGCACGAAGCTGTTCCAGCATTAAATTATCAAAATGCAAACCTGCGGTGGGTGCCGCTACTGCGCCTTGCTTTTGGCTATACACGGTTTGGTAACGTTCGCGGTCGCTCGCAGCATCTTCGCGATCAATATAGGGTGGCAAAGGCATGTGCCCAATACGATCCAACACCGAAAGTACCGTTTCATCACTTAACAGTTCAAGCTCAAACAATGCTTCGTGGCGCGCTAACATTTTTAGCCGAATGCCGTCTTGCAACAAAATAATGGAATCTACTTTAGGAGATTTGCTAGCGCGAACATGAGCAAGCACGCGATGGGTATCCAGCACCCGCTCAATCAAAATTTCTACCTGCCCGCCAGTTTCCTTTTGTCCAAAGACTCTCGCCGGAATCACGCGGGTATCGTTAAACACCATCAAGTCGCCAGGGTTAATTAAGTCCAATAACGCAGGAAATTGCAGGTGGTTCAACTCGCCACTTGATCCTGTTAAACACAGCAAGCGACTGCCACGCCGCTCCGCCGTCGGCGCGCGTGCAATTAGTGAATCTGGCAGGTGATAAAAAAAGTCTTGGCGACGCATAAAAATAGGGCTTTTAGGTATGTAAAACAAAGGGCGGCAAGGTTATACCAAAATGGAGAAAGATGAAAATACCCACCCCAAAAGCCAACCCAGAAATGTGCTGGCTTTCTTGTTCTTAGTCACTGTTTTGAGTGTAAGTGCGGTCTAAAAAACCCCTAGCTATTCCAGGGCCAATCAACGGGGGTCAGGTTCCATTGATTATTCTTTTATGCCCTGTGTTACAGCGACCAAGGCTATTGTGGTTGTATAGCCGAATTTTAGATGATTAAAGCTCCTTAAAATGCAGATTTGGTGGATAATGCTTTGCTTAGAATTCTGACTAGCCATTAGTCAGGAAAATAAACTTCTCAGGGTAAGGAAAAAATGAAATATTTTTTAATGATTTTTAGTTTGGTTTTGCCTATGCTCGCATTAGCAGAGCCAGATACTGTTTATGAACCTGCAAATTTTACCGAGTCACAAAAATCACTGCAGAATCTCGTTAAGTTCCCTAAATCCATTGCTGAATCCGATACGGACACAACAGTCCCTATTCGTTGTGATGCCTATATATCGGATACGGGTAAATTTATCTCTAATTTTTGCAATGACGAGGGCAGGGATGTTTTTCTTTACCTGAAGGCTATCAACAATGCTGCAGAGAACGCCAAAATAAAGCCAGGAAAAATAAATGGTCGCGGGCGCAATGTGTGGTTTCAGTATTTTCTCGTATTTTCAAAAGTTGGCAAAAAAACTTTGGTGGAGGGGTTTCCTAATTCAGGTATTCAGTTAAAACAATTTGGTCCCGACTATACTTCTGCACAACGTTATCGCGAAGACACCGGTGGTTTTGGTTCGGGTTGTGGAAAAGCTTATTCTCAAATTATTTTAGTGAAGGCTATTATCGGGAAAAATGGTAAAGCCAAAAAAGTAGAAGTCGAAGGGAAGGATACTACGGACACGTGTAAAAACAATTTAATCGCAGATTTTATGGAGCAAGAGTTTATTCCTGCTTTTGTCGACGGTGTTCCTGTTGATTCCTACTACTCTGAAGATATTTTTACGCGGTATAGAAGTAATTAGCCAATCTGGTTTGGTGAAATCAAACGCGTTGAATTTAATTATTGTTGATCAATTATTTTAAAAAATAAAATAGCACGCCCTAAGCCCCGCACAGATATGTGCGGGGCTTTTTTCTTTCTTGGTTGCTGCTTTTTTCGATCCAAGTCTTCTAGTTTAAAGTGCGGTGCATTAGCCGCGCTATCATTTCAAATGGCCCCAGCATGATTTTATTGATAGCTACCTATAGTTACGCACAGCTAATTAAAGCCGCCGACCCCAATTAGCGCGCCAATTTCGTTCGTTGCCGCACATACATGTATTGCTGTTTATTCTATAAATGACGGTAGTTGGTTGTACTTAATGGCATTTAAGGCGACGAAAATAAAACTGGAGCCAAGATTCTGGCTACCGCTTAAGGATTCTTTTTAATGACTGTTATGAATTCTAATACGGCACTTAATGATACGCATTTACAATCTGAACAGCCTGACCCTGTAGCGGTGCATTCGCTGCGCGTTTTAACATTGAATACGCACAAAGGATTTACCACGTTTAATCGTCGTTTTATTTTGCCGGAGTTGCGCGATGCTGTGCGCACGTTGTCGACTGATATTGTTTTCTTGCAAGAAGTTCTTGGTACAAATACATTTTATCCCAAGCGTGTTACCAATTGGCCTATAGCGCCACAATATGAATTTCTTGCTGATAGTATGTGGTCAGATTTTTCTTATGGTCGCAATGCTGTTTACCCGCATGGCGACCATGGCAATGCATTGCTTTCCAAGTATCCCATTATTCGTTACGAAAATTTTGACATTTCCATTGGTACCATTGAGCAGCGCGGTTTACTGCATTCGGTTTTGAAAGTACCAGGGCACAAAGAAGTGCATGCAATTTGTGTGCATTTGGGATTGCGTAATTCACATCGACTTCAGCAGCTCGCACTATTAGGCGAGTTACTTAATAGTTTTTCGACGAATGCTCCTGTCATATTGGCCGGCGACTTTAATGATTGGCGTAACCATGCGGATTCCATTTTAAAAGATCACGGAATGCGCGAAGCTTTTGTACATAAGTATGGCGCGCCAGCAAAAAGTTTTCCGGCAAATTGGCCGCTTCTGCGTTTGGATCGAATTTACGTGCGCAACGCTACTACACATAACCCCGAAGTTCTCTTTCGGCGCCCGTGGTCACATTTATCAGATCATGCACCCTTGGCTGCGGAGATACATTTATGATGAATAACAATAACAATAATTGGCGCGATGGAAATAATTGGCGAGATGGAAATGAGGTGGAGCTGCTGATTAATGGCGAAGAATTTTTCCCTCGTGTTTTTGCCAGTATTCGCAATGCCCAACGTGAAGTGTTAATAGAAACGTTTATTTTGAAAGAAGATAAAGTAGGTAAGGCACTACAGCTTTCGCTCATTGCTGCAGCGAAACGCGGTGTTCGTGTAGAGGTTAGCGTTGATGATTATGGCAGCGGCGATCTTAGTGAAAATTTTGTTGCTGAAATGGTAAGAGCCGGTATTGCGCTGCATGTATTTGACCCTACGCCGCGGTTGTGGGGCGTGCGTTTAAATTTGTTTCGTCGTCTACATCGAAAAATTGTTGTGGTGGATTCTGAAATAGCTTACGTCGGTGGCATTAATTATTCCGATGATCATTTGATGAATTACGGTCCTACCGCAAAGCAGGATTATGCAGTTCAAGTACGTGGCCCAGTCATTGCCGATATTCGTGAAGCTTGCTTGCAATTGCTGCGCAGTACATCAGAGAGAAAGCATAAGAAATTTGAGGAAGTGGCTGCGACTCCTGAAATTAAATCTATGGGTGCTGTGCGTACGCAATTTTCAGTACGCGATAATATTGCCCACAAAACTGATATTGAAAAGCATTACTTACAAGCCATTCGTGGCGCTAAACACAGGGTATTTATTGCTAATGCGTATTTTTTTCCTGGCTATCGATTACTGAGGGCTATTGTTAAAGCGGCGCGACGTGGTGTAACTGTTACCTTAATTTTGCAAGGTCAGCCCGATATGCCATGGGTTATGGCCTGCACACGTTTACTTTATGGATATTTGCTGCGTAGCGGAGTCGTTATTCATGAATATTGTCAACGACCCTTACATGGCAAAGTGGCATTGGTAGATGAAGAATGGTCCACCGTAGGTTCAAGCAATCTTGATCCGTTAAGTTTGGCGCTTAACCTTGAAGCAAATTTAATTATAGAAAGTGCAGCTTTCAATCAGCAACTTTATGAACATTTACACAGCTTGGCTAAGGCACATTGTACGCCCGTTAATATTGCTGTCGCCAAGCATGGTTATTGGTGGCGTTTACCCTTTATATTTTTCGGCTTCCATTTTTTACGTATTTTTCCGGCCATGGCAGGTTGGTTACCAGTGCATGCGCCGAAGTTGAAGTTGTTGGGCTCCGATACTAAAACCCATAGCGCTGCAATGCATAGTAGTACTGCTCATAGGAGTACAGCTGATAGCAGTACAGCTCACAGTAGCACTGCGACCCATCGCACTGCGATTCGTAATGCTACAACTGGTAGTAAGGGAACCAAAAATACAACAACTACTCATTCGAAAACAAAAATACCAGAAATAAATAAAAAAAAGTGTGAGACGGAGAAGATGTCTTGAGTGACACTAATCCACCAGTCGAAAAAACACAAAAATCTAAAAAATTCGCTCGGCTTAAACAAGTTTTAACTATTTGTTTCTTCATATTGGTGCCGATATTATTATTTATATTGATTAAAAATGTTGACTGGCAAGAAGTGAAGGGCGCGTTACAAGAAATAAAACCCACAACTCTCGCGTTAGGTTTAACAGTCGGTTTGATCAGTTATATTGTGTATGCTAGCTATGATGTACTCGGCCGAAAATACTCCGGCCACTCCCTGCCAATCTATCAAATTTTGCCAGTAGTATTTGTTTGCTATGCATTCACATTAAATTTAAGTTATCTGGTTGGTGGGTTTGCCCTTCGGTTTCGCTTGTACTCACGCCTTGGTTTAGACACTGCAACGATTACGAAAATTTTCACGCTCAGTATCATCACGAATTGGCTTGGCTACACAGTTTTAGCTGGCGTGATATTTTCTTGTCGGCTCCTGGACTTACCAGAGAATTGGAAAATAGGTACTACGGGCTTACAAATTGTAGGCTTTGTGTTACTGCTAATCTGTACAACCTACTTAGTTGCCTGCCAATTTTCCAAGCGTCGTTCGTGGCAACTATTTGGACATCAAATTGACTTGCCGAATGCTGGCCTGGCGTTAATGCAAGCTATTTTGGGGAGTATTAATTGGGGCCTGATGGCGTTAATAATCTGGATATTTTTGCCGGCTAAAATTGCCTACATAACGGTATTAGGCATTTTACTTCTTAGCGCGGTGGCGGGGGTTATCGCGCATATACCTGGCGGCCTAGGTGTGCTTGAAAGTATTTTCGTTATTATGCTGCAAGATCAATTATCCAAAGGTACTATTCTTGCTGCGTTGATTGGTTATCGTGTTTGTTATTTTTTAGTTCCACTTGTGATAGCAGCTGTCGTATATTTAATCATTGAGAACCGCGCCAAAAAATTACGCTCTCTTAATCAAACGAATGAAAGTAATCAAACGAATGAAAGCCAGGCGAAAGCCCGCACAATTACAAAATGAAGAAGCACAAACTATTTAATCGCAAGCGAGGGTTAAATTCCCCGTGGCTTGCCACGAAATAGATTTTTGGAACAAAAATATACCTCGCTGCTTGCGGCGAGGTGTTTGATTTACAAAACTGGAACGAGTCTATGAAAGCAACAACAATAATAATTTGCTTGATCTTCAGTTGTATGTTGGCAACTCATGCGAATGCAGAATCTTCCGCGAAAACTACGGTGGATGAAAAAAAACTCATAACACTTCACTACAAAAGATTGGGAGCGAAGGGCAAGCCAGCTAGTAAACCTGGCGTAGCGCGCTGTATTACTGATGAAAATACTGGCCTTACATGGGAGTTAAAAACCGACGATGGCGGCATTCATGACAAGGATAATAATTATCGTTGGGGTGGCCGTGGAGCGGAGGCAATAGGTACGATTTTTTTTGACGATTGGAATAGTTTGCTAGACGCCGCTAACAGCGAAAAGCTTTGTGGTTTTCATGATTGGCGCGTGCCCACTATTGATGAGTTGAAAACACTGGTTGTTGCAGGCAGCGAGCCGACTATTAATATTGAATACTTTCCTTTAACAATAGCCAGCCCTTATTGGTCGGCTTCTGCCTACACCAACTATCCCGAGCATGGGCAAACTGTGCATTTCGGTAGTGGCTTTTCGTATTACTACAATGGTTTTCGCGGGGATCGTTTGCCCTTGCGACTTGTCCGCGGTAAGCCATGAGGAATCTTTTTTCTCTCGAACTTTAGTATTCTACGTCAGTGTGAGTTTTAGCAATCCCTTGCTCAAACGATAAATCTTTTAGCAATTTTACGGCTGTTTTATTGACTCAATTTCCAACGTAACCCGACACGCCACAACAATCCTGGTGCAGGGAAGCCAACTGCCGTTGTTGCGGAGGCATCGAATACATTTTCCACGGTGAAATTTATATTGATTGCATCGTTAACTGCCCAAAAAAGATTGGCATCGACACGTTGATAGGCGTCAAGCTCATGAACAGTTACGTCTCCGGTATGCTGGCTAGTTGCAAATTGCTCGCCTACTTGCTGATAATCCAAACTGCTGCGCCATTGATCATTAATTTGCCAGGCTAAGGCTAAACCAGCTCGCCATTGTGGGCGGCCGGCCAACACTGTAACGTCGTTTTTAACATCTATGTCGGTGTAAGTCGCGTTACCACGTAAAGTAAAACGGTCATCGTCACTGCTCCACTGCGCTTGCCATTCAACACCGCTGGTATCTATTTGGTCGCGATTTACGTTGGTAAAAAGCTCACTGTCAAAATCGATTGCGTCGCGAAAGGCGTTTTCGAAATAATCCACGCTTGTGGATAGCTGATCGGTAAGTTGCCATGCCACGCCAATGTCCCAGCTCTCGACCTGCTCGGGTTTCAGCGTAGGGTTGCCCACCAACGGGTGGCCTAAGGCAAAAAAGCTTGGAAGTTTGTAACCATCACCCACATTGGCGCGCAGTGTAATTTCCTCAGATACTTGATAGCGAATCCCTGCATTAGACGAGGTCTTTTTGGCAAAGCCATCGGTGTCGTCGTTGCGAATACTCCCTTGTAGCAGGAGACTTTCATTTATTTGAGAGTTAATGTTGATAAACGCACTGTCTGTATTGCGATCTAATGAAAAATTAGTGGGTAGCAAAAAACCGAAATCGAGGTAGCCGCGGCTAACACCTTCTTCTTTACGATTCTCCACCCCCAGGTTCGCCCAGAGCTTTCCTGGCTGGCCGACTGTATTTATCCAGGACACTTGTTTGCGTTCAAATTCGGTGTCAGCGCCATTGGCCGGTATGCCGGAGTAGGGTGCAATACCGGGTGAGTCAAAAGCTTCTTCGCGCTCATACAAGGTGGTTCGCAACTGGCTTTTCCATTGTTCAGCAATTTGATACTGCCAATCTAATGCTGCAGTTTGGTCTGTAAAGTCGGTGTTATCGAGCAAGGGTGTTGTGGCAAATTCCGGCCCGCCACTTTGCTCCGGGTAGCTACTGCGTTCACCGTCAAAATAGCGGAAACTCCCCGAAAAGCTATGTTCGTCGGTAGGTCGCCAGCCCAGACGAAGATTGATTTCGCTGTCTTTTGCTTCGCTGCCCTTGACTGGCTCACCGCTGTCACGCGCCCGCAGTTGAAATGAATAGTCCAGTTTGTCAGTCGCACCGAGTGCGCTTAATCCGGCTTGTTGGTAGCCCTCGGCACCTGCTGATGCAGACAATGTTTGCTGATGTCCTGATTGCGGGCGAAGGCTAATAATGTTGATCACTCCCGCCAGTGCATCCGCTCCATAAATGGCAGATTGCGGCCCTCTGACAATTTCAATGCGTTCAATCGAATCGACATTAATACTGCCAAGATCAAAGGCACCACCGCGACTATTGCCGGGGTCGTTCATTGCCACGCCGTCGACCATCACCACTGTGTAGTTCGACTCACCACCGCGAATTGACGCTACGGCTAAGCCACCGGGCCCACCCTGACGCTCTATCAATACACCGGGAACGGATTGCAGTAGATCAGCCGCG
>JANPKH010000201.1:0-1579 GCA_031425935.1 Gammaproteobacteria bacterium | reverse complement strand
GATCTGCGGCGACCGCGTCATCGTACTCCTCGAACGGCACGAGCACGGTGTCGTATCGATACGCCGGCCCGATCCCGACGCCTGCGACGCCCGGATCGTTCGGCGGCGGCTCTCGGTTCACCAGCGGCGCGGCCGCGAGCGCGGTGAAGATGTTGTCGCCGTCGTTGGCATCGGTCACGCCGCCAAAGTCGCCGGGGCTGGGCTTGCGGACGCCGCTGTACGGACTCCACTCGAAGCGGACCGTTCCGTCGGCATAGAGAACGTTCTGCCCCGCCCCGCGGTGATTCGTGCTGTTGATCCGGCGGAAGGAGCGCGGCGGCGCGTCGAACTTCAAACCCGCCGCGGCCGCGTCATGCAACGTGCCGGCCGAGGGCGCGCGATCGGCGACCAGTGCGAATCGGGACGGAAGCGTGTCGACCAGTCGATAGTCGCCGATCGAGCTGAACGGCGTCGCGTAACCGTAGCCAAGGTTATCTGATACGCGGAAGTTGCCACGCTTCTTCACGACAGTTTGTTCGCCGGCCGCATCGGTGACCTGATCCGCGCGTCCGCCGCCGCTTGGGCAGACAAACCAGTCGGGCTTGGCGAGCCCTTCGCGGACCAGAAGCCAAAGCGACGCGGTGACGTCGTTGGCTGCGACGGCACTGCTGGCCGCGAACGGATTAGCGTCATCCGCGCCGGTGAAGGCGGTCCATCGGTTGCCGGCGGAAGGATCGAAACGCACACGTGGATAAAAATAGTCGTTCGCGACCGCGTAACTTCGAAGCGCACCATTGATGTTCTTGAGGTTCGCCATGCAGCGCGTGCGGTTGCTCGATTCACGCAGCGACATTGCGTAAGGCACGAAGGTCGCGAGCAAGAGCGCGACGATCACGAGGACGGCGAGGAGTTCGATGAGGGTGAAGGCGCGCCTGGCGCTCGCTGGAGCCAGGAGAGGTTGGGGTCGAGCGCCTGATGACTTCGAGTTGCTGTTCACGGCGGAGATAGGCCCTCACCCTAACCCTCTCCCAGAAGGAGAGCGAACAAGACTATCGTGTTCCCAGTTTCACCAACTGCTCCTGCTGCGTCTTGCGCCGCAACTGGCCACACGCGGCATCGATGTCGCGGCCTCGGCTGCGGCGGACGTGCGAGTTGACGCCCGCCTCGCGAAGAATCGCCTGGAACTCCGTGACCGAATTACTTTCTGGCCGCAGGAACGGCAGGCCTTCGACTTCGTTGTAACGAATCAGGTTCACGTTGGCCCGGATGCCGCGGCAGACCTTGGCGAGCTCCCGCGCGTGCTCAGGTCGATCGTTCACATCGTGCAGCAGAATGTACTCGAGCGTGATCTCGCGGCCGGTCTGGTCGAAGTAGTAGCGACAGGCGTCAAGGATGTCGCCGAGCTCAAAATGGTTCGCCCACGGAATCAGGCCCTTGCGCAGCGGTTCGTTCGGCGCGTGGAGCGAGAGCGCGAGGTTGAGCGGCAGCGACTCATTCGCGAGGTCGCGGATTTTCGCCGGCACGCCCACCGTGCTGACGGTGATGCGTCGCGCGCCGAGGTTCAGACACTTCGGATCGTGAAGCACGCGGATCGCCTTCA
>JANPKH010000200.1:0-5923 GCA_031425935.1 Gammaproteobacteria bacterium | reverse complement strand
GCTTATCCATCACCACCACGATCACCATGATTAATTTTGCTGGCTGTTCTCTATTTAGTAAAAAAAACTTAGTAAAAAAAATTTACAGTCGAATCGAAAGATGTAGTGAAATTCAAAGTAAATAGTTAAATGAGTGCTAGGCTAAAGGCGTCGGTGCAGGTGTTGTCCTGCGTAGCGCTCAAATATTCATCATACTAATGGGGCATTAAATGCGTAAAAAATTACTTATCCTAAGCGGGTTATTACTGTTACAAAACTCACCGCAGATTTTTGCGGGCGATCTTGGCATTAATGTCATTTTATCGGGTCAAGTGGCACCGGGAGTTTATGGCGAGGTTCAGCTAGGCAATACGCCTCGTCCTAGAGTCGTTTACGAACAGCCTGTCGTTATTGTTGCTGATCGACGCTATGTAAGAGCTGAGCCCGTATATTTACATGTTCCACCAGGGCATTCAAAAAACTGGTCGAAGCATTGTAGTAAATATCATGCATGCGGCCGGAAGGTATATTTTGTTCAAAGTGAAGAATACGAACCTGATTATCAGCACCACGAACACCATGATGATCATGGCGACGATAAACATGAAAAACATAAGGGTAAGCACAAAGGCAAGCACCATTAAGTAAAGCAATCCGTAGCTGCTGAATAAATTGGGTAAGTTAGGCAATTTATTCGGCAGCACTGAATATACAGTCACCGGTGATTCTTGATGAATTTAATCGAACTACCGTTGATGATAGAAAATGTAATGAATTTACTGAGCACTAAAAATAAAATACCAAAGAAAATTTTTTATAATGGATTATTATTTAATATATTACTGCAGCTTGTTTTGGGTATTTTCTCACATAAATAATTCATGTCATGATTTACCTACCTTTGAATCTTCCCGGTATTTATCCTATCTCTTTATAACCAATTCATCTTCCTTCGTGTGCTACCGTACGGATCTAACCATTTCTTAAAGTTAATGTGGCGCTAGGGTTGCGAACATAAAAGGCAGCTCATTTAAAACTACTATATTACTAACTTTTGGAGATTCACATAATGAATTTATTTAACACAAAACAAATCAGTAAGTTTTTGTCAGCTTTCATGATAGTTATGGCTATGCTAACAGTAACGGCATGTCAATCTACCAGTAAACAGGAAAGTACTGGTGAGTATATTGATGACTCTGTTATCACCACCAAAGTTAAAGCAGCTTTAGTGCACGACAAGACTGTAAAAGCTAGCGAAGTAAATGTAGAGACCTTCAAAGGGGTTGTTCAGTTAAGCGGTTTTGTTAGCGAGTCTGAAGACATAGCTAAGGCAGTTAAAATTGCGCGCGAAGTTAATGGCGTAGTGTCAGTAAAAAATGATATACGAGTTAAGTGATAATAACTATGTAGCCTTTGCTTTGGTTAGCAAAGGCTTTTATTAAAAATATTTTAATAAAGTTATTACATAAAAAATCCCATTTTATTGCCGTTAAAAAACGGCAGCGAAATGGGATTTTTTTGTTTATATTATTGTTTTAATTAGAGGCTTTTAATTAGAGACGGAGTTGATTATTTAATATCAATTAAACATCCGTATAAGTTATTTAAATATGTGCAAATGATCTTTGTTCAATGCTTCATAACATTCACACGTTATACCTTCCAAACCTTTGCGATCAAGAATAGTAATCGTACCGCGCTTGTAACTGATTAGTCTCCGTTTCTGCAGCGTTCCTGCTGTAACGGTAATGGTGCTACGGCGAACGCCCAGCATATTGGCGAGGTATTCGTGAGTGAGATAGAATTTGTTTGAATGCGCACGGTCATGAATCATCAATAACCAACGAGCTACTCGAGGTTCTATTGCGTGGAAATGAGTGCAAACGACAGTCTGCTTTAACTGAGCCATTAACACGTATAAATAATTATTTAATGTGCGCATCAATACTGTGCTTTCGCGCAATTCGTGACGTAATTGCTTAGCACTCATGCGCAAAGCTTTGCCTGATCCCTGCACTACGGTGAGCATGGGCGCACTATTTACACCCAATGCTAGTGTTACTCCAAGCATTCCTTCGTTACCAATCAAAGCCATTTCTAGTGGCAGCTGATCGCGTAGAGTTGTGCCAAGAGATACGAAAGCGGTAATGGGGAAATAGACATATTCGAAAGGTAGTTCTGGTTCATAAAGTTTATCGCCAAGTGTCAACTCAACGGTATCGCAAAGGCTTAAAATTCGATTGCGTAAATCATCGGGAAAGCCTTCAATAAGGCGATTATGTAAAGGTGTTGGTATTCCATTAAGCGTTGACATATTGTCTCGTAAGCACGCAGCAGAGCTGGTGAATTATTGTAAGAGCAGGGATGAGAAAGGTTGATAGTTTTTAAGTCACCTCGAGGATTAGGGTTTACGTTTTTGTACTCATCATGCATTACCCCTAATCGCTTATTAGACTAAGCAGACTAGGGGTATATGAGTTTTGCAAGCGGCTTGTTATGCACGACGTGCAAGCAAGTAGCCGAGTAAGAAGCTTACTGCTGCACCTGCTCCAATTACAGCCCATGGTTGTTCATGCGCATAATGATTAGTAATGTCAGCGGTTTTGCGCGCACGCTGCACAATATTCTCACTTAGCTCTTCAGCTGTTTCTTTTGCTGCATCAATACGTTCACTTAGTTTTGCTTTTGCTCTGGCCAAATCGTCACCGGTGAGTGAAGTCGTGGCTTTAAATAAATCTTCGATGTCGGCAAGAAAGCTGTGAAACTCGTGTGAAATGGTAGACGTTTTTTGAACTTTTCCATCGGCATTATAATGAGTATTACCTGAAGTAGTTTGCATGGTGAAATCCTAGTAAAAGTTTTATTAAGGGAGCAGTTCGGTAAGTAAGATAGCGATAACTGCTAACTACTTAAAGCGACCTGTATTGAGATAGTAGGTGCAGCGGTTAGCTAGGTCTGTGCGCAAGCACACCAATCAACAGGCGACGTGATTTTCAGATGAATGGATAGCTCTCGATGAAATAGCTGGTAATGAAAGCTTTTATGGAGTGCACCTAGGCAGTGATTTTCTAGTAAAGCAATTCATTCCAGATTCAGGTGTTAAGGCCCACTGTTAGCCACCGCACAGATCTGATTCTGCTTTGTGCATAATCTACTGACACGCAAGTCATTAAGGTTCGCGTAACTCTAATCGCCACTTTTAATTTACTGATGGCGACCTCATTTGCACTGGGAGCCAGTGATGAAAACTTTAAAAGTACTGAATGTTATTTCCTTTATTTTTGTAATGTTGGTTGTTTTAATCTGTATTTATGGTTTTGCAACTGACTGCCCTAATACCGCAGGCTATGTTTATTGCGGCAGCGCTGACGAGTGGTCACTGCAATTTTGGAACAACTCAGCTGATCCAGCTGATACCGGTAAAAATCTACAACACTAAATATATTAAGGGGAAAATAAAATGTCAGAAGTTCTCATAATACTTTTAATTCTTTTTAGTGCAATTTGTGTAGCGTCAGCTTATTCAGCTGCAGGGTTAATTCTCGCAGTTTTACTAATTGCTATAGCAGTTACCTTAAAAGGTGCTGTGATAGGTAAAAAAATATAATTTATTCTCGTTGCTTTAACTAGCAACGTTCTTTTTATAACCAGGAGCTTTACTTATGAATATTCAAAAAATGATCGGTATCTTGTTAATAGTAGCCGGAGTAGCCGGTCTCGCTTATGGCGGTTTCAGCTATACCAAAGAGACGCATAAAGCTGAAATAGGGCCTTTGCAATTGTCTATGGCTGAAAAGGAGCGTGTAAACGTTCCGGTATGGGCAGGTGTTGCCGGCATTGTGCTCGGCGCACTTATGCTGGGAATGTATAGGAAAACCTAGTCGCCAATGGTCCAAAGTAAAAATTATAGTTAAAACAATCCGGCAGAAAAGTGCCGGGTTGTTCACTCATTAAAGCTCATATATTTTTGTTCCCCTGTATGCGTTACTGCCAACTCGCTAGTTTCGCCCCCTCCTATTTTTTACCCCGTTGTTTAAATTTGGCTTCCCTTGGCTTTAACTATTAGCTGAAAATGATAGTGTTTTAAAATCCGTATTCACCAGTTTTTGCATTCATCCGCCCCACATTTTGCGCTGCAAAAGTATGTTTAGTGCATTTCTGCGTTTAGTCATACGTTCGACTATACATAACTAGGTTTCTTTAGTTTTATTTTAACTATCACATTATATTTTTTAGCGCTTATGGCGATAAGTTTCTATTGTCCCGCATTTCTTGTCTTATTAAACATTCCCCAGATTTCAGCAAGTCGTTTTTTTTATTTATCGAAATTTTAAAAAATACTTATAAATAACAATGTCTTATAGATTTAATTCAAAGGCAATTATAAAGCTATGTTTAAAAATAGTCGTGCTGATGCGGAGGATTTTTGTGAAGGTAAGTAAGTTCAAAAAAGTATGACTTAAGACGTGTGTCAGGTGCCCGCATAAGTATTACCTATGCGGGTTAAGTTGGACGACATGGTGTTTGGATCTAATGAAAATGGCTAGGTGTGGCATAGAAATCCTTAACTTCACTTAATAATAATATTTGGTCTTCTATTCGTTGAACCAGGTTGTAGGTATATCAAAGAAAGCCCGTCATGAAAACGCCATAGTTTTATTAATCTTTAGCATTATTAGTAAAGCTGGCTTACAGGAAGTAGTAACAACGTAATACACCTGAATTTCATGCTTTTTTAAAGTCCTGATAGGTGAACTAATAATAATCTGAAGCAGTAATCCTTTTAACAATAATAATTTGGAGAATACTCAATGATACTTTCTATTAAAAAGTTTTATGGGTTAGCGGCACTTCTGGGAATGGTTGCCAGCCATTCTCAAGCTGCAACTTGTACCTACAGGGTAGATAGTGACTGGGGCACAGGTTTTACCGCTTCTATCGTTATTGCGAACAACGGTAGTACGGCTATTAATGGCTGGAATGTTAGCTGGAGGTACAACACTAATAAAATGACAAATGGCTGGAATGCCATTTTCAGCGGTAGCAATCCTTACAGCGCTGCGTCACTCGATTGGAATAAAACCATTCAGCCGGGGCAGTCAATAAGCTTTGGTGTTCAAGGAAATAATAATGGCGTAGCTGCGGAAAGGCCGGCCGTCACAGGCGCTGTTTGTGGTGCTGTCGCATCGAGTACACCAAAATCAAGCGTTAAATCCAGTATAACTTCGAGTGTTAAATCAAGTCTTGCCCCTAGCTCAAAATCAAGTTCAAGCCTCGTTCCTAGCTCAAAATCAAGCTTAGTTCCTAGTTCAAGATCAAGCTCAAGCCTAGCCCCTAGCTCTAGATCAAGCCTGGTTCCTAGCTCGAGATCAAGCTCAAGCGTTGGATCAGTTGGCCCACGGTTGGATAACCCATTCGTGAGCAATACGCCTACAAAATGGTACGTAAACCAAGATTGGGCACAAAATGCCCGTACGTTTGGTGGAGCCAGTATTGCGGGTTACAACACTGCAGTGTGGATGGACCGTATCGGCGCCATTGACCCGATTGATCCGAATGCAATGGGCTTGCGTGATCATTTGGATGCGGCACTCAACCAGGGAGCAAACCTGTTCCTCGTAGTGGTTTACGATTTACCTAACCGCGATTGCTTTGCGCTTGCGTCTAACGGTGAATTGAAAATCAAAGAGAACGGTTTCAACCGCTATAAAAATGAATATATAACACCACTGGTTGCCGCACTTGGCGATGCCAAATATAAAGGTATTCGTATTGTTGCGGTCATTGAGCCGGACTCCTTGCCTAATCTGGTCACTAACATGAGTGATCCAGATTGCCAGGAAGCTGCTGGTGCAGGTGGTTATGTCGAAGCAACGCAGTTCACCTTGAATGCGCTTTACCCGATAACCAACGTGTACAGCTATATCGATATCGGCCATTC
>JANPKH010000199.1:0-6943 GCA_031425935.1 Gammaproteobacteria bacterium | reverse complement strand
CTTTTCGCCAAATCGATACCAAGTGTTGTAAGATTCATAAAAATCTCCCGCTGGTTTTTGAGTTGAGAGCTAACTTTACAATGGCACGGTGCTGTTTGTTAAGGTGGGGGAGTCCATAACATTCGTTATGTAAAAACGTATAGCAGTCACAGATAAACATAAAAAATATTCATATAAATGTATTTGAACTTCAATTGGCGGCATATTGGCGGTTTTTTTTCGTCACCGACAGTTCACTTTTAGGGCTACTGTGAACTTTCGGCAAAAAGAGGCTCGTATGTTAATAACAGAACTTAGGCAAAAAAAACTACTTTCTCAAGAGCAGCTCGCTGAATTATGTGATTTAAGTCTTCGCACAATTCAACGAGTAGAAGGTGGTCATAGAATTGGCTATGCATCTTTGCGAGCTCTTGCTGCTGAATTTGGCGTTAACGTTGAATCACTAGAGCAGGAGTTATATGCAATGGAAAAATATTCAAGCGAGTATAAAGACCTTCCTCTTTGGCTTAGGCTTTATGTTGGTTGTGGTTGGTTTACAGCAAATCGGAATGAGTTTAAAAAAATCGAAGTGTTGTTTATCCTTTTAAGTTTTTGTTTTTTGGTGTTTTGGGTTAGTAATTTATTAATTAACTTTGCACCAGTGCCAGAATGGATTCCAATATTCGGCAGCTTCTGTACATTAGCTGGCGCTTATAATGTCTCGGTCACTATTAGAACTGCAGATAAATATGATATTTGGTCAAGGCTAGAAGTTACTTTGCCAAAAGGTTTTTTGGGCTTAGGCCGAAAAAATAACTAAAATACATAACAAGGCGTTGCATCGGACAGGCCTAGCGTCGCACTTTTGTGAATTTGCTGCGCAAATTTTTTCACAAAAGTACGCCACTAGGCCTGCCGCTGAACTTAACGTTATAAAGGAATTGCATAGTGAAATTTAAGCTAATTGTTGGAGGTTCGTTTATATCATGCGTACTTATTATCGGGGCGGCGCTCTTTTCTACTCCATACATGGTAAGGTCTCTACATAATGAAACTGCTGAAGCCCCAATAGAGATGCTGGGTTCATATTTAATGTTTGCTTTTTTTTTGGGTTTTCCATGGTTACTAATCTTTAAACTTCCATTGGAACAAAACAATAGAAAAATTGCTTTCTCAATTGCTTCAGCATTACTAGCTGTACTTTTTTATAAACCCATATCGGGTGGGCAAGATTTTTCAATTGGTTTAAATATTATTTTTTATCTTATTTGTATTGGCATGCTTTTTCCTATTTCAAAATTAGTTAAATAGCTGTTTATAACAAGTCGTTGCATCGGACAGTTTTTAAGTCGCAGTTTTATGGTTTTGCTGCGCAAAAGTATTCCATAAAACCACAACTTAAAAACTGCCGCTGAACTCGGCGTTAGGCTCTATTAGCAAATAACCAGTCATTCGGAAAATTTATGCCTGCAATGAACAAATACTTACCACTTAAACAAATTTCGTTTATTGCTATAGCTCTTTTTTTGGCTTCTACTCTTATAGCTCTTCCTGTTGCATTACTACTTAAATCTGTCCCTTTCGGCGGTTGGCTCACTGCATTTAAATCATACATGCCAGTTTCGAGCATATTGTTGCTTACGGCCATTCTTATAACTTGGTTATACTGTGAACTAGTTTATTTAAATTTAAATTCAACAGTTACCACAATCTTATTTGGCTTAGCGGCACCTCTAGTCTTTTTTATAATACTCGGAGTTTCGGCACAAATTGCACACGGCAATTTCTTTGACGAAATTACAACCAGAAAAGGAATTGAAAACTTTATATTAATTTTCGGTTTGCTAAGCTTTTTCATGGGTTCACTAGGTTATTACGCCATAAAGAAAAAAGCCTAACAAAGCAATCAAGCGGATGGTTTTTAAGTTGCATTTTTGCCATTCCGCTTCGCTCCATTTTGTGGCAAAAGTGCAACTTAAAAACCACCGTTTATCACGGCGTTAGGCAAAGCAATGAACAAAGACTTAATTGAGCTTCTAGAAAAGGTTGCAAGCGTTCCTGATTTTTATGGTATTGAATTTAAATCCATAAATGAAACAAATGCGTTAGGTGACAACGCACTTCATTGTATTTGCGTTTGGGGTGATTTAGAAGCCGCTAAGCTATTAGTAGAAAACGGAATCGAAATAAATCAGCTCGGTGAAGGTTCTTTGGCGCCGCTAAATATGGCGCTGAACTTTGGGCACACAGAATTAGCTGACTACTTAATATCTCAAGGTGCTGATACAAGCCTTATTGGTGCTGAATTTAAATTTGATTCAGAAAAAAACAAAAAGCACCTTCAAAGCATGTCTGAAGAAATAGAAAAACTTGAAGAACAAGTTAAAAATAACTGTGGTAATGCCTAACAAATCGTTGCAGCACCGCTTCGGCACTTCGTGCCTACGCTGGACAGTTTTTAAGTCGCGGCTTTATGGTTTTGCTGCGCAAAAGTATTCCATAAAACCACAACTTAAAAACTGCCGCTGAACTCGGCGTTATGCAGTCCTGGAGTAACAAAAAATATGTACCGGAAATTTATTATTTTTTTGTTTTCGCTAGCATTGTTACCCTCATGCCAAACAAAATATCTCACAGACAAAGCCCCTGAAAAGTCGCACTCCATCAACTTTATTAAAGTAAGTTCAAAAATCTCAAAAAAGTATGCTGCGTGCCATACGCCGGAAATATGTGGAGGTATCGTAAAAATTGATTGCGACGCAGATCTAGACGGAGAGCTGGTTTATATAAATAATGAAAATGGTCAAATACTCATGTATTGCGGTGGTGCGTGTGAGCCAGGAAACAGAAATTCCTTCGGGAAAGAATGTAGCCGGTGTCCGCCAAAAGAATGGAAATGCCAAGTAGAAAACTAAAATGCATAACAAGGCGGTCAAACACACTACGGTGCGTTGCACCTTCGTTGGACGCGCCTAGCGGCGCGCCGTTTACCTTCACGTTAGGCAAAGCATGAAAAAACAGAATCGTGAATTCAATACTGTAAAAAAAGGAACGTTTTTATACAACGAATTAGTTGAGTGTGACATCCGAATCATTTACAGCAAAGTACGCTACGGCACTGGTGACTATGAAGATTCACCAGAGTTTGCTAATGACACAGTACAGGACACTTATTATTTGGAGTATGGTTCAACAACTCAACGCGGTGTTTATAATGCTGGCAGCGTGGGTTTTGCATCAATTGAAGAAGCTACAAAAGAAGCAGAGTCCGCTGTTGGTTTTGGGCATACTGTGAAATGGAAGGAGCTTTAAATCTTTGTACTAAGGTTAATAGCTTTTTTGCTATTAAATTTTTAAAAAGAGCTGCTAAGCGAATTATGTGCACTTAAATTAATGCCTAACAAGGCGTTCCAGCATCAGTCGCTGCGCTCCTTGGACAGTATTTAAGTCGCCTTTTTATGGTTTGCTTCGCAAAGTATTCCATAAAAAATCGCCTTAAATACTGCCGCTGAACTTAACGTTAGAGTAAACATGTTAAATAAAATATTTCTTTGGTTGAAAGAACGAATGAAAGAGCGAGAGGCCAGGGCGTGGCCTGAGCGCCAAATCATCGTTGAAATTAATGAAGAATTAGTGACTGCAAAATACCCAGAAGGCGAAGTGCGTGAAGCTTCGTTACGTACTTTAGAAAAAATTGAAGTAATTACCAATGATTCTGGCCCTTGGGGGGCTGATGTATGGTTCGTGCTCACATCTAAATCAGGTGTATGTAGCTTTCCTCAAGGAGCTATCGGAGAAAAAGAAGCTTTAAAGTTTATGCTTGCTCTTGAAGGCTTTAACGAAAAAGAATTTATTAAAGCAATGGGTTGTACATCAAACTGTGTTTTTGTTTGTTGGGGTAGCTAGAGCACTGCATCAGTTTGAAAATTTCGTCGCTGTTATATTGTGCCTAGTAAGCGTACTCTAACAAATCGCTCAAGCACCGCAACCTTCGGCTGCTGGACAGTTTTTAAGTCGCAGTTTTGTGGTTTTGCTGCGCAAAAGTATCCCACAAAACCGCAACTTAAAAACTGCCGCTTAGCTCGGCTACATGGACTCCCCCGATTGTCAAGCTAGAGCCGTTTTTGACTTTCAAGTATGAGACTGCACCTCTACATTCGGTTTACTGTTAGCAAAAAAAATTGCCAGAACCAAGATGAGTATTCGCTGGAAGCTGCCTTATTCGTTAGACGATCTTTTTCGATCTCCGAGCTAAACAGGCTTTGGCTTCCCCGGTCTGACCTGATTGTCATCGACTGCCTTCGCAGGACTCGGTGGTGTGACTAACACTGTTTTTGCTTTTACTGATTACCGCTTTTTGTTTTTCATTTTTTCTTCCTGCTGTTGAATGTGATTTTTATTTCCTTCAAGCGCGTTTATATTGCGATGATTTTGTAGTCTTCCTGTTTCACCATCAGCGTCCAAATGGTCCGTGCATTTCTCGCCGCCAGTGCAACGACTGCACGTAAATATCCACGTCGATGAATTAATTCACGCACCCAGCAACTTATTTTATCTTGCTTGTCTTTTAAGTTGGCTACAACCGCTCTTGCGCCATGCACCAAACACATTCGCAAATAGCGATCTCCCTGCTTGGTGATTCGACCTAAACGAATATTGCCACCCGTGGTAAATTGTCGAGGTACCAGGCCTAGCCATGCTGCAAATTGCCGTGAATTTTTAAACAGTGTTGGATCAGGAACGCTTGCACAAACACCGGTTGCGATTTGTTCACCCACACCCGGAATTGTCATCAACCTTTTTGCAACAGGATTGTGTCGTACTTGTTTTGCCAGTTCGCGATCATAGGAAAGTATTTGTTCGCTCGCGATTTTGATGCGCTCCCACAGGTTGGCAATCATTTGTCGCGCTAACGGTGGCAAGCCATTGTTCGCATCTTCGAGTAACAAAGGTATTTCTCGTTGTGCGGGATAACGACCTTTCGGTAGTACAAGACCGAACTCTGCTAGTAAACCCCGCAACTGATTAATCAGCGCGGTGCGCTCACTCACCAATCCCTGACGTACGCGATGAACGCACAGTACCGCTTGTTGATCCGCTGTTTTTACCGGTACAAACCAAATCGTTGCGCGAGTAACGGCTTCGCAAATGGCTTCGGCATCGTTGTTATCATTTTTACCGGCCTTGCGGAAGGGTGCGACAAATTTAACAGCAATAATCCCAACACGATGCCCGAGCTTTTCAAATTCACGGCCCCAGTAATGCGCGCCACTACAGGCCTCCATTCCAATCAGGCACGGTGGGCATTGCGCAATAAACGGCAACAGCTGCGAACGTTTCAGTGTTTTACGCAGTACGACTTTGCCGTGTTTATCCATCCCGACAATGCTGAAAGAACTTTTCGCCAAATCGATACCAAGTGTTGTAAGATTCATAAAAATCTCCCGCTGGTTTTTGAGTTGAGAGCTAACTTTACAATGGCACGGTGCTGTTTGTTAAGGTGGGGGAGTCCATAACATTCGTTAAATTGGCAGTGAGAAAAATATGTTCCGTGAGAATGAGTTTTCTTTTTTTGGTAAAACGGCAATATGTTTTTTACTAATTCTTGTCGCTCTATCATGTGTTTCAAATATTATTAAAGGTGTAGTGCCAAATCCGTATTCGTTGCTACTTGTCGCTATTGGGTTTTCGCTATTCCTTATTGCTAAAATTTCAGTACTATCTAATGGTGTTAGGTTTTCATTTGGCACAGAAAAATGTCAAATCTACATGCAAATTTATATCGGTGTGGCTACTGGTTAATGGTTGTAGGTACTATCTTTACATTCTTAGGTTAGCCAAGTATTTGTTGAGCTCTATGCTTTTAATTGCTTGCTTTAAAATGCGTTTATTTTTGAAATGGTGCCCGTACAAAGAAATTTAACAAGGCGGTCAAACACACTACAGCGCGTTGCGCCTTCGTTGGACGCGCCTAGCGGCGCGCCGTTTACCTTCACGTTATGCAGTATCCAGAAAGAAATGAGCGCCAATGAGCTTAAAGCTATGCACAGGTAGAGAATGGCACCACTAATAGTTATATTTTTATACGGAATAATGTTTATTCTCATTAAAGCAGTAGTCCCTTTGGAAATGAATAATGAGGTTAGGCTGCTATTCAACATAGTTGGAGGTATTGGATTTCTTATTCTACCAATAGCTATATTTTCAATAATTGACTTTAGGCTTACTAAGCGTGCGGTGAATATGGTAGGTGAAAAATGGTGCTTAGAAAATAATGCTGATTTTGAGAAAGTGGAAATGCACAAAAATCATTTTTCTTTAATCTATCAAAACGCAGGAAGTAAATCGCGTAAAAAATTTAGAGTTCGCTTCTTATTTACTACTTGGTTCATAAAAACTGTAGAGTGGCTGTAAAAATAATGCATAACAAGCGACTGTGATCCAAAGTCAACTCCTGCAATACAAATTTAATTCATTTTCCACTCCTGATTGTCGCGCACCATGGCATTTAAAATGGTTACCATTTTGCGCATGCAGGCGGTTAGCGCGACTTTTTTATGTTTACCACTTGCTACCAGCTTTTGGTAAAACTTTTTAATAATTGGGTTATGCTGAATAGCTGACATCATCGCCATATAGAGCATGGTTCGTATCGGTGCTCTGCCACCTTTAATACGTCGTTTGCCTTTCATTGCACCGCTATCTTTGTTGAACGGTGCGAGTCCACAGAGTGCGCTAATTTTTCTTGCGGATAAATTACCAAGCTCAGGCAGCTCACCCAGTAAGGTAAATGCAACGCCGTCACCAATGCCTGGCGTAGAGCTGAGTATTTCGTAAGTGCGTTGCCATTCCGTTACCTCGGCCACTGCTTTGACAAGTTTTTCATTGAGCGAAGTAATTTCTTTGTCTACTATTTTTATGAGACGAGTATGTGAGGCGACAAGCGTTTTAACGGCTTTGTGTT
>JANPKH010000198.1:0-10461 GCA_031425935.1 Gammaproteobacteria bacterium | reverse complement strand
GCCGCTTGCCGATACCTTTTGTGCCAGCAAATAACAAAGCGTGAGGTAACTTATTAGCGGTTATTTGTTGATTAAGCTGCTGCCATTCAGGCAATTGCCAGGGGTACGGATGCATGGGGAAATCGGTCATGGGGGAACCCTATAAAAGCAAGGCGGCAAGCTTACCAAGCAGACGACAGATTTGCGACGATTGCTGCCAGCTTAAGTTTAAATCATTCATTTGCCAGCACCTCACGATATCCAAATATTCTAAGTTGTAGCTGTCTCAGCTTTGGCATTTTTTAAGGCTAATTAATTTTTTAAGTGGATATAATTTTTAACTAAATAAAAACGTCACCTCCGCCGGTAGCTGTCGTGTAATTCATGTGCCGTAGCGAACAGACAGAATCCGATTTCGGACTTAAATTTAACAGGTGTTTACCTTAATAATCGTTTTGAACCGGGGAAATTTATGAAACATATTTATGTTCTTCTTCCTGATGCAATCTTAACCAAACGTGTCGTAGATAATTTATTGCTTGCACATATTAATTGGCAAAACATACATGTTATAGCGAACCGGGATGTTTCCTTGGAGAATCTACCCCAAGCAGAAATTACACAGAAGAGCGATTTAATGGCGGCTTTGACGCGAGGAACAGCAGTCGGTGGCCTATCAGGCATGCTTGCTGGATTAGTGGCGGTTGCGCTCCCTCCTCTCGGTTTAACTCTCGCCGGGGGCGCGATATTAGCAACGACAATCACCGGAGCTGGTATTGGAGCCTGGGCTGGCGGGCTGATTGGCGTGAGCGTTCCTAACTCTCAACTTGAGCAATTTGACGATGCAATTAAACGCGGCGAACTACTACTGATAGTCGACGTATCTCACGAGCAAGAAGAAGAAATTAAATCCATTATTGTGTCGCAATATCCCTCAGCTGATTTTCATTCGGCGCACCGGAATCAACCCGAACTGGTTACCTAATCATAGCTTTTCACCGCTTTCGTTGGCAGATAACGAAATGAATATATTGGGCCTGATAAATTTATCAGGCCCAATATATTTACTAATACGATTTGTCAGTGCGATGCGCTAATGCACCTCATGCAATAACAGAAACGCCTTCTGTTTGTAAAACAGTTTTAGCAGCCGAACGTTCTATTATTTTTACAAGTGTTGACTGAATTGTTTCATCTTCTCGCACATCGATTTTACTAGAAAACCTTTCAATTTGTATTTCAGCACCCTCCTCTAAAACAAATTCCACCAACACTTCGCTTGCGTGAGTGTTAGTTTTTCCATAGTAAGAAAACGAAATTTTAGGGTAACCCTGAAACCCCATTTTAGCTCTCTTTACGATACGTTTTTTCGACTTTTCCAAATTCATATAAATTAGTTTCTCAACAGAAGTAAGCATCACAAGCCAACACGACTTTGCAATAATTAATGTTCAACAGGATCAATATTCACGCCGAGCAAACCAAGAACTTTTTTCTCTGGAAAGCCATCGGCCACCAATCCTTGTTGATGTTGGAATTCGCTGACGGCGCGACGAGTTCCGGGCCCGAAAACACCATCGGGTGTACCGACGTTAAACCCTTTTTGATTAAGTTGCTCTTGCAGTGTTATCACTTGCTCGCGACGCAAACGCGGCGCATTTTCCGGTGGCGGTTGCACAAGTTTTTCGGCGCCTGCAATTCGATCAGCAAGGTTAGCGACAGCGAGCGCATAATATTCGGAACGATTCCAACGCATGATCACATTAAAATTATCGTAAAGCAAAAAAGCGGGGCCTTGATAGCCCGATGGCACTAGCAACACGGCGTTCACATCAGTCTGTGGTAGCGGCGTATTATCGGCACACTTTACGCCAAGCTTACTCCACTCAGAGAGCGGCTTACTAATTTTTGAGCCTGCTTCCAGAAAGGGAAAATCAATCGGCAATTTAACTTCACGACCCCAAGGGTCCCTCGTCTGCCAACCAAGGCTTTGTAAAAATTTCGCCGCAGACGCCATAGCATCCGACGTGCTATTCCACAAATCGCGTTTGTTGTCGCCATCATAATCCAATGCATGCTGTAAAAATGCTGAAGGCATAAATTGAAAATTGCCCATAGCACCAGCCCATGAACCCACCATTTTATCAGGCGAGACAATGCCTTCATCAAGCATGCGCAATGCCGATATTAATTCGCCAGTAAAAAAATCACTTCTGCGCGTATCGCAAGCTAAAGTCGCCAAGGAATCAACCACGGGTATATTTCCAAAATTGCTACCGTAGTTTGTTTCAAGCCCCCAAAATGCCAAAAGGTAAGATGCTGGCACACCATATTGTTTTACAACCTGATCAAGTAAAACGCGATGCTTTATCATCAGGGCTTGACCCTGCGCCACGCGCTGATCAGTAACGCGACGATTAAAATAATCAGCAAAAGTTGTTGAAAATTCTGGTTGCTGACGATCCAATTCAATCACACGTTTATTGAATTTAGCTTTAGCCAGACGGTCAGTAATAGTTGGGTTAGAAATTCCTGCAGCCTTCGCTTTTTCTGACAATACGGTGATGCATGCTAAAAATTCAGTTTCTGTAATTATGAGTGGCTGCGGTAATTGCGCAGGAGGTACATCAGCAATTTTTTCTGCCGTGTTTTCTGTAACTAATATTTTTTCGTGTGTTATTTTAGATTCAACATTTGAAGGTTTTGGTGCTTGTGCACAGGAAACTAGGCTAAGGCAATAAAAAACGGGTAAAAAATTTCTTCTAAACTTCATAACAACTCCACACAACTAGCAATAATACGATACTTTCTCACGCTATACTTTCATTGCAAAACTAAACGCCATCTAACCACTAAAGCTATTCGCCAATAGCGCCGTTGGAAACAGAATGATCACAAAACCAAACGCAGCAACAAAAAAATTTCGCTATTCTTCCTGAGCAATAACTTGCGTAGGCCTCGATTGCAGCTGCGTGATAGTCTCAGAAATATGCTGCGCAAAATCATTTAACAGAACAGTGGGTGGTGCATCTAGTTCAGTGGCTTGCGCCGCAGCAACAAGATCAGCAAGTTTTTTCTCGCCCTCGACACGTTGCTCAATAATATCGCCAGCGTAATGGGGTTTAATAAGTGCCGCAACGTGGTGGAGTAACATCACAGCTGCTTCTTTATCTGGGTCCGGCACTGCCGGTAAATCTCCCGACGCTCTCACTGCATCCTCAAGGCGATGAATGAGCCCTCGCCTTTGCGCGGCAATGCCACGAAATATTTGTCCAAGATGTGTTTCAACCAGCTCTGCGACGTCGCGGTAGTGATCAAGAGTTTCGCGCGCTGCTACAAGCAGAGTATTGAGGGCAGCTTGACCTTCAGTGCGAAAAAAATTCATATGCAATCTCTCCAAAGTTTTTAATGTTTCACATTACCTATGAAGGTTCACGCTGCCGAATTGGGCCCTGCGGGCTCCACACAAACAACGTTTAATGCGCGGGGAATAATTTCGAATACTACAGGAGTTTTACTCACTGGTTCCCCGTCAGCGTAAACGTCGCGGTTAGGAGCAGTAGTGATTTCAATCCGATGCCCAACAGCGGTAAAGGTGCGTTCTAATTGGCGCTGTTTTCCTGCTCGTAACCAAGGTGCCACGCGCAAAAGTTCCCACATAGATTGCGGTGGCAAGCTGTAAAGTTTAAGTAGACCATCATTAATTGCGGCGTCTTCATCAATGATATTTCCGCCACCGTAAAAACGTCCGTTGCCAATCGCTAACTGGATCGATCTCATGCTGTGCCGAGCGCCATCTACGATGATAGTCGCGCGAAATTCGCGATTAGTTTTAAAAGCGGCAAAGGCTGCGCGTAGATAGCTAAAAACTCCCCAGTGCTTCTTGATTTCCGGTGTCAGTTCCCGCGTAACACGCACGCCAAGACCGATGTTTGCGGCGTTAAAAAAATAATGGCCATCAACTTTACCCAAGTCGATTTTACGACGCTTATTCGCCGCGATTATTCTAAATACCTCGAGCAAATCAGTAGGTAGACCCAAGGAGCGAGCTAAATCATTGGCTGTACCCAAAGGCAGTATCGCGAGTGCTAAATTGTTACGATACAACGCGGCGGCGGCAGAGTTGATTGAGCCGTCACCACCGCCAATAATAACCAGCTCGATATCTTTGTGATGTTTATCAATAAGTCGCGCAGTGTCATCAGCGCTTTTGGATTCGGCCTTAATCAGTACAAAACCGGCGGACTCTAATAACTGGACGCCTTCAGTGATATCGGCTTCTGCTCCCTTGCGGCTATTGGGGTTGATTATTAACAGCGCATTGACACTAACTGACATAATTTTTCAACCTTGCAATTGCGCTGGCGGTAGCCCCGTTTTCTGCCACCGGTTCGGATCTGAAATCTATGTCGATCCTACGATACATAGCTTCTAACAAACTGTAGAGGCCGAAAGCGAATAGCCCTGCCGCCACAATCCCGAACACCCAATTACCGTAGGTATTAGCTCGTAATAGCTCCAACGCATCAACCATTCCTTTTACTTTCCCATTATTAGCAAATAATGCCGAGGTTATGAAGAACCAGCCGACGATGCACCAGACAATACCACGCGCAATAAGTCCAAAGCGGCAAAGCGGCCTGGCCCACTGGTTTTTATCGCTGGGAATGTTCATGTAACGTTCGAAACGGGCGGTCCAACCCTTGTAAATATGCGCTAGCCCCGCACCAATAAAGGCAATACCGGCAAGCCCGATAACGACCTGACCGATATCCGTCGCAAGGAAGCGCTCAGTTTCGTGCGAGCGATCATTGCTGCCGAGCAGAAGTTTTATCGTCCATATTGCTAATAACCCATGACTGACAGCACTCGCAAGTAACCCCCCACGCACTGCCAAACCTTTTACCGAGGAACCATGCGAATCTGTGTCTTTGATCGCTTGGGTGAGGCGCCAAATAACATAGCCGAACAAACCAACTATCAAAAGCACTAGCAGAGAGGTCCCAAACGGTTGGCGCATGATTTCGACGATGGCCCCTTTACTATCGGTAGTTCGTCCGCCTTCACCGATGGCGGCCAATACGGCCAAACCACCAATCACCAGATAAACCGCACCGCGCGCGGAGTAGCCCATTTTTGCCAAGGTTTTAAATTTTGTTGCATCTACAATTGTATTCATCTATTGCTCCTGGCCGGATAAGCGCACATTTTAGTTGAGCCCGTTTTACAAAGCCCTCATCTTGACGTTGATTAATCAAACTGGTCATTACCTTCAGCTACCGAATTAATAGTGGTGCCATTTTCATTTTCAACCGCGCCATGGAGTTGCAGCCATCGTGCAAGTAGCCAACATAGAAGCGCCCATCCAGCGCCTGCGGTCCAGCCGGCGAGTACATCAGTCGGCCAATGTACCCCGAGATAAACTCGACTAACCCCAACAAGGATGGTCGTCACAATCGCGACCAACAAAATGTACGCCTTAATTCGCCGGTTTCGATGAACCCGCACCAGTAACGCCGCCATGGTGAGATAGGTACTTGCCGCTAGCATTGAGTGGCCGCTGGGAAAACTAGCGGTGTAAACCACTGAACGATGGGGAACGAGGTGAGGACGATCGCGATCAATCGAATACTTAAGCAGCGTGCTAACGCTCAAGGCTCCCAGCGTCGCAACTACCAATACTACCGCTACCCGGCGCCTCCCTTCCAAAATCAGGAAGCCAACTACCGCTAGCGTGAGTAGGGTCAGCACCGCGTTGCCACCCAGCGCGGTCAAATCACGGCCAATTTCTTCAACCCAACGTGGGCCAATTGGGTCGCTGAGGTCATTAGCATTACGCATACTCAACAAAATAATTCGGTCAAAATCACCGGTTTCGCCTTCTCTCACCTCATCAGCAAGCTCCATAAAAACCCAAAGGGAACCCATCAGCGCGAATAGCACTAGTAAAACTGATAACTCACGCGCACCTAACCAACGTAAAAAGCGAGCTATTACATTAGGGTTCGGCATTACAGCTGTCTTTTGCGATTCTAAGGAGACTGCAGTTTTCATAAGATCCTTTAATGTTGAGCGATCAAAATATATCCGCTGCACAAAGCGTGGTAATTAACCACACTCTCGGACTCAGCCTATATTTCGAAGACGATCAGTATGACGAAAAAATTTATGGGTAGATTTTAAAATGGTTAGTTAACAGCAGTTGAATCAGCCTTTCAGTTCGTTTGAGCACGTAAATAATCGGAGTTAGAAAAATAATGGAACCGTTAGCGTTACAAACTAACTCTAACTTAATGGAGGGAGATAAAAAGGAATGATGCCATGCATAAATTTAAATGTTGGCACCACAGTCGCCGGTAAGTTGTTCTGCTTTTTAAAACTCTAAAGCTAAATGATGACAATTAAGTTGAAAACCATTTTGTAAGTAAACACGATGCGCTGCGTGACGTGAATAACCCGTATCTAGATGAACACCGTTACAACCGGATTCTCTAGCATGTGCAATGAGCCAATCTAGCAACATCTTTGCATAACCTTTATTCCTTGCCTCTTGCAAAGTAGTAAGGTCATCAATATAAAGCACTTTACCCCAAGCTAAAAATTCACACAGACGAAACCCCGCCGCACTTTTAATAATGCCCTCATGCCGCAGCGCCAAAATTTTATATGCTTGAGTTTCTTGTCTTCTAACTTGAGGTAGAAAATCTTGAAAATTTAATTTCGGCCTGAGCTCATTAAATACAGGAAAACATGAATTAATGTCTTCATCCGAGCTAACTATAAATATTTCAATGTCCAATGGAGTTTCCTTTTACTTAACGAGTTAAACGCCAGTCGGCATCGGTAGTTTTTAGGGGTTTACGGATTACTTTTGCGCAGCAAAGCCGCCACTTAAAATATCCAGTGAACGAACCGGAACGGTTTTTTGATCGTTTTGCTATCAGTTTTTCAGCTCTAATCAAGTTTGATTTACAATAGTCCAACGCTCATGATCTTTCCACTCATACCCACCTACTCTTAAATAATTTTTCGAAAAACCTTCCTTTATGAATCCAGCATTTGAAACAAGACGAATTGATGCAAAATTCTCCGGCTGAATATTCGCCTCTAACCGATGTAGATTTAACCCTTCAAATGCTTCTGCTAAGGAATAAGTTTTTTGCACATAGCTTCAATGTTACTGAGTGCCATCTGATAACAGGACAGTCTGCCGACTGAAGGTCATCGTAAAGGATATGGAAGCTTATCAGCATTTTTTTCTGCAAAAACTCACTCGGATAGAATGTGTTAGTGGGGTTCATTCGTCGTTTGTACTAAAGTCGGCCATTAATAAAGCGGCTCTGCCTGTCAGCTAAGAATTTACTTGTAAAAATCTACAGATAAGAAGAGAAATCACTTCTTCTGCATACGTATTCACTTGCTGCATACGTATGCAGTTCTTGTTAGTAGGATTATCTCGCGCTA
The DNA here is from genome assembly GCA_031425935.1 of Gammaproteobacteria bacterium. Taxonomy (GTDB): domain Bacteria; phylum Pseudomonadota; class Gammaproteobacteria; order Pseudomonadales; family Cellvibrionaceae; genus Cellvibrio. The sequence goes on along the minus strand of JANPKH010000198.1, from coordinate 3,018 downwards.
GCCTTAGCGTAAATCGATATTACTTTTTTATGAATACCGTTCCACTAAAACAAATTAATTAAAATAATAATTTTTTATTTTTCTCGATGTTGTCAGCGTTGATTATTGTCATTTAGTTAATGTTGTGAACACACAGTCCTATCGCTTTTTGCGATGACATTTCTTTCGATATCAATATTTCTTTCGATAACAATTTTTTTCAATAACAATAACGTTAATTTGAGGTTCATATGCCTATTTCTAGCAAGCTAGCGCTTGTCGCTGTTCTTTTGTTTTCTCCTCTTGTTCACGCCGATTGGTTTTTCCGCGGCACCTCCAATAATTGGTCAACAACCGCTATGACGCAAGTCTCTAGTGATAAAGTATCGACCTGCCAAACTTTTGGTGCAGCCAGTACGAGCCCACGTTTTAAAATAGATCGCTTTGGAAATTGGAATCAAAGTTATCCGAATAATGATTACGCTGTAAACGCAAACTCGTCTTACATCATTGATTTTACCATCAGCACTAAAGCCATTAACATGCGGATTGTTAACAGCTGCAATATTGCATCCAGCTCTAGACCAGCAAGCAGTGTTGCTGCTGACACTTGGTATTTTCGCGGTACACCCAACAATTGGGGTGCAACCTCTCTGAGCTTGAATAATGGGCTTTATTGTACGCAACAGCAGTTTGGCGGAGTCAATACAGATCCACGTTTTAAAATAGATCGTTTTGCGAATTGGAATGAAAGCTATCCGCAAACGGATAGTCGTGTCGCAGCGAATTCACTTTATTCAATTTGTTTTAATGCATCGACTAAAGCAATTAGTGTCACCGCGATAAATTCTAGTACTTCAAATATTAGTTCTTCTGTAATTAGTTCATCTACAACTAGCTCCGTCAGTTCTATTACCTTCGTTAGCTCCATGGCCACTAGCTCGAGCGCAGTTAGCTCTAGGCCTAGTATTGTTGGCGGTGATTTTCGTAAAGAAACTATTTATTTTCTACTAACTGCCCGTTTTTACGATGGCGACAGCAACAACAATTATTATAATCGCGATCGGTACAAAGCCGGTGATCCTCATTGGCGCGGCGATTTTAAAGGGCTAATTCAAAAACTTGATTACATTAAGGATCTCGGTTTTACCGCGATTTGGATTACTCCGCCGGTAGAGAACCGTTCCGGTTTGGATTATCACGGTTATCACACTTACGATTTCTATAAAGTTGATCCCCGCTTGGAATCTCCCGATGCAAGCTATCAAGACTTTATTAATGCCGCTCACGCAAAGAACTTAAAAGTTATTCAAGACGTGGTGATCAATCACAGCAGCCAATACGGTCTGCGCAATAAAGTGTGGATCGATCATCTACCGATTAAATATTACGTGCCGGCCGGTGGCACTCAAGGTCAAGCTGTTAATGGGCCTTATCTCGGTAACATAGGCGATTATAAAAGCGAGTTTCGCGATGACAACGACAACTCTGTCGCACCTGCTTGGTTCCGTGACCGTCATAGTTCAGATGCCAATGGCACTGTGCCTCTCGTTGATCCTCAAACGGGTATCAGTGTGCCTAAAGCCGGCTATAACCCGAATCGTTTCTTTGGAATTGATGCGACGACTTTGGATCCCAACTGGTATCACTTGGATGGTTTTATCGCCGGTGGTGATTGGGAAAATCCACTGTCTCTGCAACGTAAACATTTGGCGGGCGACACTATCGATCTCGCGACTGAACGCCAAAATGTAAAAGATTATATGAATGGTGCTATCCGTATGTATTTAGATATGGGTGTAGATGCTATTCGGTTGGATACCGTCAAACACATCGAACGCAATGAACTGCTCACCTATGTGAACAATTGGAAGAGTTACAAACCCGGGCTGTTTGTATTCGGTGAAAACTTAGTAAAAGGTACTGGTTTTGGATCTGAAATTGCCAACGACAATGCCAGCGCGGTAATTCGTCCTTGGTGGTATACGAATACAACTAATAATCCTGCAGACCCTCGAGCTGGTAGCGACTCTGGTTTTTCAGTGTTGGATTTCTCCGTTTTCTCTACCTTTCGCGACAACGTTACCCGTGGTAATTTCGGTGGGATTGGTGGCGTTTTAGCAATGGATTGGGTTTACGGTGATGCAACTCAATTAGTAACATTTTTCCAAAACCACGACGTGGGCCCAGACAACGATTTTAAATACCGTTACGGTGGCGAAATTGGCAATGCGGCCATCGCCTATAACCTACTTTGGACTAACCGTGGTATTCCCGCGCTTTACTACGGGGAAGAAGTGATGTTCCAAGGTGGATTAGCGCAGGATATTTCTGGCAATAGCGATACTATCGACCAAACCGGACGCGCCTACTTTGGCCCCGCGTTGGATGACCTAGCCACTACACAAAGTCACCCGCTTTATCAGCATATTAAACGCTTGAATCTTATCCGTGCTGCTGTTCCTGCTCTACAGAAAGCCGCAAGCACGCAGGTCAATGAATGGAGTTCAGGCATGAGCTTCGTTCGAGATCTATCCGGTGAAGGGAGTTATGCGGTGGTAGGTTTAGCGGGCAACAATGCTCAATCTATTACCGTAAATGGAGTGCGTAACGGAACCTATAGAGACGCCGTGACAGGCAACAGCATCGCCGTTAACAATAACCGCATAAGCTTTAATGTTGTTGCTTATTCTGCGGGAATCTATGTACTTAACGGGACAGGTAAAATAGGGACTAGCGGTACGTTTTTACGGTAGCTTACTTAAAGTGAGCATTGTTTTTACGTCCCCAGCAATGCTCACGTTACAAACAAGAAATGTTAGAGAAAAAACTTAGCCTGAATTTAATAAAAACAAAATTAGATTAAAAACATTAAACGTTAAAGCTAAGAGTAGATCAGAATAGTGCTTTTGCAAAATCCGCCGAACGTTAAAACCTACTTGCGAAAACCTTTGCTACCGAAGGCACCAAAATATAACTAAGAAAACTAAAAATATTCACTTCGGATTTTAAGAGTCTTTTAAAGTTGCCTTGTAGCCG